>NZ_JAWDIV010000006.1:0-301113 GCF_032464655.1 Rhizobium sp. 25PS6
TGGGTGACCGCCTCCGTTCCCCGTATCCCGTTGCGCCGGCGACGAGTTTGGCTGGAACGTCACCGCGCATTCCGTCATTCTTGGCGCTAGCCATAGCTATCCAGTCTAGACAAGGACGCAACGCCGGAGCCATGGGGTCGCGGGCATGCCTGCCGAGAGGAGCAAAATGAAATACCTTCCAGTCTTCGTCTTAACGCTTCTGTCGATTTTTTTCGGATGGCTGTTCTATGAAAGGTACTGGAAGTTCCGAGATTGCATATCGCAAGCCTTATCCAGCTGCCTCACTCCCGAGGGTGACAACCTGACGCAAGGCGGTTCTCTGTGGGCTGGTTTGGCAGGCTTGTTCTTGCTGCTCGCCGTGATCTCCGCCTGGCGCGCTTTCCGGAGCCGGTGACCGAAGCGGGAGCGAAGCTGCGCCCCTCCAATTTGCCTCATCCAAGGCGCGATCCGCAGGATCTCCTCGAAGGACACGCCGCCACGCTGCTCCTTGAATGCCTCCGCCTTCCTCAGACGATCATCAACGCCCGCACGAAGGCCACCGAGGCAAGCAGCGAGGCGATGGTCCGCACATGGTTCCACCACGTCCAGTCCCTGAGATAGGTGGTCCAGAGCTGAACCGCTTCCGTCCCGTTGCCGCCGACCTTTGCCAGCGCATCGTTCATCGGCACGTTGAAGATGATGGTCGAGAGGAAGGCGGCGAAGATATAGAGGCCTGCACCCGCCAGCATCAGAAAGGATGCCCCGCCGCGCCAGTCGATCAGGGTGAGCACGGCGATGACGAGGCAGAGGATCGCCGTCGGCACGAAGAGGCCCATGAAGGGCGAGCGGACGATCGTCACGTTGATCGAGTTCATCGCCGCGATGCCTTGCTCCGTCGGGATGCGCGAGAAGGCGGTCATGATGAAGGTCGAGAAGGCGAAGAAGATGCCGGCGACGAGGCCGCTGCCGATCGCCGCGGCAACGAGTGAGGGGATGAGAATGATCTGCATGGTCAGGCGCTCCAGAGTCCGGTTGCCGCGGTCCGGCGGGCATATTCGCTGAAATCGGTGGCGGGACGGCCTAGAATTTCGGCGACACCGCCCATCACGCTGGAATTGCGCCCATCGAGCACCTGACCGAAGAGCTCCTCCAGAAGATCGACCAGGCCCTGCGGCAAGCCGGCATCCGCAAGCCCGCCGGTGAAATCCGCCATCGACACCTGCACATATTCGATCGGCCGCCCAGTGGCCGCGGCGATTTCGGCCACCGCCTCGCGAAATGTCAGCGCTCGCGGGCCGGTCAGTTCGTAGGTCCTGTTGCGATGGCCGGGATCGGTCAGGGCGGCGACCGCGGCCTCGGCGATGTCGTCGACATCGATAAAGGGTTCGCTGATCTCGCCCGCCGGCAATTGCAGGCGGCCCGCGAGGATTTGATCCAGGAAGGCGCCCTCGCTGAAATTCTGGCAGAACCAGGAGGCGCGCAGGATGGTGGTGTTTATGCCGGAGGCCTTGAGTGCCGCTTCGCTCCGCTGTGCGCCCTCTTCTCCGCGGCCAGAAAGCAGCACGATATGCTCGAGACGGCATTCCACAGCGACCTTGGCGAGCGCTTCGATCGCTTCCGCCGCCCAGGCGACGGCAAGATCCGGCTGGAAGGCGACATAGGCGCTCGATGCGCCCTCAAGCGCACCGCGCCAGGTCGACCTGTCCTCCCAGTCGAACGGCCGTGCGCTGGAGCGCGATGCGGCGCGGACGGTGAGGCCGCACTCTTCAAGGCGTTTGATGATGCGGCCGCCGGTCTTTCCCGATCCACCGACGAGGACGATTTCGGAAGTCTGCATGTCAAAACTCCTCCCAAACTTTGAAAACAAGAGAAACTCTCTCATTTGCAAAATGAGATAATGTCTCTTATTTTGTTTGTCAACGTGGAAAGGAGAAAGCATGTCGGAACAGCCGGTCGCGACGCGCAGGCGTCAGCAGGAGTCCACCGGCCAGCTGCGCCGCATCCCCAGCCAGCAGCGCGGCCGCGAGCGCTTCGAAAAGATCCTCGCCGTTGCCTCGCAGTTGATCGAGAGCCATGGCAGCGACGGCCTGAAGATGAGCGAGATTGTCGAGAAAGCCGGTCTCTCCTTCGGCGCCCTCTACCAATATTTCCCGGACAAGACCTCAATCATCCGCACATTGGCTGAGCGCTTCAACGAAGAGGGCAGGCGGTGCGTCGAAGAGGAACTGGCGAAGGTGACCGACGCTGCGGCCCTGCAGGGCGCACTCGCCAATATCGTCGACGAATATTACGCCTTCTTCCGCCGCGAGCCCGTCATGCGCGACATCTGGCATGCGACGCATACCGACAAGCTGCTGCAACAGGTCGATGCCGAGGACATGGAATTCCATGCCCAGGCATTTCTCGCGGTCCTTATCCGCCTATGGCCGGATCGCGACCGGAAGGAACTGCTCGCGATCGCCCGGCTGACGATGCAGCTGCTTGCTGCCGCCGTGCGTTATGCCGTGTCGCTGGATGCGGAAGAGGGCGCTCAGGCAGTCGCCTTGTTCAAGAAGATGCAGATCGTTGATATCGGCCGCCTGCTGCAGCAATAGCCCCGCCTTTCGTCTGGAAACGGCGGGCTCTTGCTGCTATTCCCGCAAGGATCCAAGCCAAAGGAGAGCCGCATGATCCAGACCACATTTCCCGACCGCGCCGTGATGGCCGAATTGCTGGCCAAGATGCTTTGGGAGATCAAGGCGGTGCATTTCAATGCCGCCCAGCCCTATAAACTCTCTTCCGGCATGGCGAGCCCTGTTTATATCGATTGCCGCAAGCTGCTCTCCTTCCCGCGCATCCGTTCGACGGTGATGGATTTCGCCGCCAGCACCCTGCTGCGCGATGCCGGCTTCGAGCAGTTCGATTGCATCGCCGGCGGCGAGACCGCCGGCATTCCCTTCGCCGCCCTGCTGGCCGATCGTCTCGGCCTGCCGATGATCTATGTCCGCAAGCAGCCGAAGGGCCATGGCCGCAACGCCCAGATCGAAGGCAATATGCCGGAAGGGTCGAGGGTGCTGGTCATCGAAGACCTGACGACAGCAGGCGGCAGCATGTTCAAGTTCATCGATGCCATCCGTGCCGCCGGCGGCATCGTCGATCACGGCATCGCGCTCTTCTTCTACGGCATCTTCGGCGAACAACGCTTTGCCGACGGCAAGGTCCGGCTGCATCACATCGCCACCTGGCGGAATGTTCTGGCCGTCGCCAAAGCGCAGAAGCTCTTCGACGACAAGACGCTGTCGGAGGTCGAGGCCTTCCTCGATGCGCCGCTGGCCTGGTCGGGAAGGAATGGTGGGGTTAGTGAGCTTTCGCTCTAGCTAGTTGACAAAAGCTCGCTTAATCGGTTGATGAACGTGGAAGTCCTGTTGGGAGGAATACGATGATTTTGTGCTGCGGCGAAGCCTTGATCGACATGCTGCCGAGAGATACCACCCTCGGCGAAAAGGGCTTTGCCCCCTATGCCGGCGGCGCGATCTTCAACACCGCCATCGCGCTCGGCCGCCTCGGCATCCCGACGGCCTTCTTCACCGGCATTGCCGACGACATGATGGGCGAAATCCTGCTGGAGACGCTGAAGGCGAGCAATGTCGATTACAGCCCATGCGCCATCACTCCGCGTCCCTCGACCATCGCCTTCGTCAAGCTGGTGAACGGCCAGGCGACCTATGCCTTCTACGACGAGGGCACTGCCGGCCGGATGATCACTACGGCCGACCTGCCGATTCTCGGCGATGATTGCGAAGCGCTGCATTTCGGCGCGATCAGCCTGATCCCCAGCCCCTGCGGCGAAACCTATGAAGCCCTGCTCGACCGCGAAGCAGCTCACCGCGTCATCTCGCTCGATCCGAATATCCGTCCCGGTTTCATCAAGGACAAGCCGTCGCATATGGCCCGCATCAAGCGCATGGCCGGCAAATCCGACATCGTCAAATTCTCCGACGAGGATCTCGAATGGTTCGGCCTGCAGGGCGATCACGATACGCTCGCCGCCCATTGGCTGAACCACGGCGCCAAGCTCGTCGTCATCACCAAGGGCGCGGAAGGCGCCTCCGGTTATACCAGGGATCGCAAGGTAACGGTGCCGAGCGAGCGCGTCACCGTCGTCGACACGGTCGGCGCCGGCGATACCTTCGATGCCGGCATCCTGGCTTCGCTGAAGATGGACAATCTGCTGACCAAGCGCCAAGTCGCCTCGCTGGATGAGCAGGCGCTGCGCAATGCCCTGACCCTCGGCGCCAAAGCCGCCGCCATTACCGTCTCCCGCGCCGGCGCCAATCCACCCTGGGCGCGCGAGATTGGGCTTTAACGGTCGAGCCAGCCTCTGCCCCTCGCGCTTGCCGCTGGCGGCGCGAGACACGTCAATATGGGAAGGGTGTACCGTGCGGCCCCTTCATCCGCCTGCCGGCACCTTCTCCCCGAGGGGAGAAGAGACTTGCCGCAACATCTCGATTCCCTCTTCTCCCCAGCGGGGGTCCGAAGGACGGGTTGAGACCGGTGGCTCAACCCTGGCAAAGGTGCCCGTAGGGCGGATGAGGGGGCCGGCGAAGCCGGTCTTTCCAACAATACCCATGCGAGCTTCGACCGCGCCGGCATCGTCTTGACATCCTGTGCTCAAGCCTACTCTTTCGCGCGGGTCCGCGCCTGGCTTTCCTTCTTGATCGGTCGACCGACCGGGCAGACCTCCTGCACGAAGCCGTTGAGCGTGTTGACGAGATTGTTCTCGATCAGGGAATAGTGGACGAACTGGCCCTGTTTCTCTCGTCTGATCAGACCCGCAGCTTCGAGAATGGAAAGATGCTGCGAAACGGCTGGCTTGGACATGCTGAAGCGGTCAGCGATCTCGCCAGCGGTCAGACCCGATGCCGAGAGATAGGCGAGGATCTTCCGGCGCGGCGCACTGGAAAGCGCGTGGAATACTCGCTGGGCGGCGCTGACGGAGCGGCCTTCTACGGTGTCATCGAAAGTCTCTTCGTCCAAGTCCGGTCTCCGTGCCTGCGGCATCATCGCATCGATCCATTGGTCAATTAAGCAATTAATGCATTGCTTAATTGTTTCCGTTCGTGCAAAGTAGTTAGGTAATTGCTTAATTAATGAATTGGTGGGTGATGTTCAAGAGGAGAATGCACCCGACGGGAAGGAGTTTGCCATGAGCAGTATTTCCACTGGACGAATGATCGACAACAGCAGCGATCCGGTGAAGGGCAGAGTGGCCTGGATGCCCGCAAAGTCGATCTGGATCACCGCCATGACCTTGATTGCCGTCATTGGTGGCCCGCTGGCCTTCACCTGGAGCGCCTTTGCCGTCTTTATCCTCTTGACCGCCATCACGATCTGCCTTGGTCATTCGGTCGGTATGCACCGGCTGCTGATCCATCGCTCATTCAGCACTCATATCTGGATCGAGCACTTTCTCGTCTATCTCGGTACGCTGGTCGGCATGGCCGGCCCCTTCGGTATGATCTACGCGCACGACATTCGCGACTGGGCGCAACGGCAGCGAGACTGCCATGACCTCTATGCCCATCGGCGGTCTTTCTTCATCGATGCCTTCTGGCAGATGCATTGCATTGTGGCGCTGGACCATCCACCGCGTTTCGTCCTCGAAGAGCGCGAGCGGCGCGACCGCTTCTATCGTTTCCTGGAGGCGACATGGATGGCGCAGCAGATCCCCTTGGGGCTCGCGCTCTTTGCGCTCGGCGGACTGCCATGGGTGGTCTGTGGTGTTGCCGTGCGGATATCGGTGTCGCTGACCGGACACTGGCTGGTTGGTCATTTCGCGCATCGGAGCGGCCATCAGGGCTGGAGTGTCGATGATGTCGCGGTGCAGGGCTATAACCTGCCGCGTTTCGGGCTGGTGACCTTTGGCGAGAGCTTCCATGGCAACCATCACGCCTTTCCGGATTCGGCGCGGCTCGGCATCGAGCCGGGGCAGCTGGATCTCGGTTGGTATTTCATCGGGCTGCTGGCAAAGCTCGGTCTGGCTTCGGCGATCAAGCTGCCACACACGATCGTGCCAAGGCGAGGGTTGAGACGCGTCAACGCAACTGAAACGGCGGGTGACAGTCATCCGCCACATCACGCAGCAGGTCGCGCGGAATCTTGCCCGTAAGTACCTCCTCCTTGCCGCTACGTCTCGACTCCCTCTTCCTTCTCGGGTCCGAAGGACCAGTCGACGTCGATCGATCAGGAGACTATCCGGGGTCACGCTCCGAACGAAGCTCGGGAGCAGGCACCAGATCCCGCAGGAAGTTTTTGCACCAAAGTGAGACGTCGTGAGACAGCAGATGCTCCATCGTCATGCTCCAGCGGTCGCGACGCTCCTCCAGCGACATGGAAAGGCCCCGGGCGATGGCATTGGCAGTGCCTTCGATATCGTAAGGATTGACCAGCAGCGCACCCTTCAATTCGCGAGCCGCGCCGGCGAAGCGCGATAGCACCAATACGCCTGGGCGATCGGGATCCTGGGCGGCGACATATTCCTTGGCGACGAGGTTCATGCCGTCGCGCAACGGCGTGACCAGCCCGATCGTCGCCAGCCTGTAGAGGCCGGCAAGCACGTTGCGGCTGATCGATCGGTTGACATAGCGGATCGGGACCCAGTCGACCGTTCCAATGGCACCGTTCACGCGGCCGGCCTGTTCGGCGACCATCTTCTGCATATGCTCGTATTCGGGAACTTCCGATCGCGACTTCGGCGTGACCTGCAGATAGGTGACCTTGTTCTGGTAGCCAGGGTTGCTGGTGAGGAAGCGTTCGAACGCTTCCAGCCGCTGAATGATGCCCTTCGAATAATCGAGGCGGTCGACCCCGATGATCATGTCCCGGCCTTCAATGCTGCGCCGGGTCTTCTGTACCATGATATTGTTTGCGGCTCTCTCGGCGAACTCAGCAAAACCTGCAGTTTCGATCCCGATCGGATAGGCGCCGGCCTTGAATATCCGCCCATGGGAATCGAACAATCCATTTCCGAGGTCGTCGCCAATTCCCTCCCTTTTGAGATACCCGGCAAAGTTCTGGAGGTCGTAGTCGGTCTGGAAGCCGACGAGATCGTAATGCGAGAGCCCGCGCATGATTTCTTCATGAACGGGCATCGTGACGAGAATGTCGGCTGGCGGCCAGGGAATGTGCAGGAAGAAGCCGATCCGGTTCTTCAGCCCCATTTGGCGCAGTTCGGCCGCCAGCGGAATGAGGTGGTAATCATGAACCCAGATGATGTCGTCCGGCTCGATCATCGGCGCCAACCTGTGTGCGAAGAAGCGGTTGACGCGGAAATAGCCGGCCATTTCCTTCCGGCCATATTCGGCGAGGTCCAGCCGATAATGGCAGATGGGCCAGAGAACGCGGTTTGCGAAGCCGCGATAATATTCCTCGACGTCGGTGTCGGTGAGATCGGTCAGCGCATAGGTGATGTTGCCCTTCTGCAGCTGCGACAACGGGCCAGGTTCCCTGTCCCCGCTCGATTCTCCCGACCATCCCATCCAGATGCCGCCACGCTCCTGCAGGGCTGCCTGCAGCGCGACGGCCAGGCCGCCGGCGGCGGCGCTCCCATCTTTGGCGGGCATGGGAACACGATTTGAAACGACGACAAGACGGCTCATGAGCTTCCTTTGGTGAAGATGGGACATGAAAACGCTGTGTGACGAGCGACTTGAGACATCTCCTGAACTTGGGCAGGGACCATGCAGTGAAGGCGCCGACATCGACGAGCCGACCCGGACGCGAGCGGCCAAAGGGGAGCAACGAACGGAGCATTTTCTGCACAGATTTTGCTTGAATCTAGGGCGATTCCAACGAATTGAAAGAATTCATTCTACAATTTTTGATTAGGAGAACGTTCAATCCGGTTTCGCATGACGAAGCCCATCGTGCGGATGCACCGCGCCCGCTGATATCAGTGCGTCGTTTGCGGCCGCAATGACGATGTTGGCGGTTCGGCCGCGCTGGAATCGTCTCGACCGTGTTCAGGGCGTTGAGGCACGGCATTGCGGAATAGTTTTTTACGCAAGGGTTGTGCCGTAAGGCCCCCTCATCCGCCTGCCGGCACCTTCTCCCTGAGGGGAGAAGGGATTTCGCGGCAACCTTGCCGTTTCCACCGGCCTCTCGCACCCTCAATACTTACTTCGCAAGCTTCGCCAGTGCCGCAACCAGGCCCTGCGTCGAGGAGTCGTGCGATGCGGCACTCTCCTTGCCTTCGACGACCGGCAGCAGGCCCGTCGCCAGTTCCTTGCCGAGCTCGACGCCCCACTGGTCGAAGGAGTTGATGCGGAAGAGCACGCCTTCAACGAAGACGCGGTGTTCGTAAAGCGCGATCAAACGGCCGAGCGCATAGGGCGTCAGCTTGTCGTAGACGAAGGTGATCGACGGCCGGTTGCCGGTAAAGACCCGGTGCGGCGCGATGAAATCGGCCTTTTTGTCGTCCATGCCCTTGTCGGTCAGCTGCTTCTTGGCTTCTGCGAAGGTACGCCCCTTCATCAGCGCTTCCGACTGGGCGAGAACGTTGGAGATCAAGAGCTGGTGCTGGTGGCGCAGCTCCGGCTCGAAGGCGTTGGCGGCGATCATGAATTCGGCCGGGATGATGCTCGTGCCCTGATGGATGAGCTGGTAGAAGGCGTGCTGGCCGTTGGTGCCGGGTTCGCCCCAGACGACCGGGCCGGAATTGCCTTCGACCGGCGTGCCGTCGATGGTGACGCCCTTGCCGTTCGATTCCATGTCGAGCTGCTGCAGATAGGCCGGGAAACGCGACAGGCGCTGGTCGTAGGGCAGGATGGCGCGGGTGGGGTAGCCGAGCACGTTGCGATGGTAGAAGCCGATCAGGCCGAGCAGCATCGGCAGGTTTTCGGTAATCGGTGCCTTACGGAAATGATTGTCGACGGCATGGGCGCCGTCGAGGAACTTGCCGAAATTCTCAGGGCCGACGGCGATCATCAGCGGCAGGCCGATCGCCGACCAGATCGAGTAACGGCCGCCGACCCAGTCCCAGAAGCCGAAGACGCGGGCGCTGTCGATGCCGAAGGCGGCGACCTTGTCGAGCGCCGTCGAGACGGCGGCGAAGTGGTGCTGGACGGCGGCTTCGCCGAGCGCCTTGGCGATGAAGTTGCGCGCCGTCTGCGCATTGGTCATCGTCTCGACGGTGGTGAAGGTCTTCGAGGCGACGATGAACAGCGTCGTCTCCGGCTGCACCAGCTTGAGGATATCGGCGATATGGGCGCCGTCGATATTGGAGACGAAATGCGCGCGCGGACCGTCATGGAAGGGGGCAAGCGCCAGCGTCGCCATCACTGGCCCGAGATCCGAGCCGCCGATGCCGATATTGATGACATCGGTGATCGCCTTGCCGGTCGCACCCTTCAGCGTGCCGGAGCGGACGTCGTCGGCAAACTTGCCCATGGCGGCAAGCACCGCATTGACGTCGGGCATGACGTCCTTGCCTTCGACCAGAACCGGCGTGTTGGAACGGTTGCGCAATGCGGTGTGCAGAACGGCGCGATCCTCGGTGAAATTGATCGCCTTGCCGGAGAACATTTCCTCGCGCTTCGTCTCGACACCGCCTTCTTCGGCGAGCTTCACCAAGAGCTTGAGGATGTCGTCATTCACCGCCGTCTTGGAAAAATCCATCAGCAGGTCGTCAAGCGCGACGGAAAAGCGCGAAAAGCGCTGCGAATCGGCGGCGAAGGCGGCACGGATATCGGTTGCCTTGGTGGCATCAGCGGTGCTTTTCAGCTGTTCGACGATGGCGTTCATGGGAGGCTCCTTTGGAGGCGGAAAGGTTGCGGAAACTATTCGCTTTCTCACCCGCAAATCAAGTTCAGCCACCTGCCGAAATAGAAAAAAGCCACCCGCGGCAAGCGGATGGCTGTCAATTTCATGACAGCGCCGCGCGTCCGAAAGACGTGCCAAGGACGCTGTAACACTTTGAATTTGCCAATTCAGCCGCGCAGGTCCTTGCGCAGGATCTTGCCGACCGGCGACTTCGGCAGCTCGGTGCGGAATTCGATGAAGCGCGGGCGTTTGTAGTTGGTGAGGTTGGCGATGCAATGGGCTTTCACTTCGGCTTCCGTCAGGTTCGGATCCTTCCTGACGACGAAGAGCTTCACCGCCTCACCCGAATGTCCGTCCGGCACGCCGATGGCCGCGGCTTCGAGGATGCCGGCATGCATGGCGGCGACTTCCTCGATCTCGTTCGGATAGACGTTGAAGCCGGAGACCAGGATCATGTCCTTCTTGCGGTCGACGATCTTGGTATAGCCGCGATCGTCCATGAAACCCATGTCGCCCGAGCGGAAGTAGCCGTCGTCGGTCATCACTCGTGCCGTCTCCTCCGGCTTCTGCCAGTAGCCGGCCATCACCTGCGGCCCGCGGATGCAGATCTCGCCGACGTCGCCGAGCGGCAGCGAATTGCCTTCCTCGTCACGGATATCGAGGTCGGTGGAGGGAAGCGGCAGCCCGATCGAGCCGGTGAACTCCGGCGAATCGAAGCGGTTGGCGGTGGCAACAGGCGATGTCTCGGAAAGGCCGTAACCCTCCGTCACCGCTGTACCCGTCATCTTCAGCCAGCGGTCTGCGACCGGGCGCTGGACGGCCATGCCGCCGCCGAGCGACATGATCAGCGAGGAAAAATCGAGCTTGGCAAAATCGGCATTGTTCATCAGCGCATTGAACAGCGTATTGAGGCCGGGGAAGATATGCACCTTCGATTTTTCGAATTCCTTGACGAGACCGGGAATGTCGCGCGGATTGGCGATCAGGATATTGTGGGCGCCAAGCGACATGCCCATCAGCGAATTCACCGTCAGCGCAAAGATGTGGTAGAGCGGCAGGGCGCAGAGGAAATTCAGCACCTCCGGCTCTTTCTTGCGCTCGAAGGCCGATCGCAGCCAAAGTGACAGCTGCGCCTTGTTGGCGAGCAGGTTCTCATGCGTCAGCACCGCGCCCTTGGCAACGCCCGTCGTGCCGCCGGTATATTGCAGGAAGGCGATATCGCTGCCAACAAGCGTAAGCGGCTGGAGCTCTTTTCCCGCACCTTCGCGCAGCACCTGGCCGAAGCTCTTGTGCTGAGGGATCGACCAGGAGGGAACGAGCTTCTTCACCTTGCGCACGACGAAATTGACGATCAGCCCCTTCGGTCCCAGCATTTCTCCGAGCGAGGTGACGACGACATGGCGAAGGTCGGTCTTGTTGAGGACCTGCTCGACGGTGCGGGCAAAATTCTCCAGCACGAAGATCGCCTTGGCGCCGGAATCCCGCAACTGGTGTTCGAGCTCGCGCGGCGTATAGAGCGGGTTGACGTTCACCACCACGAGGCCGGCGCGCAGGATGGCATAGGTCGCGATCGGGTTCTGCAGCACGTTCGGCATCATCACGGCAACGCGGTCGCCCTTCTGAAGGCCGGTGCTTTGCAGCCAGGCGGCGAGTTTGCGCGTCTGGCTCTCCAGCTCGCGGTAACGCATCGTCTTGCCCATGCTGGAAAAGGCGGTCCGGTCGGCGTAACGGGCGCAGGATTTTTCGAGCAGTTCGGCAAGCGAGGCATATTCCAGCGGCGGAATCTCTGCCGGAACGATATCGGGATAGCTGGCAAGCCACGGTTTGTCGGGCTTGGCTCCGTTCGGATGGACGGAAATGCTGTTCATCTTTGTCCTCTCTCCCTTGCTGTCACCGCCGGCGCCGAGCCGGCAACTGACTGGAAGAGTCCTCCATCTTCCAGTCCGGCAGCTTATGCCATTGCCTGAACGGTTCAAGCCGAATGACGCTATACTAACCTTGACGTAAACGTCAACATTCCGATGTCGCGCGATCTTGGGGAGAGTGGGAACTTTGAGTCCGCCATGGCGTTGATCCTGCACACTCATCATGAGGAACACCAAGAAGGAGGTACACAATGTTGAACCAGGATACCGACGCCAACCGCCGCGACCCGAATGTCAAGGATACACCGTCGCTGATCGCCAGCGACCGTGTCGAAGGTACCCGCGTCTATGGTGCCGACGGTAGGCATATCGGCTCGATTGAACGCCTGATCATCGGAAAGCGCGACGGCCGCGTCGCCTATGCCGTGCTGAGCTTCGGCGGCTTCCTGGGCATCGGCGACGATCACTATCCGCTTCCCTGGGAAAAGCTGAACTATGACACCCAGCTGGATGGCTATCGCATCGACCTGACCAAGGAGCAGATCGAAGGCGCCCCGAGCTATTCGGACGATGACGACACCTGGTACAACGACAATGGCCGCCGGGTCTATGACTACTACGGCGTGCCGCCCTACTGGATGTAACGTCGTCCGATAGACCGAGCTGGAAGGGTCCCGCGGATGCGGGGCCTTTTTGGTGTTTGGCGACGAGCTTCGCTCTTACCCGAGGTCATTGGGCACTCGATCCGGCAGATGCTTGCTCACCCTCATTCCTGTGCTTGTCACAGGAATCCAGTGCGTCCAAGTCCTTGGGCGCGGAAGACTTTTTCGCTTGAGGTATCGGGTCAATTCACCGCGCGGACACGCGGTGGCTGGATTCCTGTGACGAGCACAGGAATGAGGGAGGTAGAGGACACAGCGGCTCCACCTTTTCAACCGGGAAGCCGACACAGCCCGGATGCGAGACCTCTTTAGTCCCCTGCAACAAGATCATTGGCCGAGCGCAGCACGGTGCCGACGGTGATGTCACCTGCTTCAATCGTCCTTGCCGTCCTCACAGTAAACACATGGCTCTCGCCCGGTAGCAGCGTCACCAGCATTGTGTCGACGACGGCCTCCGGATCCAGCCGGTCGGCCATCAGGCAGAGATCCTTGAGGAAGTTTTGCGCCGTCACCTTGACCTCGTACCCGCCGTCGATCCCGACGACATCGACAGTCAGCCGCGGCGCCTGAAGGTTGAGCTCGATATCCTCGACGAAATAATGCAAGGCCCGCCTGTCCAGCATCTGCACGACGATGACCTCGTCCTTCGGTAAGTCGGGGGTGACGATCTCTTCGGGTAGTGGAAATTCCTTTGCCTCGAAGCGGTCGCAGAGCAGGCGCCAGAATTCGAATTCGGCAAGCACGGTGCCGTCGAGCGTCATGCGTCTGCCGCTGATCTTCGCCCGCCAGAACAGCGTTCGTTCATTGACGGCAATTGCGGCAAGCCCGCCGCCGCGCGGCTGGATCGTCAGCAGGCGCGGATCATAGGCCGCCTTCAGCGCATACCAGAGCGGTTTGCGGCGCCCGGCCGAATCGAGTGCCGCCCAGGAGGTCACCGGCCAGCAATCGTTGAACTGCCAGACCACAGCACCCTTGCAGATATTGCGATGCGAGCGCATGTGCTCGACTCCGAAACGGATGGCGCGCGCCTGGTTGAGCTGGGTGGCGAAGTGCCAGTCGTCCATCGTCTTGGGTTCCGGCAGATGGCCGGACAGGCCGCGGATCAGCTTGTCATTACCATCAGTTGCCTTCTGATGGTGGAAGACGCCGTTCGATTGCGGTGTCAGCGGCGCGTCGTGCACGCTTTCTTCGATCGTCGCCCAGGCGGCCGGCGCCTGCCAGCCGAATTCGGAGCAGAAGCGCGGGATATAATTGCGGTAGACCTCGTAGCCGACATCGTTCCACACGTCCCAGATATGTTTGCAGCCATGTTCGTCGGCATTGGGTTCGATCTCCATCGAGCTGGAATAGGGACTGCCGGGATAATAGGGCCGGTCCGGATCGAGTTCGGCGCAGAGTTTCGGCAGTAGGTCGAGATAATAGCCGAGCCCCCAGCTCTCGCCCGCCTTGATGATCGGCCGCCAGCCCCATTCGTCGAAGCCCCAGATGTTCTCGTTGTTGCCGTTCCAGAGGACGAGCGAGGCATGCGGCATCAGCCGCACGACATTGTCGCGCACCTCCGCCTCGACCTCGCTTCTGAGCGGCTCTTCCTCGGGATAGGCGGCGCAGGCAAAGAGGAAATCCTGCCAGACCAGCATGCCGGCGCGGTCGCAGGCCTCATAGAACTCGTCGGCCTCGAAGATGCCACCGCCCCAGACGCGCAGCATATGAATATTGGCGGCCTTTGCCTCCCCGATCCGCGCGGCGTAACGCTCGGCCGTGACCCGCGGGGGAAAACAATCGTCTGGAATCCAGTTCGCCCCGCAGATGAACAGCGGTACGTCGTTGATGACGAAGGTAAAGGCCGAACCGTGTTCGTCGGCCGAAGTATCGAGCCGCAGCGAGCGGAAACCGAGTTCGCGTTGATAGCTGTCGAGCACATCGTCGCTGGCCTCGTCGACCAGCCTGAGCGTCAGCGGATAGAGCGGCTGTGCGCCGAGATGGTGCGGCCACCAGAGCTGTGGCGAGGGGAGGGTAAGCTCGAAGGAAACCGTGTCTTCACCGGCGGCAATGGTCACCGTCTTAGTCGCGCCACCTATTGCGGCGACGAGCCTCAACGGCGTCTTGTCGCCATGCCGCGCCAGCCGGGCATGAACCGTCACCAGCCCATCGCCACCGGCAAGTATTGCCGATACCCGCGTCTCGGCAAGCCGCGCCCGATTCCAGCTTTCCAGCCGAACAGGCTTCCAGAGGCCTGCCGTCACCAGTGTCGGGCCCCAGTCCCAGCCGAAATTGCAGGCCATCTTGCGCATCAGATTGCCCGGGCCCGGATAGTTGTTGGGACGGTAGCCGTAATGTTTTTCCATCTCCGCACCATAGGCGTAAGCCGAGCGGAAGGTGACGGTGAGTTCGTTCTGGCCAGTCTTCAGGAGCCGGGAAACATCGAAACGATAGCTGCGGTGCATGTTGAAGGTGCGGCCGATCTCTTCGCCGTTGAGGGAGATCACCGCGATCGTATCGAGCCCGTCGAAGACCAGTTCCTGCACCCTGGCATCGTCAGGGATCGCCTCGAAGCTGCAGCGATAGGTCCAGTCGGTCTTGCCGATCCAGTCGTTGGTAATCTCGTTGACGTCGATATAGGGATCGGGGATCAGCCGGTTGGCGAGAAGGTCGAGATGCACGCAGCCCGGCACCGTCGCGGGAATGGTAGCCGGCAGGCTAAGCCTGGCTGTATCGTTACAGGAGAGCGTCCAGCCAGAATTGAGCGCAGTCTTTTCGATCATGGCGGGCTCCTGATGCATGCCGCTTGAAGCTGTGGGATTATCTGTGGTGTGGAATGTATCGGTGGTTCGGCGTTCGATGCCTCAGAGAAACCGGCCGTGGCGCTGCAGGACCTCGATCTTATAGCCATCGGGATCGCTGATGAAGAAGAACAGGCCGAAGAGCTTGCCGTCGCGGTTGAGCTCCACCAGTTCACCCGGCTTTAGCCCGAGCTTCGACAGCCGCTCGCGCTCGACCGCCACCTCTTCGACGGAGACGGCGAGATGGCCATAGGCATTGCCCGGATCGTAAGGCGCAGTCCGGCCCTTGTTGACGGTCAGTTCCAGCTCGAAGCCGGTCTCGGCATTGCTCATGTAAATCAGCGTGAAGGTTTCGAAATCGACGCGGTCGGCGACCGAAAGGCCGAATGCCCTCTCGTAGAATTCGACTGAGCGCGCCTCATCGAGAACGCGGATCATGGAGTGGATCATCTTCGCCAAGTCTGCCTCCCAATGTGCCGATCACCGCAGCCTTGGTACCCGTCCTTTTACGCCGCGCGCAAGCCGATTCTTCGCGTAATCGCCGCTTCGACGAGACCCATGGCGTCATAGATCAGCACCGCCATCAGGCCGACGATCAGGCCGCCCTGCAGGATGAAGGCGGTATTGTCGGAGATCAGCCCGGCAATGATGACTTCGCCGAGACCCTTGGCCGCAACCGTCGAGCCGATCGTCGCCGTGCCGATATTGATCACGGTCGCGACCTTCAGCCCTTCGAGGATCAGCGGCAGCGCAAGCGGCAGCTCGACGCGCAACAGCCGCTGCGTGCCGTTCATGCCCATGCCGTCGGCAGCATCGAGAACCTGCGGCGAAACCTGTTTCAGCCCGGCGACGGTGTTTTCGAAGATCGGCAGCAGGCCGTAGAGAAAGAGCGCGATCAGCGTCGGCATGGCGCCGAAACCGGTGGCGGGAACCGCGAGCGCCAGCACCGCGACCGGCGGAAAGGTCTGCCCGGCATTAGCGATGGCGCGCGACAGCGGCAGGAAGTCAGCCCCGCTTTCCCGCGTCACGAAGATGCCCCCGATAACGGCAAGCACAGCGCTGCAGACGATCGAGCCGATCACCAGTTGCAGATGGCCGCCAGCCAGCGAAGCAAGGCTGTTCTGCGTATAGACGGCAGGCGCATTGTTGCTGGTCAGCGGCACCAGCAGGAAGGAAAGCCACTCCGTCCTGAACAGCAGGATGAGCAGCAGGGCGAGCGCCGCCAGGCGGAAGAGATTGGCGACGACGAGCTTCATGCCTTGCGGCCCAGTTCGAGCAGCCGCGTCATCGAGATCGAGCCAACCGGCGCCTTCTCGCCATCCTGCACCGCCGCCTCGTCGACCCCCTGCCAGATCATTTCGGCCAGCGCGTCGCGGAGACTGAGCGATTGCGGCAGGGCATAAGCGAGACCGCTCTTGGCCGGCTCCATGCTTTCCTTCAGCGGCAGCAGCGACATCAGCTTCAGCGCCCGGTCGGAGGTGCCGGTCAATTGCTGCACGAAGGGATCGGCGGGTTCGGTGAGGATCTTTTCCGGCGTCGAGCATTGCAGCAATCTGCCCTCGCTCATCACCGCGATCTGGTTGCCGAGATGGAAGGCCTCATCCATGTCATGGGTGACGAGGATGACCGTTGTGCCGAACTGCTTCTGGATCGCCAACAGGTCGTCCTGCGCCTTGCCGCGGATGACGGGATCGAGCGCGCCGAAGGGCTCGTCCATCAAAAGCAGCTCCGGTTCGGCCGCCAGTGCCCGGGCGACGCCGACGCGCTGCTGCTGGCCGCCGGAGAGCTGATGCGGATATTTGTCCGCAAAGCTTGCCGGATCGAGGTTGAAAAGCCCGAGCAATTCCTCGACGCGTTTGGCGATGCGGGCGGAATCCCAATCGAGAAGCTGCGGCACGGTGGCGATATTCTGCGCCACGGTCCGGTGCGGAAAGAGGCCGTGCCCCTGGATGGCATAGCCGATCTTGCGGCGAAGCTCGGTCACCGGCACGTCCATCACATTCTGTCCGCGGACGAAGATCTCACCCTCGGTGATCGGCACCAGCCGGTTGATCATCCGCATCAGCGTCGATTTGCCGGAGCCAGACGTGCCGACGATGACGGTAATCTCGCCCTTCTCGACGCGCATGGAGACGTCGTCGACGACGGTGGCCGCGCCATAGCGCTTGGTGACGTTCCTGATCTCGATCATAGTCATGCGGCAGATCCCCGGATGCTTTCGATGACCGCATCGAGGATGACGGCCGATGAGAAGGCGAAGAAGACGGTCGGCACGGCGCCGAGCAGGACGAGGTCCATGGCCGTCTGGCCGAGCCCCTGGAAGATGAAGATGCCGAAGCCGCCGCCGCCGATCAGTGCGGCGATCGTCACCATGCCGATCGCCTGCACCAGCACGATGCGGATACCGGTGAGGATAACGGGAAAGGCGAGCGGCATGTCGATTCCAACAAGGATCTGCCAGCGTGTCAGCCCCATGCCGGCCGCGGCGTCCCGCACCGAGGGATCGACGCCCTGAAGGCCGACGACGGTGTTGGCGACGATCGGCAGCAGCGAATAGAGCACAAGCGCAATCAAGGCAGGCGCCGTGCCGATGCCGCGAATGCCGATCGCGGCGGCGAGCGGCACATGCGTGGCGAGATAACCGAGCGGCAGCATCAACAGACCGAAGAGTGCCAGACTCGGGATCGTCTGAATGAGGCTGAGGCCCTGCAGTACGATGGCTCGCAGCTTCGGCACCCAAAAGCAGAGGATGCCGAGCGGCAGGCCGAGAACAATGGCGATGGCAAGCGAGCCGAACGCCAAGAGCAGATGCGAGATCGCTTCGGTCTCGAATTGCGGGGCCCGCGTCGAGAATTCCTTCATGATCGAAAGGCTGTCGAGCAGGCCGGAGGAGAGCGAGATGAAGAGCAGCGCCGTATAGGCGGCAAGGGCTGCGACCCGCATCCAGGGCGCCAGCCGGATCTTCACCAGCGCATCGGATATGACGAGGCCGATCACGGCAAACAGCACCCAGAAGCCGCCGCCGGGCGTCATGCGCGCCACCGTGCTGCCGGGCGGCGTTGCCGCGGCCGAGACGAGGCCGATCGCAACGATCAGCGCCGCAAGGCAGAGTGTGGCGATGACAAGCCGCACGATCGCATGGCGTAGGAACAGCGTGGCGAAGGCGGTGAGAAGGAGAAGCACGGTCAGGATGATGACGGAAGACTGGGGAAGAAGCTGCATCAGCAGCATCGGCTTGCCGGCGGCGATGCGGTTTGCCTTCACGTAGATGAAGGGCATCAGTGCTGTCGCCGCGATGCCGCCGGCCACCAGAACCACGCCGAGCCGGTCCACCCTGCGGACCGCTAAGGTATCTTCCATGAATCCCAATCCTGTCTGGCCAACCCTGTCAGCCCAATCCCATCAGCAAAGGGAGGCTCCGCCCGTAACCGGGCGGAGCGGACAATGAACTACTTCAGGAAGCCCTTTTCCTTCAGATAGGCTTCGGCGACCGACTTTGCCGGCTCGCCGTCGACCTGGATCTTGGCGTTGAGCTTGCGCAACTCGTCGGCAGTCAGGCTCTTGAAGATCGGCGAGAGCACTTCCTCGATCTTCGGATTGGCCTTCAGCACCTCTTCGCGGATGATCGGCGTCGGGGCATAGACCTGCTGCACGTTTTTGTCGTCTTCGAGAACGGTCAGTTCGGCCGCTTCGATAGCGCCGTCGGTGCCATAGACCATGGCGGTGTTGACGCCGTTCGTCTGATCGGCGGCCGCCTTGATCGTTGCCGCCGTGTCGCCGCCGGAAAGAACGACCATCTGGTCGGGCTTCAGCTGGAAGCCGTAGGTCGTCTGGAAGGCGGGAAGCGCGCCGGCCGAATTGACGAATTCGGCGGAGGCGGCAAGCTTGGCGGCACCGCCGCCGGCAACCCATTTGCCGAAGTCCGTGAGGCTCTTCAAGTTGTTCGGGCCGGCGACGTCGCTGCGCACGGCAAGCGCCCAAGTGTTGTTGGCAGGCGACGGCGTCAGCCAGACGATCTTGTTGGCGTCGTAATCGAGCTTCTTCGCCAGCTCATAGCCCTGGTCGATGTTCTTCCAGGCGGCGTCATCGGCCTTGTTGAAGAAGAAGCCGGCATTACCGGTATATTCCGGATAGATGTCGATTTCGCCTGATGTGATCGCCTTGCGCACGACCGGTGTCGCGCCAAGCGCGATGCGGTCCTGCGTCTTGATGCCGTTCGCTTCGAGCGCGAGCGCAATGACGTTGCCGAGCAGCGTGCCTTCCGTGTCGATCTTCGACGAGACGACGATGTCGGCGGCATGAGCCGCACCCGCTGCGAAGGCGGAGAGCGAAACGGCAAGTGCGAGTTTCTTCAGCATGGAAAGTCCCCTTTTTCAAAAACCGTTGACCTACAGCGCTGCACGTCTTTCGGACGTGCAGGGACGTTGTAGCACTTTGAATTGCTGCATAATTTTATCTTAAATCGATACCGATTTAAGGAATTATGCAGTGGCCCAGCCCCAGGCGGGAGGCCTGCGCATAGGAAATCCGCCGGCGAAGGCGGTGAAGCCGCCATCATGCCGGAATTGCGTGCGTGATGGAAATAGCGTGCATGCCCGAAAAATCGATGCAAGCCCCCTCCAGTATTTGCAGTCGCGGCACGATTATGGCGGCGAATGCACCTCCGCGCGCGGAAACGCACTCCCTTTTCCAAGGCCGGCGCGATTTGTTTTTGTTCCCTTGCGTGTTTCCACGATATTTCCCGGCTCTGTTGCGGATTCCCGCCGCCCGGATTTTTCTATGATCGAACGATAGCGCGCCTCTCCGGAGGCAGGGATATCTTTTTTCATGAACACATCATATCGTCCGGTTTTTCCAGCGTTTTCCGGAGACGGCCGTTTGCATCTTGGCGCCCTGTTCATCGCAAGTCATGTCCTGACCTCCGGTTCGGTCCGCGAGACCGCGCGGCGCTTCCAGCTGTCGCCCTCCACCGTCTCGACGGCCATCCACAATCTCGAGACCGAGTTGGCGATGAAGCTGACGGAACGCGCCTCCGGCGAGCTCGCGACGCTGATTGCGAGCGGCAGGGTGCTGGAAGGCCTGGAGCCGATCATGGCTGCGATCGCTGAGATCGGCCAATGGGCCGGTCACGACGGCGCCACCGCCGAGATCGACGAGGCCTGGGCATCGCGCATTCCGGTCAAGATCGTCACGATGGAGCGGTTTCTCGAAGTTGCCGACCAGGGCAGCATCAACCGGGCCGCCCGCCGCCTTCGCCTCGGTCAGCCGCAGCTTTCGCTTCAGCTTGCCAATCTTGAGAAATTTCTGAGGCATCGCCTGTTCGAGCGGCAGGCGCAGGGTTCGGTGCTGACGGAGGAGGGCAGGCACGCCTACCAGATCTTCATGGCGATCAGCCAGGCGTGGAACGATCTCAAATCATCGGCCGACGAACGGTATCGGCGCACCGCCCGGTCGCTGCGCATCGGCTCGATCATCCCGACCGGCTCGGAAAGCTGGGTGGCCCGCTGCCTGGGCACGCTGGTGGCGGAATGGAATATGCGCCGCAACAACAATGCCATCTCGCTGGTCTCGATGACCGCCGACGATCTGCGCGAGGCGCTGAAGAGCGGCCGCATCGACGTCGCTATCCTGGATTCCGTCTTCGGGCTGGAAAGCTTGCGCCATCGCGAATTGCTGCAGACCGACATGGTGGTGATCGCACCGCCTGACAGTACCGAGACCAGCGTCGCCGATCTCGTCGCCGGCCACGCGATCTGTATGCCGAGCCCACGCACCGGCCTCGGCCATGCGGCCATGGCCTTCAGCTACGAGCGCGCGCCCAACCGGCGCCTGCGCGGCCAGGATATCACCGCGGCGGATTCGCTGCCTGTCATCGTCGACCTCGTCGCCAATCATGGCTACGTTTCCTTCCTCGGCCGCGTCAGCGCCATGCCGATTGCCGACAAGGTGCGTATCGTCGATCTCGACCAGCATCTGCCGATGTCCTATCACGTCGCCTTCAACCATCGCAAAGCCGCCGCCGATGCCTGCACTGTCATCATCGAGGCGGCGGCGAGAATTACGTCGGAAGCGGTCGTCAAAACCGCAGCCGTGGCTTAAGCCCCGGCGGAGTTAGGGAGACCGCAGCGTGACGATCTTGCTGGAAGTGTGCGTGGACAGCGCCGAAGGCCTTGCCGCCGCGATCGAAGGTGGCGCCGGGCGTATCGAACTCTGTTCGGCGCTGGAACTCGGCGGCCTGACGCCGCTGCCGAGCCTCATGCGGATCGCCGCCAGGGCGCCCGTCCCGATCTACGCGATGATCCGCCCTCACGCCGGCCCCTTCATCTTCGACGGGGTAGACGAGGAGGCGATGATGATCGATATCGATGCCGTGCGCACATCAGGCCTTGCCGGCGTCGTCATCGGCGCCAACCGGCCGGATGGCATGCTCGACATGCCGTTGATCCATCGTTTGAAGGCGCATGCCGCAGGCCTCGGCTCGACGCTGCATCGCGCTTTCGATCTGGTGCCGAATGCCGATCAGGCGCTGGAACAGGCGGTCGAACTCGGCTGCGAACGCATCCTGACCTCCGGCTGCGCGCTGAAGGCATCGGATGGTATCGAAACGCTGAAGCGCATTTCGGCAAAGGCCGCCGGCCGGATCGCCATCATGCCCGGCAGCGGCATCCGCCCCGCCAATGTCGGCGAGATATTGAAGGCGACCGGCGCCCGCGAGGTCCACGGTTCCTGCAGTTCACCGGTCGAAAGCGCCGATCCGCGCGCCGTCGCTTTTGGTTTCGAGGCGAGAAGCACGAACAAGACGGATGTCGCCGTCGTGAGGCAGATGCGCAGGGCGATTGAGGCGGCGTGTTAGCCCGACTGCGGGAGAAGGATAGGCCGCAACATCTCGATTCCCTCTTCTCCCCAGCGGGGAGAAGGTGCCCGTAGGGCGGATGAGGGGGCCGGCGAAGCCGGTCTTTTACAACGCCTATGTGGACTTCGACCGCGCCGGTATCGGATTGACCGTGTTCAGGCGCTTGCCATCGGCTTGGTGGAATAGGTTTAGGTGAAGGATGTGCCTATGGCCCCCTCATCCGCCTGCCGGCACCTTCTCCCCGAGGGGAGAAGAGAACATGCCGCGACCTCTCCGTTCCCCTCCTACCCCTTACGGGGCATGTCCCCAATACTGATCACCGCCTTGATCAGCCCATTCTTCTCATGCGCCCAGCGCGCGAGATCGCGCGGCGCATCGGCAAGCGTCGTGCGGTGGGTGATGAGTTTGTCCACCGGCACTAGCCCTTTGGCGATCGAATCCGCCACGTGCTCGAAATCGACGCGGGTGGCGTTGCGGCTGCCGATCACCATCATCTCGCGTTTGTGGAATTCGGGATCGGAGAAGCGGATATCGTCCTTGACGACGCTGACCAGCACCAGCGCGCCGCCATGGGCGACGAAGGAAAATGCCTTCTCCATAGAAGGGCCGTAACCGGTCGCGTCGAAGACCACGTCGAAACCATCGCCATTGGTCTTCTCCCGGACGGCATCCGCTGTCGCCTCGTTGGCAATGATGCCGGAGGTGAAGCCGAAGCGCTCCGACGCCATCTGCAGCCGCTCGGTGCTGGTATCGAGCAGCGTCACCTGATGGCCTGCGATGCGCGAGAAGATCGCCGCCCCAAGCCCGATCGGTCCGGCACCGATGACGAGCGCCCGCGCGCCGGCGCCGGTCATCGAGCGGCGCACCGCATGGGCGCCGATCGCCAGGAACTCGGTCGTCGCCGCCGCTTCGAGGCTTACACCTTTGGCGGCATAGAGGTTTTCGGCCGGAACCGAAATCTCCTCGCAGAAGGCGCCGTCAGTATGGACGCCGAGCACCTTGATATTGGTGCAGCAATTCGGCTTGCCCTGGCGGCAGGCGATACACTGCCCGCAGGAGAGATAGGGATTGACGATAACGGGCGTGCCGACCGCGATAGTGACGCCGTCGCCGGCTTCCAGCACCGTTGCCGAGATCTCATGCCCCATCACCCGCGGATATTCGAGGAAGGGATGTTTGCCCTCGAAGATATGATAGTCGGTGCCGCAGATACCGACATGGCTGACGGCAAGCCGCACCCAGCCGGCGGCGGGAGCCGCTGGCGAAGGACGCTCGACGATATCGAGCACGCCGGGCTCCCGGCAAAGAACTGCTTTCATGACGGATCTCGCATTCCTGGAATGGAAGAAGCCGGCTTGTTCAGGCCGGCTGCCTCTTGTCGCTCAATTGCTCCGGCGGCGGCGCAGCTGGTCGAAGAACACGATCACGATGATCAGCAGACCGGTGATAATACGTTGCCAGAAGGAGTTGACGTTCAGAAGGTTCGCGCCGTTGTTGATGGTGGCGAGAATGAAGGCGCCGATCAGCGGGCCGTGCACCGAGCCGACCGCGCCGAACAGGCTGGTGCCGCCAATGACGGAGGAGGCAATCGCCTGCAGTTCCCAGCCGTCGGCCTGCGTCGCATTGCCGATCGCGATGCGCGAGGCAAGCAGCACGCCGACGAAGGCGGCGAAGGAGGCAGACAGGATATAGGCAAGGTAGATCATGCCCTTGACGTTGACGCCGGAAAGGCGCGCCGCCTCGGCGTTCGAACCGACCGCGAAGAGATAGCGGCCCCAGCGGCTGAGATGCAGGAAGATGAAGGATGGGACCGCCACCAGGATGACCATCCAGAACAGGCTGGGAATACTGAGCAAATCGGCGCGGGCGAAATTGCTGAAGCCCTCATTGGTGATGTTGATCGTCGAACCGTTGGTGATCAAGAGGCCGATGCCGCGCAGCGATGTCAGGGTTGCCAGCGTGATGATGAACGGCGGCAGGCCCATATGCACGATGCCGAAGCCATGGAAGGCGCCGATCGCCACACCCATCAGCAGCGTCAGCGCGATCGCACCCCAGACCGGCACGCCCGCCTGCAGCAGCCAGGCGATGATCACGGTGCAGAAGCCGACAATGGCGCCGACCGAAAGGTCGATGCCGGCGGTGATGATGACAAAGGTCTGGCCGAGCGCGAGGATCGCCGTCATCGCACCCTGACGCAGCAGGTTGGAGATATTGAGCGGCGTCCAGAAGCTCGGGGTGACGACGCCAAGCACGATCCAGAGGAAGATCAGCAGGCCGATCAGCGTCAGGCCGAACAGGATGTTCATTTTCCGGCGCGGCGGCGGCGCGACGATTTCGGTGGGGGTGGCAGTCATGAATTTTCTCCCTCTTATTCTTTTGGCTCAGACGCCGATCGCTTCGCTGAGCACTTCTTCATGCGTCGCCGCGTGATAATCATGGCTCGCGACGATTTTGCCGGCGCGGAAGACGTGCAGCCGGTCGGCCAGTTCGTAGACCTCGGGCAGGTAGGAGGAGATCAGGATGATGCCGGCGCCCTCCTTCAGAAGCTTGGCGAAGAGCCGGTAGATTTCCGCCTTGGTGCCGACGTCGACGCCGACGGTCGGCTCGTCGAAGATGAAAAGTCGGGCACCATGGCTCAGCCACTTGCCGATGACGATCTTCTGCTGGTTGCCGCCCGACATGCTGGAGGCCGGAACGCGCCGGCTCGGCGTCTTGATGCTGAGATTGCGGATCTGCTGGTCGGCATTGGCCGATTCGCGCGCGTGATTGATGATAGGCCCGTGGCTCAGCCGCCCGAACACCGGTAAGTTGATGTTGAGGCCGATCGGCAGGTTGAGGCAAAGCCCCTGGTCGCGCCGGCTTTCCGGCGCCAGCGCAATGCCGAGCTCCATCGCCGTGCGTTCGTTGCGGATGTCGACACGTTTGCCCATCCATTCGACATCGCCCGATGTCGTCGGCTGGCGGCCGTAGAGCCCGAGGGCGAATTCGCTGCGCCCGGCACCGATCAGGCCGTAGAGCCCGACGATCTGTCCTGCCTTGACACTGAGCGACACATCTTCGAAGCCCGGGCCGGAGAGGCCGTTGACCGTGAGGATCGTCTCGCCGATCGCGATTTCTTCCTTGTGGTAGATCTGTTCGATCGAGCGATTGATCATCAGCGAGATCAGTTCGGCATCGTTGGTCTCGCCGATCAGGCGCGTGCCGACATGCGTTCCGTCTCGCAGCACCGAGACACGGTCGGCAAGCTCGAAGACTTCCTCCATGCGGTGGCTGATATAGACGATGGTGACGCCTTCGCCCTGCAGCCGGCGGATCAGCTTGAAGAGCTGCGCCGATTCCTGGCGAGTCAGATAGGCCGTGGGTTCGTCGAAGATCAGGAACTGCGTGCCGCGCATCGCCGCGCGTGCCGTTGCCACCAGTTGCTGCTGGCCGATCGTCAGCGAGCTCAACAGCGCACCGGCCGGCAGGCCGAAGCCGAGATCGTCGAGCACGGCCTGCGCCATCTTCTCCATCTGCTTCTTGCGCATCAGGCCGAAGCGGTTGACCTCGTCGCCGAGAAAGAGATTGGCGGCGACCGTCAGGTGCCGGCAGAGCACGACCTCCTGGTGGACGGCATTGATGCCGCGGGCGATCGCCTCGTTCGGCGTCGACAGCCCCACCGGCTGGCCGCACCACAGCACTTCGCCCGCCGTGCGGGTGATGACGCCTGTCAGCAATTTGATGAGGGTGGATTTGCCGGCGCCGTTTTCGCCGACGATGGCGTGGATTTCACCGGCGAGAAAGGTCAGCGTCGCTGGCTTCAGCGCCTGCACATGACCGTAGTTCTTCTGCAGGCCCTTGAGTTCGAGGATAGGCGATCCGGCGGGAATTCGATTGGCTTCTTTCAGCGTCGCACTGTCATCATGGCGATGACTGACCTCTTCCAGTCCGATCATGGGACCTCTCCTCCTTGTGTCGCGTCTCTCTCCATCCCCCGCAAAACATAGCACGGATGGAAAAGGCCGCGCCGGTTTTTGAAGCCGGCGCGGCCTGTCTGTCTTTGTTACTTGATCTTCGGGTTCAGCAGCGCGTCGATCTTCGGATCGGCCATATTCGCCTTGGTGACGAGGTTTGCGCCGGTGTCGACATTTTCTTCGACCTTCTCGCCCTTGGAGACGGCAAGCGCGGTCTTCACGCCGTCATAGCCCATGCGGTAGGGGTCCTGAACGACGAGGCCGGCAATCGCGCCATCCTTGAGGAAGCCGACCGTCTTGTCGTCGCTGTCGAAGCCGATGACCTTGATCTTGTCGCCGAGCTTGTTTTCGGCGATCGCCTGGCCAACGCCCTGCGCCATGATCAGGTTCGAGGCGAAGATGCCGACGAGGTTCGGGTTTGCCGTGATCAGGTCGGTCATCATGTTGAGGCCGGTCGTTGCCTGGCCGTCGCCGTACTTGTCGGCGATCACCTTCAGGCCCGGATACTTGGTCTTCACCTGATCCAGGAAGCCTTCGCGGCGCTGTTCCAGCGAGCCGACGCCCGGAAGATTGGTCAGGATGACGACTTCGCCTTCTTCCTTGCCCGACATTCCCTTGATGGCGGCAGCCAGACCGTCGGCTGCGATTCGGCCGCCCTGGACGTTGTCGGTCGTCAGGAACGACTTGAACGCCTTGGAGTCGGCGCCGGAGTCGATGCCGATGATCGGAACCGACTTGGCGGCTTCATCGATCGGCTTGCCGAGCGCCTTGAATTCGGTCGGCGAGATGACGACAGCGGCCGGCTTGCCGGCGACGGCGTTCTCCAGAATGCTGATCTGGCCGTTGACGTCGGATTCGGCCTGTGCGCCGAGTTCCGGCACGTTGACGCCGAGATCCTGGCCAGCCTTG
Organism: Rhizobium sp. 25PS6; assembly: GCF_032464655.1. Classification (NCBI taxonomy): domain Bacteria; kingdom Pseudomonadati; phylum Pseudomonadota; class Alphaproteobacteria; order Hyphomicrobiales; family Rhizobiaceae; genus Rhizobium; species Rhizobium sp. 25PS6. The sequence continues at coordinate 26,803 of NZ_JAWDIV010000006.1, forward strand.
CGGGCGCCGGCCAGAACGATCTGCCAGTAGAAGGACGTCGTGTCCTTGACGATGATCGGGATCGTCACGTCGGCGGCAAACGACGGTGCCGGCATCGCCGTGGCGATGACTGCGGCGCCCGCGAGCGCGGTAAAGGCGCGGCGGGACAGAAGGGATTTCACGATACTCATAAGGGTTCTCCTCTCAGGGTGCGTTCTCCTCCAAATAAATCGGCCGTTGAACGCAGGCGGACGATTTTTATCGATAAAAAACATTTGCCAGGTGAAGCTAGCCGAGGCGCAATCAAATTGCAAGAGCGCCAAACCGGCTTTTTTTCTTTGGTAAACTCCCGCCAAGCAACTGATTTTATTCCAATACCATGATATCCTAAAATAGGGATCAGGCCATGTCGATCTCGTGCGGATGGACGACGCCCTTTTTCAAAATTAGGTTGCCGTACAGTCGGAATTCCGTCGTCGCGACGATGTAGGCGGCCTTGCGCGCCATTGCGTAAAACGCAAAACGCTCCACCGGCACGATGCGGAAATCGCCGGCGTGCTTGGAAACGATCTTCTGGAATTCGGCGCAGACCTCCGGCACCGCATCGGGATCGCCGACCACCTCCATCCGCCATGCCGCTTCCGGCACGAAGGTGTCGAGCGGCATATGCGTCAGGATGGCCTTGGCCATGTCGGTGGCGCTGACGCCGTCGGCGCGAATGACCGGCGGGCCCATCGACCCCGAGGGAAAATTGGCGTCCGATATGACGATGTCGTCGCCATGCCCCATGGTCTTCAGCGCATGGAGCAGGTCGGGGCCAAGCAGCGGATGAATACCCTTGAGCATAATCTCTCCTCAGACTCGGACGGCTTCGGCGCCGAGCGGCGGCGCGACCAGCGTATAGGGTTCGAATTCGGCATAGATCTCGTCGGCAAGCCGCGGCTCGACGATCTCCATATTGCGCGTCAGGCTCGAAGGCTTCGCCGTGCCGATCAGCACCGATGCGACGATCGCCTCGCGCAGCGGAAACTGCAGGGCGGGAGCCGCCAGCGGCACGCCGTGGCGTTTGGCGATCGCCTCCATGGCGCCCACCTTGGCAAGCACGTCGTCATCAGCCGGCATATAGTCGAAATGCGAACCCGGCACCGGGCCGGTGGCGAGAATGCCGGAGTTGAAGACGCCGCCGACGACGAGCGACGTGCCCTTCTGCCGGCAAAGCGGCAGCAGTTCGGCGACGGCCGAGCGGTCGAGCAGCGTGTAGCGGCCGGCCATCAGGATGCAGTCGAGATCGGAATGGCGCATGACGTCGAGGCAGACCGGCACTTCGTTGACGCCGAGGCCGAAGGCGGAGATCGCGCCAGACGACTTGAGTTCCTCCAGCGCCTTCACGCCGGAATCGAGAAACTGCTTCTGGTGGACCGCATTCTTCGCCGCGCCGTGTGTGTAGACGCCGAGGTCGTGCACATAGAGGATATCGATGCGGTTGAGGCCGAGCCGCGCATAGCTGAATTCGACCGAGCGCATGATTCCGTCATAGGAATAGTCGTAATCGGCATCGAAGGAGAGCGGATCGACATAGCTGTAATCAGGCACGGTGCCGGTCGGCACCGGTCGAAGCAGCCGGCCGACCTTGGTGGACAGCACGTAAGAGCTGTCCGGCTGGTCGCGCAGGAAATCACCGACCCGCCGTTCGGCAAGGCCGAGCCCGTACCAGGGCGCCACGTCGAAATAGCGGATGCCGCTGTCCCAGGCCGCCTGCAGCGTGTCCATCGCCTGCTCGCGCGGGCAGGCGCGATAGAGACCGCCGAGAGCGGCTGCGCCGAAACTGATTTCGGTCACCTCCAGCTTGGTCTTGCCGATCCGTCTCGTCTTCATCATTCCTCCTCTCGAAGAAGCTGAACTATCTCGAGCAATCCCAGGAAAAGTGTGAAGCGGTTTTCCGTCCGGGATCGCCTAAAAACAAAGATTACAGCGTCGCACCGAGATGCCACGGCACGAATTCATTGTCGCCGTAGCCGAAGATCTCGCTCTTGGTCTTCTTGCCCGAGGCGGTATCGACGATGAGATCGAAGATCTCGCGGCCCTTGCCGCTGATCGTCGCGTCGCCGGTGGCGATCGTGCCGCAATCGATGTCCATATCCTCTTCCATCGAGGCATAGAGCGCCGAATTGCTGGAAAGCTTCAGCGACGGCGCCGGCCGACAGCCGAAGCAGCTGCCGCGGCCTGTGGTAAAGGCGATCATGTTTGCTCCGCCCGCCACCTGGCCGGTCGCCGAGACCGGGTCGTAGCCTGGTGTGTCCATGAAGACGAGGCCGGGGGCCGTGACCCGCTCGGCGTAACCATAGACCGCCGTCAGCGGCGAGCGCCCGCCCTTGGCGACGGCGCCGAGCGATTTTTCCAGAATGGTCGTCAGCCCGCCGCGCTTGTTGCCGGGCGAGGGGTTGTTGTCGAGCGAGGCGCCGTGCAGGGCGACGTACTGCTCCCACCAGGCGATTTTGTCGTCGAGCTTCTTTGCCACCTCGTCGCTGACGGCGCGGCTGCGCAGCAGATGTTCGGCGCCATAGATTTCCGAGGTCTCCGAAAGGATCGCCGTGCCGCCGGCTGCCGCCAGCAGGTCGGCCGCGACACCCAGCGCCGGATTGGCGGTGATGCCGGAAAAGCCGTCCGAGCCGCCGCATTGCAGGCCGATGATGATCTCCCCGACCGACATCGGTACGCGCTTTTCCTTGCCGACATCGGCGGCGATTTCGCGCAGCATGCCCATGGCGCGCTCGACAGCACGGCGCGAACCGCCGGCATCCTGGATGTTGAAATGCCGCTTTGAGGCGCCTGCACCACTTTGGCCGTAAAGCGTCAGCTGATTGACCTCGCAGCCGAGGCCGATCATCAGCACGCCGCCGAAATTCACATGCCTTGTGTAGCCGGCGAGCGTCCGGTGTAGCACGTTCATGCCGTCGCCGGTCGAGCTCATGCCGCAGCCCTGGTCGTGCACGATCGGCACGAAACCGTCGATGCCTTCATAATGCGGCAGGATCGTCCGGTTCGCCTCGTCGGCGATCGCCCGGCAGACCGTGGTGGAACAGTTCACGCTGGCGATGATGCCGATATAGTTGCGGGTCGCCGCCCGCCCGTCGGCGCGGCGATACCCCATGAAGGTGCGCCCGACGTCGTCGGCAGTGGCCGTTTCAGGTGCCGAATTGGCGGTCGCCGCCAGCCGGTCGTTTTCGAAATGCAGGTTGTGGCTGTGCACATGGTCGCCGGCCTTGACCTCGGCCGTGGTGCGGCCGATCGCCTGTCCGTATTTGACCACGGGTGAGCCGAGCGGAATATCCGCTATCGCCACCTTGTGACCGGGGTCGATCTTCTCACGGGTCTGAATGCCGGCAACCGTCGAACCCGGCGCGATTGCCGCCGTTGCGACCGCGACATTGTCACCGGCCGAAAGGATGATCCAAGGCAGTTTGTCCAATTTATTCTCCCTGGGAAACGCTCGCTGCATCGGCGAATGCGCATTGATTTTGTTTTTTATCTACAATAAACATTTTCAAGTCAACGGGAATATTGATCCTGTGGACGAGGGAGGCAATGAGCCGCAGGCGACCGGAAATAAGCTAAAGGTCGTTTGAACAAGCCCCGGTCTGTTCTGTCCTGCTTTGAAGTGGGGCGGTGGATACGAGGGCGGAAAGCGGGGTCTGGTGGCAAGGCAGAATACGGTCTTCAAGGAAGCCTATAACAGGTATGCCGTAGCCCTGCGCACGGATACCGCGCTGCCTTCGGAACCGGAGATCGCCGCCCAGCTCGGCGTCAGCCGTTCGACGGCGCGCGCCATCCTGACGCGGCTCAGCGAAGAGGGCATCATCCGCTGGAACAAGCGCCAGAAGATCGTGCTGCGCCAGCCGACAGACCACGACCTCTTTCCCTCCGAAGAAACCGACTCCCTGCATGATATCATCGAGCGCAGCTTCATGCAGCGCATCCTTGCCGATGATGCAGCACCCGGCATGCAGATCAACGAATTGGAGCTTGCCCGCGAGATCGGCACCGGCACCACCAGCGTCCGCGAATTCCTGATCCGCTTCTCCCGCTTCGGCCTCATCGAGAAACGCCCGAACAGCCACTGGACGCTCAAAGGCTTCACCCGCGAATTCGCGCTTGAGTTGGCCGATGTGCGCGAAATGTTCGAACTGCATTCCGCCGCAGAATTCGGCCGGCTTCCCAGGGATAATCAGAGCTGGGCCGATCTTGCCGCTATGCGCGACGAACATCACGCCATGCTTGCCGACATCAACCAGCGCTTCAAGGATTTCTCCGTCCTCGACGAGCGCTTCCACTTGCTGATCCATCGCGCCTCGAAGAACCGCTTCATCGCTGATTTCTACGACGCCATCGCCATCGTCTTCCACTATCACTACCAGTGGAACAAAACCGCCGCCCGCCAGCGCAACGAGCGCGCCATCCACGAACATCTGGATTATATCGCAGCCTTGGAATCCGGCGACCAGGCAGCGATCGAAACCGCCTGCCGAGCGCATCTGCACTCCGCCCGCCAGACCCTGCTGCAATCCCTGCCGCAGGTCGCCACCGAAACCGCCTGAGGGTGGGACATCTCGGCCCAGAGATCGCCGATGCCAGCCCCTCATCCGCCTGCCGGCACCTTCTCCCCGCTTGCGGGGCGAAGGGGATATTTTGCGACCTCTCGGCTCCCCACAGCCTCTCGCGGGGCACGTCCCCTCGCCCCGCGAGCGGGGAGAGGGCTAGGGTGAGGGGCAGCCATTCGTGCAAACGGGACAGCCATCAGTCTTATGAAACATTTCGATGTGTAAGCCGTTATCGCGCTTATGGCCGACGCTAAACTCAATCCGACATCGGTCGACGGTACCGAACCGCACGGTGCCGAAAAGACGCGCCAAGAGCAGGCATCGACTGTCGAGGTCGTGCCGCCGCCAGATATGATTGAACCCGATCCGGAGTTGACGCCCGAGGAGGCCGAGCACGCGCGCAAGCGCTATTTGCTCAAGCGCTTCTGGATCAGCGCGCGCCGTTTCTGGGGCCGTGGCGGGGACAAGCTCGCCTGGCCGTTGTCGATCGGGCTGCTTGCCATGATCTGCATGAATGTCGGCTTCCAGTATGGGATCAATCGCTGGAACCGCGCGATTTTCGACGCCATAGAGCGGCACGACGCCGGCACCGTCTATTACCTCAGCGGCGTGTTCGTGCCGCTCGTGCTCGGAACCGTCGCCCTTGTCACCACGCAGGTTGCTGTTCGCATGATGATCCAGCGGCGCTGGCGTTCCTGGCTGGCGACCGCAGTCATCGCGCGCTGGCTGGCAAACGGCCGATACTACCAGCTGAACCTCATCGGCGGCGACCACAAGAACCCCGAGGCGCGCATCTCGGAGGATTTGAGGATCGCCACCGAAGCCCCTGTCGATTTCATCGCCGGTGTCATCGCGGCGTTCCTGTCGGCCTCGACCTTCATCGTCGTGCTGTGGACGATCGGCGGCGCTTTGACGCTGCCGATCGGAGGCTGGACCATCACCATTCCCGGCTTTCTCGTCGTCACCGCGGTCCTCTATGCCGTGATCACCTCAAGCGTGATCGCCGTGATCGGCCGCCATTTCGTGCAGGTTTCCGAGGTCAAGAACCAGGTCGAGGCCGAATTTCGCTATACGCTGACGCATGTGCGGGAGAACGGCGAGAGCATCGCGCTGCTCGGCGGCGAGGAAGAGGAGCGCAACGACCTCCACAAGACCTTCGGCAATGTGCTGAAGCAATGGGCGCTGCTTGCCCGCCAGCATATGCGCACGACGTTCGTGTCGCATGGGTCGATGCTGATTGCCCCTGTCGTGCCGCTCCTGCTTTGCGCGCCGAAATTTCTCGAAGGCAGCATGACGCTGGGCGAGGTCATGCAGGCAGCCTCTGCCTTCGCCATCGTCCAGACCGCCTTCGGTTGGCTGGTCGACAACTACCCGCGTCTTGCCGACTGGAACGCCTGCGCGCGTCGCGTCGCCTCGCTGATGATGTCGCTCGACGGCCTTGAGCGCGCCGAACAGAGCGACTCGCTCGGACGCATCAAGCATGGCGAAACCGAAGGCGAGGCGATGCTCAGCCTCAACGATCTCGCCGTGTCGCTTGACGATGGCACTGCGGTGGTCAAGGAAACCCGGGTCGAGATCGAGCCCGGCGAGCGGGTGCTCGTCGCAGGTGAATCCGGGTCGGGCAAGAGCACGCTGGTGCGGGCCATCTCCGGTCTCTGGCCGTGGGGTGGCGGCAGCGTCGATTTCCACGCCGACAGGCGATTGTTCATGTTGCCGCAACGACCTTATATTCCTTCGGGGACGCTTGGCCGTGCCGTCGCCTATCCCGGAGCCGCCGATAATTGGCCGCCGGATGAGATCAAGTCGGCCCTCGACAAGGTGGGACTGGATTATCTGAAAGAGAGGATCGAGGAAGACGCGCCATGGGACCAGACCTTGTCGGGCGGCGAAAAGCAGCGGCTGGCCTTTGCCCGTCTCCTGCTGCACCAACCCGATATCATCGTGCTGGATGAAGCAACGTCCGCACTCGATGAGAAGAGCCAGGACAAGATGATGCAGATGGTGATCGATGAATTGCCTGATGTCACCATCATCAGCGTCGCGCATCGCGCTGAGCTGGAAGCCTTCCATAGCCGCAAGATCACCCTGGAGCGCCGCCGGGGCGGTGCAAAGCTTGTCAGCGATATCGATCTCATCCCGCGCAAGAGAAAGGGGAACTTGCTCTCACGCGTCTTGGAGAACCGCCGCTCCCCGCAGAAGGGTAGCACGATCTCGAATAAGGCGCCGCAGCCCCGGAATGGAAATTGAAGGTCGCTCGCGGGCGAGCAACCATTGCCTATTGCGCATTCTGGGGCAGGTTGTCGGTGATGTCGTAGTAGTCGCCTTTGTCAGCGGCAAAGATATGTATTTTCAATTTGGTTTCGGTCGGGCCATCAAATGCGCCCATCGCGACAGCAATCCAGTCGTGATGGGGTGGATCCCAAAACAGCGATGACCCACATACCCCGCAAAATCCGCGCCTCACCTTCTCTGAGGATTGATACCAGGTAACACCTTCGCCTCCCCGGATGGTGATCTGACGTCTTGGCACGTCGGTTGAAGCGAAAAAGTGGCCGGATTGTTTTCGGCATTTGGAGCAATGGCACGCGTCCGGCGCTCGAAGATCACCTTCGATCTCGAAAGTTACAGCACCACACAGGCAGGATCCTTTGTGCATAAGCCTTCCTCTCATAAGCCCAGTCGTGCTTCTAAAACTGCACCGCGGATTGCGCACTTGCAATCTGATCCAGATTTTCGATCAGCCGCTCGAGCAGATCGACAAGTTGCTCCGCTTCCGCATCCGTGAAGCCGGTCAATGCCTCTTTATTCCCTTCGAACAAGGCGGCAATCGCCTCCGGCATGCGTTCCTGTGCAGCCTTCGCCAGCACGATGCGGCTGCTGCGACCGTCAGCGGGATCGGGTGTCCGCTGGATCAGGCCATCCCTCTCCATGCGAGCGAGCATCTGCGCCATCGGCGGCTGCTCGACCCTGGCAAAGCGGGCTAGGTCGCGCTGCGTGCTGGCCTTGCCATTCTGCAGCGCGACCAGGACAGGCAACTGGCCGACACCGTAGCCGAGCGGTTTAAGGCGTGACTCGCTGAGGCGGGCGAACCCCCGCGCCGCAAGACTGATGAGATGCCCCGGCGTAGAAAGCACGTCTTCGTCCAATTCCGATCACCCCTTGCCTGCGCTTGACCGCGAGATATATATGTACGTATGTATATTGAGGTGCGGAATGAGGCAAGGCCGTTTCGATGCCGCACAGCGAATGTTTCAATCTCCAGAGAGGAAACAACATGTCTCATAACGACGTCGAAATGATCAAGCGCATCTATGCCAGCTTCAACGCCAGAGACATCGACGCTGTCCTTGCCGTCCTTTCCGATAATGTCGCCTGGGCCAACGGCATGGATGGCGGCCACGTTCATGGCCGTGAGGCCGTGCGCGATTATTGGACACGCCAGTGGGCCGTCATCAGTCCTCACGTCGAGCCGGTGGCATTTGAAGAAACGCCAGATGACGCCGTTGCTGTCGAGGTGATCCAGTCGGTCTTTGACCTCGATGGCCGGCCGCTGGAAGGGCAAAGTCATGGCCTTGAGGACAAGACGGTGACGCATATCTTCCGCATGGAAGGCGAAAAGATCGTCCGCTTCGATATCCAGGATGGCCTGTAAGCTGGTACTCCCTATGCGGGGATGACCGCTCCCGTTGCGACGCGCCATTGTCAGGCCCGCCTTTCGGCCGTCGGGGCTCTGGCTTGTGCGTTTAATTCGCGCTTAGCAGGCGGTATCGGTTCAGAGCTTGCGCGCTTCGAGACGTCGCTTGTCGCGCTCGACATAGTTGGAGCCCAGCTCTGTCAAACGGAATTGCCGTTTCTGAAATTCCCCGCGGATCAAGATGAAGCCTTGCTCTTCGGCTTCGTTCAATGTCTTCAGGCTGGTGCCTTTAGGGGGAGACTGCCAAGCCATGCCATCGGCGCTGTGCAGCAAGACCATGATCTTTATAATTTTGTTTCTCCATGGCTGATGCATACAGCCGGGCTGTATCGCTTCGGCAATCCGCTGGTTCCGCTTTCTTGATTTGACACCATCCAGGAGAAGCCCGTTGATTTATAAGGATTATTTTCGGCCAATCCGGAGTTTCGCAAAAGCTATTGTATAAAAGCTCCAATAGTCTTGGTCAATTCAATCACTCCGTCCCAACAGGCGTGGTCATGCCTGGCGATTGGCCCGATGGCGCTTATTTCCATTGAATCCCACCATCAGCGGCGCATAGTGACGTTCCCGGCTTTGCCGGTTGAACGTAAGGGGGGCCGGTGCATGTCAGCAAATCTCGACGATATCCGTAACCAGCAACGTGAGACCTGGGACAAGTTTTCCGCTGGCTGGAAGAAATGGGACAGCTTGGTTCTCGGCTGGCTTGCGCCGTTTGGTGACACCATGCTCCGGCGCGCAAATCTCTCCAACGGCGTTAGCGTGCTTGACATAGCCGCTGGCACTGGCGAACCCGGCCTGACGGCGGCGGCGGCAATCCCGGACGGCCATGTTGTCGTAACCGATCTCTCGGAAAATATGCTGACTGTTGCCGCAGAAAATGCGACCAAACGTGGCCTCAAAAACTTCGAAACTCGCCTATGCGATGCGGGAGCGTTGCCCTTTGCGGATGCCAGTTTCGACGCCGTTCTGTGCCGGTTTGGGTTTATGTTCTTCCCTGATATCGCTGCCGCCGCCAGGGAGATGGCACGCGTAGCAAAGCCCGGTGCGCGCGTCTGCGCCGCAGTCTGGAGCACTCCTGCCAAAAATTCATGGGCGACCACCATCATGGGCACGATCGCCCGCCACGTGGAAATGCCCTCGCCACCACCCGGCTCTCCGGGCTTGTTCCGCTGTGCGGGGGAAGGCATGATGGTGGAGACCTTCAGAGAGGCGGGCCTTCTCGATGTCTCCGAGGAAGAGGTGTCGGCGACGATGGTGCACGATACCCCAGCGCGCTACTGGGACTTCATGACCGAGGTCGCCGCGCCGGTTGTCGCTGGACTATCCAGGGCAGATGCGGCAACACGGGATAAAATCCGCGGCGAGGTCCTGGAGCTGGCTCTCCAATCCGTCAGCGATGGCAAGGTTCGCCTTCGCTCGACGGCAACGGTCATCACAGGCACGCGATAGCCTCAGAATCTCGTCGACAACGACGGTGAGCGGGAGAGTGGCGTCGATGACGACACCGCACTTCCATCCTCGTCGAGGAGCCGCAAGATCGGGTTGTTGAGGAGCAAAACGAAAACACTCATCGTTCGACAACTCTCCCAACACAATCCACCGGTGGAGCAACGCAGCGCAGAACAGCGTCGTTCCAAATCTACCAGAATTTCCACCGTGGACGCTTCGGATCGGAAGGCATCGAAGGCTTAGGCGCGAGTATGGCTTTCGCCGGCGTCACGATGCTCTCGCCATCACGGCCATAATATTCTCCCTCTTCTCCCTGGACTTCGGCTTCGAGAGATTGGGCGATAAGCCACATTTTCCGCCGGATTTCTTGATCAGGATTTTTGACAACGATGTTGCCTCCGCTCCACCAAAGCCATGCGGCGTTTTCCCGATTTTTGCCGGGTGAATATCCGTTCCAGACGCACATGCCCGCCTGTTCCACCCGTAGAACACCTCCATCGGCGGTAGGAGTTTCAGCAAAGCCGCGGCGCTGAATTTCCGGATCATTGGCGACGAATTCGAGCCAATCGTCGAGAGTGATCGACGGAGACGCGTCGAACCAATTTACTTTACGGGTGATGTGAAGATCGTAAACCATCAGAGCCTCATACCTAAGTCGCGCCGAACGGCTGAACCGCTTTAATGTGAAGCCGCCTCGCTGGCGACGACTGCCGCCTCGCGCTTCTGGCTTGGCCCGACCGGGATCAGCCAGGTGGTGAAGAAGGTCAGCACCGCGACGACGACCACGCCCCAGAAGCTCCAGTGCAGGGCCGCATTGAAGACGGCGCGGATCGCCGGATCGCCGGCGAGTGCTGAAAGCCCGGTCGGCTGGTTCAGCACCTCGTGCAGGCCCGCTGCCGCCTCGCCGTTCGCATAGTGATTGATGCCGGCATTGAGGATGGCGCCGAGCACGGTGGCGCCGAGCGTATTGCCGAGGCTGCGGGCAAAGATGATCGAGGCCGTGGCGCTGCCGCGCATCGACCATTCGACGCTGTCCTGCACCAGCACGAGGCTGGTGAGGCTGATGAGACCCATGCCGAAGCCCATGAAGAAGGAGCCGGCGCCGGCAACGACCGGCGAACTCTCAGGGGTCAGGAACAACAGGAAACAGGCGCCGAAAGGAAACATCAGGCTGCCGACGCGTAGCGTGCGGCGGATGCCGAAGGCCCTGTAGAAGCGGCTGGAGAGCATCACTGCCAAGGGCCAGCCGACGACGAGCATGGTGAGCGTGAACCCCGCGACAAGAGGCGAGCGGCCGAGCACGCCCTGCACATAGAGCGGCAGGATTGTCGAAAGCCCGATCAGCGCCATGCCGGCCAGCAGCGTCGCCGCATTGCTGGTCGCAATCAGCCTTCGGCTCCAGAGCGGGATCGAAATGATCGGCTCCGGCGCCCGCTTCTCCTGGGCGAGAAAGAGCAGGCCCGTGACCACGAAAACGGCGAAAAGCGAAAGCAGGATCCAGGCGCTCGCATCGGTTTCCGTCAGGATGACGAGAAGTGCCACGATCGAGATCGAAAACAGCACCGATCCGAGGTAATCGATCTCTACCTGCTTGTGCGCCACGTCCTCCTTCAGGAAGACCATGAAGGCGATGATCGAGATGACGCCGATCGGCAGGTTGATCCAGAAGATCCAGGCCCAGGAGATATTGTCGACGATGATGCCGCCGGCAAGCGGCCCGACGACGGCCGAGGTCGCCCAGACGGTCGCCATCGCGCCCTGCACGCGGCCGCGCTCCTCTAGCTTGAAGAGATCGCCGATGATCGTCATCGTCACCGGCTGGATGGCGCCGGCGCCGAGCCCCTGCAGCAGTCGGAACAGCACCAGCGACATCATCGACCAGGCAAGCCCGCAGAGCAGCGAGCCGACGAGGAAGATCAGGATGCCGCCGATCACCACCGGCTTGCGCCCAAAAATATCGGAAAGCTTGCCGTAGATAACAGTCGTCGTCGACTGCGCCAAGAGGAAGGCCGAAAACACCCAGCTGTAATAGGAAAATCCGCCGAGCTCCCCGACGATGCGCGGCATCGCGGTCGCCACGATCGTCGCCTCGATCGCCACCATGAAGGTCGCGAGCATGATAGTGGCGACGATAAGCACGCGGTTCGAGCGTTGCGCTGCATTCGACATGACGATCCTCTTCGGGTGCTCCGCAGATGCCGGAAATATCGGCAGGCTGGCGAGATGTGGGGCGATGTGCCGCTTGCGGAGTGATGCCGTCCTTTTACGACCTCAAGCCCCGCCGGTAAAGCAGGCCGCGATCGGTTTCTGACAGCACCTGTTGTTTTCGCGTGATGTCAGGGAAGTTTCGGCCGAAAGCAAAGGCCCGGCGCCATTCCGCTCCGGGCCTTCGTTTTGTCAGAAGGTAAGGTGAACAATCACCTCATCCTCATTGCGGGCATGCCTCGCCGAGCGAGCCGGTATCCGCGCTGCCGCTGGTGCAACCCGGTGTCTGCTGCAGGTTGGGATTGACCCCGCCGGGGTTGATCGTGCTGCGGCCGCTGTTGAGATTGACGCCGCCAGTGCCGGTCGTGCTGCCGGTGGTGCCGGAATCGGTGTCGACAGACCCGGTGCCCGTTGCACCGCCGCCGACAGAACCAGTGCCAGTTGACCCGGCGCCTGCGGAACCGGCGCCCGAACTCCCCGATCCGCCGATTACAGGCGCCACCGAAAGCCGCCCATTGGCATCCGCACCCCCAGCCGTCTGCGCCAGCGCCGAGCCGGCCAGACCGATCGAAAGCAGTGATATCGCGCTGAACTTGCAGGACATGTTTTTCTCCATGCTTGTTGTCTCACGGGAGGAAACCGGCACGGGGGTGGCATTGTTCCTGGCGGGGTTGCGGTTTTCACGGTCGTTTGATTGGGACGCTTTTCCGATCAGAGATCAGATCGAGTTCCTTGAAATCCGCCTCGCTGAATTGAGGGCCAGGCCGTGATCTTCATCCATCGATCCTGCATTTCCACTGATTCGAGTTCCCTATCCAAGGTGGAAAACTTCGTATCACCAAATGATTTCGCGACCGAGAGCAGGATGTCCTCAGAAAACCGGTTTGCCAAACGTTCATTGATCCACTTTCATGTCGTAGTGCGAACTGCTTTTGATTGATGATTATTACCAAGTCTCTGTGAGAGACCGCGGGCTTTTGGCTCCCCTCTCGGCGACAGCGCCGAAAACGTCAATCAGAAATGCCGGCCTGGGCGCCCGGGTGTTTGGCGCAACGAGGTACCGGAGTGCAAAACCGCTGTCCCGTCCGTGCAAGAAATTTAACTGATCAAGCGCGGAGTTCAGCTCTGCCTTCGGATCGCGGTCAAAGTTATCAGCCTGCCATCTTCCTGATACGCGAGCCTCTTCCCACGCTTCGTCGGCTCTTGCGAGCACCATCGGACGCACAACTTTGTTCGCATCGTGGTTCCAGAGCTTCACCAGGTCGTGGCCGTATTGCTTTCGGACGTCGTCAGGTGACAAACCTGATGAGAGCAATGAGTATTTCAGTAGGAGCTCTACGCCGTGCGCCAGTAGATGGATCGTTGGCGCCTGCAGAAGTTTCGCTCGTTCCGTCCATGTGAGGGAATCACGGAGTTCCTTCGCAGCGCATAAATAGCGATGCGCGCCCGCCAAGACCTGCCCTGCTGGAGTCTCAAAGAAGTCAACCTGTGTCATGCGATCAAGGCCAAGTTCCCCATAGTGACTCGTGTCGGACGAAGCTTCACATTTATGATCGCAAGGGTGCGATTAGTGTCTTTCGATTCCCCGAGCAGACGATCAGTGGAAACACTGAGTTTGCTGATTAGGTTATCGTCTTCCATCAGGCAGAAGATTTTCTGCTTCGTTATCGCACCGCTTGCCCTGAGGTTGTTTACCTCACTTTTGGTTGGCACTCTCAAGCCGTCGAAAAGTGTCTTGATGCGGTTATCTATATCTCCCACGTTTGAGACGAGCATACCAGGCGGCTGAGCGCGCAAGAGTAGGATATCTAGCTCAGCTTGTATGAAGAGGCCTTTTGAGACGATCGAAATGAAAACTTGTTCGTCAATTACGGTTCTAGCGCTCAGATTGCTTGGATTCTTCTCATCTTGCCACGCGGGAAGGTCAGAGAGCGGCTCGTGTTGCCACAACGCCTCCATCTGAGGATGAATTGTCATCCGGATCTGATGAATGTCTTGAAGGTTTGATCGCTTTCGTGGACGGAGGTCTCCGTCAAAAACAAGACGAAATTCCATTTGACTGTCCCTATAAAGTTCTCCGGCGTGGTCCTTGTACCAGTCGCACGCCGCACGTAGTTTTTTGCCGTCCACGGATATTGATGCTTGTCACTTCCAATGCGCGATGCTGACGTCAAGGCCTTGACAGTGATCGTCACCAGCTCGGAGTGGCGAAACACACGGCCGTGTGTGAGGCTGCCTTTCAGCTAACTACAGATCATCAGGGTCTATAGGGTCGTATTTTAAGTCCAAGCTCTCCGCCAAACGTTCAAGCTTGCTGAGGATGTCACCGATCGCTTTAACGTGCTTCTCGATCTTCGATACGGCTAGAGGCTGTTCCTTGCCTTGCCTGCCGAGCTTGTTCAGCGTCGGTGTAATCTTGCTCCCATCAATAGAGAGGCCGATAACCAGTGGCGCATGAATGATCTCGTTCCGCGCGCTAAGTAGATCAGCGGCCTTTCTTGTGAGTTCGAGTGAGGCAGCTCTTTCCTCCCGTGTGAAGCGGGAGGCGCCGATTGCGCGATTGAACGCATCCAATCGAGTTTTTCCAGATCCTGCTGCGTTGAAGATCAGGTCGTGGGCGGCCGGCCGGTTTTCGAGAGCTATGCTGAGAACGCCGACCAGCAGAAGATCAAGCGCCGCCCATCGCACGGAAACCTTACCGTACAGCTCCAGCACCTCGCGACGGTGCTCAATGTGCCAGACATCCGTTGAAACTATCGTCGACTCCATGACGAGCAAAGAGGGCGAAATGCATCGCCAACGACAGATAGGTACCGTCGCTCGTTACCCATTGGTGGTTACCAAAAACCAAGGGAAACAGCGTGTTTTCCCGGAGAATCTAAGGTCGTGAAAAGATAAATGGTGCCGCTTGCAGGACTCGAACCTGCGACCCCATCATTACGAATGATGTGCTCTACCACCTGAGCTAAAGCGGCGTTTCACGGCCGAAGCATGCGGCCTGCGATTTGCATGGCGCTGATACAGGCATTGTTGGAAGATTTCAAGCACCCTGTCATGGCTTTGGCAAAAAAGAGGGGAGGCGCGGGAGAGCGCCTCACAGCGTCAGCCGGGCGCGCGCCGCCCTGTATTCGGCCTCCAGCCGGGCGACGAGTTTGGCCACCGGCTCGACGGCCTTGATGGCGCTGATGCCCTGGCCGCTGCCCCATATGTCCTTCCAGGCCTTGGCGCCGCCGACAGCCTGCTCGAAATCCATCTTCGAGACATCGGCAAGCGGCAGGTTGTCGGGGTCCATGCCGGCAGCCACGATCGAGGGCTTGAGATAGTTGCCGTGCACACCGGTGAAGTAATTGGAATAGACGATATCGCTGGCGGCACCTTCGACGATCGCCTGCTTGTAGGCGTCCGCGGCGCGGGCTTCTTGCGTTGCGATGAAGGGCGAGCCGATATAGGCCATGTCGGCGCCCATCGCTTCTGCGGCGAGGATGGCGCCGCCGGTGGCGATGGCGCCGGCCAGCAGCAGCGGCCCGTCGAACCATTCGCGGATTTCCTGGACAAGGGCAAAAGGGGAAAGCGTGCCGGCATGGCCGCCGGCGCCGGCCGCCACCGCAATCAGCCCATCGGCGCCCTTGCGGATTGCCGAATGGGCGTGGCGGTTGTTGATTATGTCGTGCAGCACGATGCCGCCATAGGAATGCACGGCGGCATTGACCTCCGGCACGGCGCCGAGCGAGGAGATGACGATCGGCACCTTGTATTTGACGCAGAGCGTAAGGTCGTGCTCCAGCCGCTTGTTCGACATATGGACGATCTGGTTGACGGCAAAGGGCGCGGCCGGCCGCTCGGGATGGGCGGCGTCGTGGCGGGCGAGCTCCTCGGTAATCTCCGCCAGCCATTCGTCGAGCTGGCTTTCCGGCCGGGCGTTCAGCGCCGGAAAGGCGCCGACGATGCCCGCCTTGCATTGCGCCAGCGTCAGCGTCGGATGCGAGATGATGAAGAGCGGCGAGCCGATGACCGGCAGTCTCAATCTATCCCTCAGGATCGGGGGCAGGGCCATGGTCATCACCTCCATTGACGTTTACGAAAACGTCAATCTCATAACAGAGAAGAAAAGGCGATAAAAGACCGGCTGCCATGCCTTCGTCGATTTCGGCCCGAATATATACGTCCGAGAAAGCTCATATAATAAGGCCCGCAAGCGGTGAAAGCTGCCGATATCCCCGCCGATCGACCGCGGCCGGCCCTCGCAAGACTTGCGGTTTGCCGCACTTGCCGTTACCGAATTTTGATGGAGAACGGCAGGGGATTGCAGTCCGATGCCGAGTTCAAGGTGAAGGACTGGATGTGAGCGGATTAGAAACGGCCATCAGAACAGCGCTCGAAAATTCCGATCGCGACAATCCGGAGGTTCGAGCGAGGATCTATCAGTCGGCCCGCCAGGCGCTGGAAGCCGGTCTGCGCAAGCAGGATATCACCGACACCGAGGTCGTCGCCCATCACCGCCATCGCCTCGAAAGCACCATCCACGCCATCGAAGGCGAGGAGCGCGACCGTCTTCACCCCCGCCAGAGACCGCCGGAAGTGCCCGTGCCGCCGGTCGTGGAAATGCCTGCGCCGCCGGTTCCGCGCGGTGATGTGGCCGATATCGACAGCCTTATCGACAATCCCGTGCCTGTGGGCGAAACCCGCACCCCCGGGGTGGCCTTCAGCCGCGGCGACGAGTCCAGCCTCCACGACGTGCATGCCGGCAATGCCGATCATCTGGCTGCCGCTCCCGTCGGCGAGGAACGCCTTGCCCGCGGTCAGCGCGCCACCAATATGGATTTCCGCCCGGAGCGGGCGGCAGGCCGCCGCAAGCCGCGCAAATTCTTTTCGCGGCTGCTCGTCTGGTGCGTGCTGCTGGCCTTCATCGGCATCGGCGCCTGGTGGGCGCATACGTCGGGCCTGCTGATGACGGCGGCCGAGCGCGACACCAGCGTTGCCAATCCGCCGGCAAGCACCCAGCCCGAGGATTTTACTGGCAATGACGACAGCGCCGCAAATGCGGACTCTCACACCGACCAGCCGGTCACCATCGATCCGCAGAACAGTTTCTCGGCCGATTGGATCCCGCTGTTCAAGCCTGAGGACGCCGACAAAATCAGCAGCGGCCCGCGGGCGCGCATCGAAAAAATCGCCGAGAATGACGGCCCCGCCGTCCGGCTGATTTCCGAAAGCGGTGCAGCCGATGGCAATGTCTCGATCAGCGTGCCGCCATCGGTGCTGCAGCAGTTGGCCGGCAAATCCTCGACGATCGCGCTGACGCTGCAATCCACCACCGACGAGCCGACGCAGATCACCGTCGAATGCAATTTCCAGACGCTCGGCAATTGCGCCCGTCACCGCTTCAACGTCACCCGGGAAAAGTCGGATGCGCTGCTGCAGGTGAAGTTCGACCGCTCGCTCGCGCCGAATTCGCCGGGCACGCTGACGATCAACAGCGATCTCGACGGCAAGGCGCGCGGCATCAATCTCTTCGCCATCCGCATCCTGCCGGGGCAGTAAGGCCGGTCCCGGCGGAGCCGGTGACCTCGGTCCCGGCGGGGCCGGTGACCCCGGCTTCGATTTCAGCAAGCCAGCCTGTTCCGAAAGCTCTATTTCAAAAAGCCGGGCCCTGAGCCGATGATCTCCGCGTCGACCGTGCCGAGCGCTTGTCTGTCCTTGCCGTCATAATCCATCTTGTTCAGCATATGGCGGATGAGTTCGAGGCGCGCCCGCCGCTTGTCATTGCCATGGATCACCGTCCAGGGCGCGAAATCCGTATGGGTTTCCTTCAGCATCCGGTTGCGCTTGTCGCTGTAATCGCCCCATTTCGTCAGCGCCGCGATGTCCATCGACGACAGTTTCCAGACTTTCAGCGGATCGTGCCGGCGGTCGTGGAAGCGCTTCAGTTGCATCTCGCGCCCGATATCGAGATAGAATTTGAAGAAGAAGATGCCCTCATGGGCGATGATCTTTTCGAGCTGCGGCGCCTGCTTGAGGAAATCCTCATATTGCTGCGGCGTGCAGAAGCCCATGACCGGCTCGACGCCGGCGCGGTTGTACCAGGAGCGGTCGAACAGCACGAATTCGCCTGATGTCGGAAACTGCGCGACATAACGCTGGAAATACCATTGCCCCTGCTCGCGCTCGGTCGGCTTGGTCAGCGCCACGACGCGCGCGAGGCGTGGGTTCATATGCGCCGAGGAGGCCGAGATCGCGCCGCCCTTGCCGGCAGCGTCGCGCCCTTCGAACAGCGCCATCACCCGCTTGCCGGTCGCCTGCAGCCAGAACTGCACCTTGACGAGTTCGATCTGCAGCTTTTCCAGCTGCGCCAGATAGTCCTCTTCCTTGAGCTTCTTCTTGTAGGGAAAATCGCCGGATGCCAGCGAATATTCGTCCACCCATGCTGGCAGGACCGGATCGTCGACGTCGAAGATGCGCTTCTTTCCGTGGATCTCCAGCTCCACGGCCCTGCTTTCGACGGTCTCGCCCATATGGTCCTCCTCAGCCTGATTGTTCTCTTCCGCAGGCGAACATAGTTACCGTTGAAAATCAAATCTTTCACGGGCGGCCGATCATTTCGTGGGTTTCGGCTGCGGCCTTTCGCTTGCGGTGCGGTAGCCCGAAAACTTCTGTCATGAATTGCCGCTATCAGGCAGAGTTCAATATAGAGAAAAACGAATCGACGCCGCGAGGGCACTTGCAAGACGAAACTCCGTGGAGAAAAAGCCTGTTGGCGCGCATAAGGCGCGAGCGGCCAGTGCTGCTTGCGGCGATCCTCAGCGCGCTCGCCGCGCTTGCCGCCGGCATGAATAAGTGGGTGGTGCTTGTCCTGCTGCTGGTCATGATCTTCACCGCGCTTTTCAACGAGGCGCCGATCATCAAGGCAGACCCCGCCCTGCCAGTGGAGATCGAGCCGGAGGCGCCGCCAAGCCGCTTGCCTGAAGTTTCGGCCACGCTTGCCGGCCTCGATATCCCCGTCATGGTGCTCTCGGACGATGCCTCGGTGCTCTTCCAGAACCGCGCTGCCGAAAAGGCCTTCGGCGAGGTGGCGCTCGGCGCCCATATATCGGCCCGTATGCGCTCGCCCGGCGTGCTCGACATGGTGCGCGAAACCATCGCCACCAATGCGCCGAACCAGATCGAGCATTCCGAGCGGCTGCCGTCCGAGCGCGTCTATATCGTGCGTAGCGCGCCCGTCGAATTCGCGGCCGATGACGGTCCGCATGAGCGCTATTTCATCCTGTCCTTCCGCGATATTTCCGAGGTCCGCCGCATCGACCGCATGCGGTCGGATTTCGTCGCCAATGCCAGCCATGAGCTGCGCACACCGCTTGCCTCTTTGCGCGGCTTCATCGAGACCATCCAGGGGCCGGCGAAGAACGATCTGAAGGCGCAGGCGCGTTTTCTCAACATCATGCTCGACCAGACGACGCGCATGAGCCGGCTGGTCGATGACCTGCTGTCGCTCTCGCGCCTGGAGCTGAAATCGCACATCGCGCCGGATGAGAAGATCGATCTGGTGCCGCTGCTCGGCCATGTCCGAGATGCGCTTGTACCGCTGGCCAGGGATGTCGGCGTCGACATCAAACTGCATCTGCCCGACGGCAAGGTCGAGGTGCTGGGCGACCGCGACGAACTCGTCCAGGTCTTCGAGAACCTGATGGAAAATGCCTGCAAATACGGCCAGGAGGGCGAGATCGTCGATGTCTGGCTGAAGAACGGCACCGGCCAGCCGGTCGAGGTCAGCATCGTCGACAAGGGCCCAGGCATTCCGGCCGAACATGTGCCGCGCCTGACCGAGCGCTTCTATCGCGTCAGCATCGAGGACAGCCGCTCAAAAAAGGGCACCGGCCTCGGCCTTGCGATCGTCAAACACATCCTCACCCGCCACCGGGCGCGGCTGATCGTCAAGTCGGAAGTCGGCAAGGGCACCGATTTTACCGTCCGTTTCTGACGATATGTCGCAACACTTTTACGTTGCATAATTTTATTGTTTTAAATCAATAACTTATATTGTCACAAATGTTTCATCGATTTGACATAAAAGGACGAGGCTTCAAGAGCTAAGAGAGTCCCGCCGATGAAAAAAGGCAATGCGAGGGCCTCTCTAAGGCCGCACTCACACAAGCCCAAATGCCGGGAGATTCAAATGAACACCTTCAAACTCACCGTTGCCGCGCTCGCTGCAACCGCTGCTTTCGCTGGCGCTGCCGTCGCCCGCGACCAGGTTCAGGTCGCTGGTTCGTCCACCGTCCTGCCTTACGCAAAGATCGTTGCCGAGTCCTTCGGCGAAACCTTCACCAACTTCAAGACGCCAATCATCGAATCTGGCGGCTCAAGCGCCGGCCTGAAGGAATTCTGCAAGGGCGTTGGCGAAAACACCATTGACATCGCGAACTCTTCCCGCGCTATCAAAAAAAGCGAGATCGACGCTTGCAAGGCTGCCGGCGTAACCGACATCCAGGAAGTCAAGATCGGCTACGACGGCATCGTCTTCGCAACCGACGCTTCCAACCCTGACGTCGCTTACGTTCCTGCTGACATCTACAAGGCCCTCGCAGCCCAGGTCGTCGTTGATGGCAAGCTCGTCGCCAACCCCTACAAGAAGTGGTCGGAAGTCAACCCGAAGCTTCCGGCTGTTGATATCGCTGCCTACATCCCGGGCGAAAAGCACGGCACCCGTGAAGTCTTCGAGGAAAAAGTCCTGGCAGCGGGCTGCGAAGCATCGGGCGCCGTAGAAGTCATCAAGGCCGCAGTGTCGGACAAGGCGGCTCAAGGCAGGACTTGCATCGCTGTTCGCAAAGACGGCGTTGCTGTTGATATCGACGGCGATTATACCGAAACGCTGTCTCGCATCGCCGCCAACAAGACCGGCGTCGGCGTATTCGGCCTTTCTTTCTATGAAAACAACGCCGACAAGCTCAAGGTTGCGACCATGAGCGGTATCGTTCCGTCCACCGAAACGATCGCCAACGGCACCTACCCGGTTTCCCGCCCGCTGTTCTTCTACGTCAAGAAGGCACATCTCGGCGCAGTTCCGGGCCTGAAGGAATACGTCAACTTCTTCGTGTCCGACCAGATGATCGGCCCTGACGGCCCGCTCGCCGAATACGGCCTCGTTGCCGCTCCGGATGCCGAGCGTGAAGCGATCCGCAAGGAAGTCGAAGCCGGTAAGGCTATGTAATGACTTTTGCCGGCGCGGTGCCTTTCATCCCGCGCCGGCATTGCTTATGTCCCTGCGCCGGCATGTCCGCTGCAGGGTTGAATTCCTTCTCCATGATTGGAAGCTGAAGGCAGCTGACGAAGCTGCCGGGCTTTTTGGGGCTATGGGCCTGGGGACGTAACGAATGAGCACATCCATCATACTTTTGTGCCTTGTGGTGATCGGAGTCGCCGCCTATCTGGTCGCGCGCAACCGTGCCACGGCGCTTGCCGGAGGCCGGTCTTCCGCATTGCATTCACGGCCGGCCTATTACGGCGCCTATGCGGCGATCTGGGCAGTTCTTCCCGCCCTCATCGTCCTTGGCCTCTGGCTCTCCATCAGCCCCGGCATCATCCAGTCTTCGGTTCGCAGCACTTTCCCTGACGACATCAAGGCTCAAGTCTCGGTCGAGCAGGATCTTGGCTATTCGACGGTGGCGACGGTCGCCCGCGGCCTGACGATGCTGACCTCGGATGAAACTGCGGCGGTCGGCAACGATCCGGCTGCGCTGCAGGCCAAGCTCCTCGAAAAGGGCGTGCCGCTCGCCGGCCAGCCGCTGCCTTACATGGTCGACGCCGCCAGGACGCTCAACGCCATGAGCATGACGAGCCGCATCGCCATGACGGCGGTCGTCTTCATCCTGGCCGTTGCCGGCGCCTTCTATGCGCTGCGCTCCATCGCTCCGCGCTTCCGCGCCCGCAACCGGGTCGAGCGCGTCATGCTCTGGGGCCTGCTGCTCGCCTCCTCGATCGCCATTCTGACGACGATCGGCATCGTGCTCTCCATGCTGTCGGAAGCCGCCCGCTTCTTTGCGGCCGTTCCCGCCATGGACTTCTTCTTCGGCACCGTCTGGGATCCGCGCTTTGCCGGCGCCGGCAGCTCGTCCTTCGGTCAGTTCGGCCTGATCCCGCTGCTGCTGGGCACGATGTATATCGGCCTGGTCGCCATGCTGGTCGCCGTGCCGGTCGGCCTGTTTGCCGCCATCTACATGGCCGAATACGCCTCGCCGAAGGTGCGCGGGGTCGCCAAGCCGCTCTTGGAAGTGCTCGCCGGCATTCCGACGATCGTCTACGGCTTCTTCGCGCTCGTCACCGTCGGTCCGTTCCTGCGCGACTTTTCCGCCCAGGTCAGCGGCCTTCTGTCCGGCAACTACAGCAATTTCATTCAGGCGCAGAGCGTTCTGACGGCCGGTATCGTCATGGGCATCATGCTGATCCCCTACGTGTCCTCGCTGTCGGACGATATCATCACCGCCGTGCCGCGGTCACTGCGTGACGGTTCGCTCGGTCTTGGTGCCACACGCTCCGAAACCATCAAGAAGGTGGTCTTGCCCGCAGCCCTTCCCGGCATCGTCGGCGCATTGCTAATGACTGCCTCGCGCGCCGTTGGCGAAACCATGATCGTCGTGCTGGCCGCCGGTGTGGCCGCCCGCATCCAGATCAATCCCTTCGAGCCGATGACGACGGTGACGGTCAAGATCGTCAATCAGCTGACTGGCGACCTAGAGTTCACCTCGCCGCAGACGCTGGTTGCCTTTGCCCTTGGCATCACCCTGTTCTGCATCACGCTTTGCCTCAATATCTATGCGCTCTACATCGTGCGCAAATACCGGGAGCAGTACGAATGACGGATATTGTTTCTCCCACATCAGGCGCCACCGTTTCCAAGGCGCCAGCGCGCCGCGATATCGGCATCAAGCGCCGCTATGCCGCCGAGCGCCGGTTCCAGGCCTATGGCATCGCCGCCATCACCTTCGGTCTCGTCTTCCTCTTCATCCTGCTGTGGACGGTGATCGGCAAAGGCTACACCGCCTTCCAGCAGACGGCGATCACCCTGCCGATCGAATTCGTCGAGAAGACGATCGACCCCGACAATAAGCGTGCGACCGATCCCTCGGCGCTGATCGCCGCCAACTATCCGGTTCTCCTGCGTGACGCGATCGTCAAGCAGCTGAACATCAATGCCTCGAGCCGTCCCGACGTGCGCGATGCATCCGCCATGCTGTCGAAGAGCGCGCCGATCCAGCTGCGCGATATGGTGATGGCCGATCCGTCGATCATCGGCAAGACGGTCAATGTCACGGTTCTCGCCGACGCCAATGTCGACAGCGCCAACAAGGGCCAGATCGACCTCTCGGTCGATGAGAAGAACCGCAAGGTCAACGACAAGCAGATCGGCTGGATAAACGAGCTGAAGGCGAGCGGCGCTCTCCACAAGCAGTTCAACACCGGCCTTTTCGTCAACGGCAATTCCAGCCGTCCGGAGGCCGCAGGCCTCGGCGTCGCCCTGATCGGCTCGCTCTACCTGATGCTGATTGTGCTCGTGCTCGCTCTGCCGATCGGCGTCGCCGCCTCGATCTATCTCGAGGAGTTCGCGCCGAAGAACAAGCTGACGGACCTGATCGAGGTCAATATCAACAACCTCGCCGCGGTCCCTTCGATTGTCTACGGTCTGCTCGGTCTTTCCGTCTTCATCAACTTCATCGGCCTGCCGCGCTCGGCCTCGTTGGTCGGCGGCCTGGTGCTGACGCTGATGACCCTGCCGACGATCATCATCGCGACGCGTGCGGCACTGCGCGCCGTGCCGCCGTCGATCCGCGCCGCAGCACTCGGTCTTGGCGCCTCGAAGATGCAGATGGTGTTCCACCATGTGCTGCCGCTCGCCATGCCGGGCATCCTGACCGGCACGATCATCGGCCTGGCGCACGCGCTCGGCGAAACCGCGCCGCTGCTCCTGATCGGCATGGTCGCCTTCGTCGCCAACGCGCCGACGACACCGCTCGATCCCTCGACGGCTCTGCCCGTACAGGTCTATATGTGGGCCAACGAGGCAGAACGTGCCTTCGTTGAGCGTACTTCGGGTGCCATCATCGTCCTGCTCCTGTTCCTGATCGTCATGAACATGGGCGCCATCCTCTTGCGTCGTCGCTTCGAGCGCCGCTGGTAAACGGAGTTAAACATCATGAATATGCTGACGGAAGCTGCAGTTGAAAAGGCGCTGGATCAGAAGATGAGCAACGTCCCTTATAAGATGATCGGAAAGGATGTCTCGGTTTACTACGGCGAGAAGCGCGCGCTTTTCGATGTGAACCTGAACGTCCGCGAAAACACCGTAACCGCCCTGATCGGCCCGTCCGGCTGCGGCAAGTCGACCTTCCTGCGGTGCCTCAACCGCATGAACGACACGATCGACGGCTGCCGCGTCACCGGCAAGATCACGCTTGATACCGACGATGTCTATGATCCCGATATCGACGTCGTCGAACTTCGCGCCCGCGTCGGCATGGTCTTCCAGAAGCCGAACCCGTTCCCGAAGACGATCTATGAAAACGTCTCCTACGGCCCGCGCATCCATGGCCTTGCCAAGTCGAAGGCCGATCTCGACCAGATCGTCGAGACCAGCCTGCAGCGCGCCGGCCTCTGGAACGAGGTCAAGGATCGCGTGCATGAATCCGGCACCGGCCTGTCGGGCGGTCAGCAGCAGCGCCTCTGCATTGCGCGTGCCGTCGCCGTCAGCCCTGAAGTCATCCTGATGGACGAGCCCTGCTCGGCGCTCGACCCGATCGCCACCGCCAAGGTCGAGGAACTGATCCACGAGCTGCGCGAGAACTACACGATCGTCATCGTCACCCACTCTATGCAGCAGGCCGCGCGTGTCTCGCAGCGCACCGCCATGTTCCACCTCGGCAATCTCGTCGAGGAGAACGACACCGACAAGATGTTCACCAATCCCGACGATCCGCGCACCCAGGACTACATCATGGGTCGCTTCGGTTGATTTTGGCGACACCAAGCCTTCCCGTTATTCGAGGATAAAGCCCCATGGCATCGACACATATTTTTTCTGCCTACGATGATGATCTGAAGTTCCTGTCCAGGCGGATTTCCGAAATGGGCGGCCTGGCCGAGCAGATGGTCAGCGAAGCCGTCCGCGCCCTCGTCAACGGCGATACCGCGCTGGCGCAGAAGGTCATCTCCGACGATGTGATCTTGGATCACGCCGAACGCGAAATCGGCGACAAGGCGATCGTGACCATCGCCCGCCGTCAGCCGATGGCCTCGGACCTGCGTGAAATCATGGGTTCGATCCGCATCGCCGCCGATCTCGAACGCGTCGGCGACCTCGGCAAAAACACCGCCAAGCGCGTCATCGCCGTCCAAAGCACCGGCGTTCCCCGTAAGCTCGCCCGCGGCCTCGAGCATCTGTCCGAGCTGGCGCTCGTCCAGCTCAAGGAAGTGCTCGATGTCTACACCAATCGTTCAGCCGACAAGGCGAATGCGATCCGTGAACGCGACAACGAGATCGACGCGATGTACACCTCGCTGTTCCGCGAACTCCTGACCTATATGATGGAGGATCCACGTAACATCACTAGCTGCACGCATCTTCTCTTCTGCGCCAAGAACATCGAGCGCATCGGCGACCATGCCACCAACATCGCCGAGACGATCTTTTACATGACGACCGGCGCACAGCCGGAAGGCGATCGTCCGAAGGACGACAGCGCCAACACCGTCGGCGCGGTGACGGAATAACTGCCCGGGCCAGTCGCCGGACCAGTCAATTGCGTGCGCGCCCGTCCGGGGCGCGCAAAGAGGTCGCAGCCAATTTCTGAATTTGCGCAGGATGAATTGCTTAAATCACCCCTGATTTAAGGATGATGCGCGAGGAGACCGACACGCATGATCCCGAGAGTTGCAGTTGTTGAAGACGAGGAAGCCCTCAGCGTGCTTCTTCGCTACAATCTCGAAGCGGAAGGCTTCGAGGTCGATACCATCCTTCGTGGCGACGAAGCCGAGATGAGGCTTCAGGAGCGCACGCCCGATCTTCTCATCCTCGATTGGATGCTGCCTGGTGTTTCCGGCATCGAGCTCTGCCGGCGCCTGCGCATGCGGCCGGAAACCGAGCGACTGCCGATCATCATGCTGACGGCGCGCGGTGAGGAGAGCGAGCGTGTCCGCGGATTATCGACGGGTGCCGACGATTATGTCGTCAAGCCCTTCTCGACCCCGGAACTTGTTGCCCGCGTCAAGGCGATGCTGCGCCGCGCCCGTCCCGAGGTGCTGTCGACCGTGCTGAAATGCGGCGATATCGAGCTTGACCGCGAAACCCATCGCGTCCATCGCAAGAGCCGCGAAGTCCGCCTCGGCCCCACCGAATTCCGCCTGCTGGAATTCCTGATGTCGTCGCCGGGCCGGGTCTTCTCCCGCTCGCAGCTTCTCGATGGCGTCTGGGGCCACGATATCTATGTCGACGAGCGCACCGTCGACGTCCATGTCGGCCGCCTGCGCAAGGCGCTGAATTTTTCCAACATGCAGGACGTCATCCGCACAGTCCGCGGCGCCGGTTACTCGATGGAAGCCTGAGGGCTTCCGTTCTGAGCCTGCTGACAAAGCCCTGGCAAAACCTGCGACGTCATCCTCGGCCTTGTGCCGAGGATCTGCGTACGCCAAATTAAGCATCTGAAAATAAAGGATTTTTGGTAAAAGTAGTAGGGGTGGTCAGATGCTCGGCACAAGGCCGAGCATGACGGAGGACACCTTACCAGCAATCCGGATGCCCGAGCGCTCCCATCCACTCGCATAAAAAAACGGGCCTCTCGGCCCGTTTTCCACATTCTGGCGATGGTTGCCCGCGTTCAGCTGGCCCGCGCCGCTGCCCGGCGGCGTTCGTTGACCGGCTGGTAGGCGAGCTTCTGGTGATAGCCGCAATAAGGCGAATTGTCGGGGGATTCGCAGCCGCAGAAATGGAAGTCGTCCTTCAGCGGATCGCCGACCGGCCACTTGCAGGTGCGTTCGGTCAGTTCCGTCAGGCCGAGGCGGCGCGAAATCGGCACCACCACATTGCCTCTCGGCACGTATTCCATTTCCTCGATCGTTTCGATCTCGATCTCTTCCTTCAGCATCGTCGCGCCCTGCTGGCGGGTGACGGTGCGGGTCGTGATCCGGGAGGCGTAGTTCGGCGCGCGCGGCGCCGATGTGTTGCGCTTCGGCGTTCGCGCCGCAGTGTTGGTGCCGCCGGCCTTGGCACGGCCGGGAAGGCACAGTCGGTGCACCTTGCCGATGACCGCGTTTCTGCTGACCCCGCCAAGCTGCGCAGCAATCTGGCTGGCGCTCAGTCCTTCGGCCCAAAGCTTCTTGAGTTTCTCGACCCGCTCGTCTGTCCAGTTCATGCCCTGTCTCCACCTTTTGCGTTGGTGATGGCAGAATCCCTCACCGTTGTCCCGGGAGCTCCGAAACAAGAAACGCTTGATCAATTTTGGTGACTAGTTCCGCCGCATGCAGTCTAGTAATTGATCTTTAACCTAGTGTGAGGCTGACTCCGTGACAAGAGTCGCATGAATCCGGATGAATCGAATTCGTAGTTTTCCCCAACTTGCTGCCCCTGCGTGTCATTTCTGCAATAATGCCTGTTGATGACTGAAAATGCCGCTGTACACCCTTGCTGCATGCGCTAAGGGCGCCGTTTTGTTGACATTGCAGCGCGAAAAGGAAATAGTGCCACTCGCCGCCGCAAGGCGGCATTTTTGATTTTTCGGGCTTGGTTTCCTTAGCCGGAGTCATTGCCCGGCAACTTTGATGGAGATCGCGCCATGGCTGAAGCCGCGCCGCTTTATGACACCTATTCTCGTGCCCCGCTGCGGTTCGAGCGAGGCGAGGGCGTATGGCTGATCACCGAAAGTGGCGAGCGATATCTCGATTTCGGCGCCGGCGTCGCCGTCACGTCCGTCGGCCACAGCAATCCGCATGTGGTCGGTGCACTCAAGGAGCAGGCCGACAAGGTCTGGCACCTGTCGAACATCTATGAGATCCCCGGACAGGAGCGTCTGGCAAAACGCCTGACGGACGCCACCTTCGCCGATAAGGTGTTCTTCACCAATTCGGGTGCGGAGGCACTCGAATGCGCGATCAAGACGGCGCGCCGCTATCAGTTTTCCAAGGGCCATCCCGAGCGCTTCCAT
Source organism: Rhizobium sp. 25PS6 (assembly GCF_032464655.1). NCBI lineage: Bacteria > Pseudomonadati > Pseudomonadota > Alphaproteobacteria > Hyphomicrobiales > Rhizobiaceae > Rhizobium > Rhizobium sp. 25PS6. The sequence continues at coordinate 54,912 of NZ_JAWDIV010000006.1, forward strand.
ATCATCACCTTCGAAGGCGCCTTCCACGGACGGACGCTGGCGACGATCGCCGCCGGCGGCCAGGAGAAATATCTCGAAGGCTTCGGCCCCAAGGCGCCAGGTTTCGATCAGGTGGCTTTCGGCGACATCGAAGCGGTCCGCGCCGCGATCACCGAGGCGACGGCTGGCATCCTCATCGAGCCCGTGCAGGGCGAGGGCGGCGTCCGTCCCGCCACGCCTGAGTTCATGAAGGCGCTTCGCCAGCTCTGCGACGACAACGGCCTGCTGCTGATTCTCGACGAGGTCCAGACCGGCGTCGGCCGCACCGGCAAGCTCTTCGCCCATGAATGGTCGGGCATCACACCCGACATCATGGCGGTCGCCAAGGGCATCGGCGGCGGTTTCCCGCTCGGCGCCTGCCTTGCCACATCAGAGGCCGCCTCCGGCATGAAGGCCGGTACGCATGGCTCGACCTATGGCGGCAATCCGCTTGCCATGGCCGTCGGCAGCGCCGTGCTCGACATCATCCTTGCCGATGGCTTCCTCCAGCAGGTGCGCGACGTAGCACTCGTCTTCCGCCAGGGTCTCGCCTCGCTGAAGGATCGTTATCCCGATGTGATCGAAGACGTGCGCGGCGAGGGGCTTTTGCTCGGCATCAAGGCTGCCGTTCCCTCAGCCGAACTGCTGCAGGCGATCCGCGCCGCCCATCTGCTCGGCGTGCCCGCCGGCGACAACGTCATCCGCCTTCTTCCGCCGCTCGTGGTCACCGCCGAGGAAGCCCGCGAGGGCCTTGCCCGCGTCGAGCGCGCCGCCGAGAGCATCCGCGCTTCCAAGGTCAAGAAGACGGCTTGAAGAAATTGCCGCTTCGGGCGCAGCACAGGTACAGGTAAGTAGACGATATGAGCCCTAAACACTTCCTCGATCTTTCGGCGGTCACATCCGCCGATCTCAGAACGATCATGAACGATGCGCTCACCCGCAAGCAGGCCTTCAAGGCAGGCACGGGCGACAAGCCGCTCGCGGGCAAGATGCTGGCGATGATCTTCGAGAAGCCGTCGACGCGCACCCGCGTCTCCTTCGACGTCGGCATGCGCCAGCTCGGCGGCGAAACGCTCTTCCTGTCCGGCACCGAGATGCAGCTCGGCCGCGCCGAGACGATCGGCGACACCGCCAAGGTGCTGTCGCGCTATGTCGATGCGATCATGATCCGCACCACCGAGCATTCCAGGCTGCTGGAGCTTGCCCAGCATGCGACCGTGCCTGTGATCAATGCGCTGACGGATGACACCCATCCCTGCCAGATCATGGCCGATATCATGACCTTCGAAGAGCATCGCGGCCCGATCAAGGGCAAGACCATCGCCTGGACCGGCGACGGCAACAATGTGCTGCATTCGCTGGTCGAGGGTGCCGCGCGTTTCGGCTATCGCATGAACATGGCCGTGCCCCTTGGCTCGGAGCCAAAGGATCACTATCTGAACTGGGCCCGCAATGAGGGCGCCGAAATCATGCTTTGCCATGATGCCGACCGTGCGGTCGCCGGCGTCGATTGCGTGGTGACCGATACCTGGGTCTCCATGAATCAGGAACATCGGGCCCGGGGTCACAATGTCTTCCAGCCTTATCAGGTCAACGCGGCCTTGATGGCGAAAGCCGGCAATGATGCATTGTTCATGCATTGCCTGCCCGCCCATCGCGGTGAGGAAGTGACTGATGATGTGATCGACGGTCCGCAATCCGTAGTCTTCGATGAGGCGGAAAACCGTCTTCATGCGCAGAAGTCGATTCTTGCTTGGTGCCTGGGCGCGATCTGAACCATAATCGGACGTCGCGAGTCACAAACTCGCGACCGCGCGAGCGAAGGGCACGCTGGCCCATCGCTCGGAAACTAGGAGTGAAAGCCATGGCAGAAGCTGCAGCCGCCCTCGGCCAGTTCGATTTCGCCGGCGATGACCATGTCGTCCCTTTCCAGGTGGAGGGGCTGGATGTGCGCGGCCGCGCCGTCCAGCTCGGCCCTATGCTCGATGCGATCCTCGAGCGCCATCATTATCCCGCACCCGTTGCCCGGCTGCTTGCCGAAGTCGTCGTGCTGACGGTGCTGCTCGGCACCTCGCTGAAGTTCGACGGCAAGTTCACGGTGCAGACCAAGGGCGACGGCCCGGTCGATCTTCTCGTCGCCGATTTCTCGACGCCGGAAAACGTCCGCGCCTATGCCCGTTTCGATCAGGCGCTGCTCAACAAGGCGATCGAGTCAGGCGAAACCGAGCCGGAGCAACTGCTCGGCAAAGGCATTCTCGCCTTCACCATCGACCAGGGCAAGTTCAGCCAGCCCTACCAAGGCATTGTCGCGCTCGACGGCACTACGCTGGAAGAAATTGCCGGCGTCTATTTCCGCCAGTCGGAACAGATCCCGACGCGCGTCCGTCTTGCCGCGGCCGAGCTCTTCGATCGCGACGATGCCGGCAAGCCGCGCCATCGTTGGCGGGCTGGCGGCCTCGTCGCCCAGTTCCTGCCGGAAGCGCCGGAGCGCATGCGCCAGCCGGATCTGCACGGCGGCGACGGCGACACCGGCAGCCGCCCGCATGGCGAGGACGATGCCTGGCTCGAAGCCCGTTCGCTGGTCGAGACCATCGACGCCGATGAACTCACCGATCCGCTGGTCGGCACCGAGCGGCTGCTGTTCCGCCTGTTCCACGAGCGCGGCGTGCGCGTCTACGAACCGCGCGCGGTGTTCGACCGCTGCAGCTGCTCGCGGGACAAGATCAAGGGCGTGCTGAAGGGCTTTTCGGCCGAGGAGATCGAGGCCAGCCAGGAAAATGGCGAAATCGCAGTCACCTGCGAATTCTGCTCCACCACCTATCGCTTCGAGCCGACCGAGCTTCAGCCGGCCGAATAGGCTTGGTTAAGGACACGCACCGCGAACAATAAAAGATTAGCGATGATGCAGCACGGTGACTCGACTTTGCGTAGTCACTGTGCACCTATTCTGTTTCATTGGTTGTGGCCTAAGAAAGCGGATGGGGCATTGATGCGGCTTTTGTTTTTTGTACTCGCGCTCATAGCTGCGATGCCACGAATGAGTTTGGCTGATGACGGGACAGTCCCCTGGAAAGAGGTCGGGGGCTGGAGCGTGGCTGTCGACCCGACTTTAGACAATGGCTGTTTTGTTCTGACTTCCTTTGATGACGACACCATTTTTCGTCTTGGCTTCAATTTCCGCAAAAAGGACAACCCTCTTTACATTCTGCTCGGAAATCCAAATTGGAAATCCTTGGAGAAAGGTAAGCATTATCCCATCGAACTCTCGTTCGACCAGTCTAAACGGACGGCTGATGCGAGAGGTCTGGATCTCCCTGGCTTCAAATCATTATGGATTGATTTCAAGGATCCCGACTTGATTGAGGAATTCGCTGGTAAACTGAGTTTCCGCGCCAGCTTTAGAGGAAAGCAGATTGTTGCCCTCGGTTTGAAAGATTCCGCCAGGGCAGCGGATGAGTTGCTCGCCTGCCAAAAGGCGGTAAACGATGCGGTCGCAAAACATCCGGCCCCGCCACAATCAAAAGATCCGTTTGAAGCAAAGTCAGGCACCCAGGCGTCGGATCCTTTTGAGCTTTAGTAGATTGATGACTGGGCAACCCGAAGATCCACGGCCGCGCGTAGTCTTGCGGCAAGCATATCAACGTCGGCGCTACGCGCTCAATTGAGCACGCGCAGCAGCCCAGGCGAATCCAGCGAGAAAGCGGGGATGTCGACATCGAACATCTCGCCTTCGTCCGTTTCCATCTGGTAATGGCCGAACATCAACCCTGAGGGCGTGTCGAGCGGGCAGCCGGAGGAATATTCGTAGGTGTCGCCGGGGCTAAGGCGCGGTTGCTCGCCGACGACGCCGGGACCGGTCACCTCGTCCACCTGACCGTTCTGGTCGGTGATGTTCCAGTAACGATTGACCAGCCGAACGGCTATGCTCGAATTGTTGCTGATGACAATCCGGTAACCCCAGACATAGCGATCGTCTTCCGGATCGGATTGCTCCTCCAGATAGAACGGCTCGACGACTACTTCGATCTCTCTTGTGAGGGCGCGATACATGCCTTGCACCTTAGTCAAGATATGTTACCCGTATCTTATAAGAGGCCCTGTCCGTCAAGAAACGGAACAATTATCATCGCTGAAATGGCTGTGATCCGAAGGGTTTTCGATCGTTAAGCCTAATTGTCAGTGTTAATTCCGTTTCGGAACGCCGCGGAGGACGAACTTGTTCCCCGTCTCACCTTGGTGAGATCCGGCACGGCCGAACTCCAGGTCCGGCCGCCTTATCTCTGGATCTGGATCAGGCCGAGACCTTGGCAAGCGCCTTCGCGAAATCCTCGATCAGGTCGTCGGTATCCTCGATGCCGGCCGAAAGGCGGACCGTGCCCGGAGAAATGCCGAGTTCGACGCGGGCCTCTTCCGTCAGGTTCTTGTGCGTCGTCGTTGCCGGATGGGTGATCAGGCTCTTGCTGTCGCCGAGATTATTGGAGATCTTGATGATCTCGAGCGCGTTCTGCAGCGCGAAGGCCGCATCCTTGCCGCCCTTCATCTCGAAGGCGACCAGCGTCGAGCCGCCGGTCATCTGCTTGGCGATGATATCGGCCTGCGGGTGGTCCTTGCGGCCGGGATAGATCACCTTGGCGACCTTGCCCTGCTCGGCCAGGAAGTCGGCGATCTTTGCGGCATTTTCGGTCTGCTGGCGCACGCGCAGCGGCAGCGTCTCAATGCCCTTCAGCAAAGTCCAGGCGTTGAACGGCGACATCGCCGGGCCGGTATGGCGGAAATAGTCGTGCAGGTTCTCGTCGATCCATTCCTTGTCGGAAAGCACGACGCCGCCGAGGCAGCGGCCCTGGCCGTCAATATGCTTGGTGGCGGAATAGACGACGATATGGGCGCCGAGTTCCAAAGGTTTCTGGAAGAGCGGGGTGGCGAAGACGTTGTCGACGACGACCTTGGCGCCGATCTGGTTGGCGAGCTTGGCGACGCCTGCAATATCGATCACTTCGAGCGTCGGATTGGTCGGGCTTTCCAGGAAGAACACCTTGGTCTTCGGCGTGATCGCCTTTTCCCAGCTCGCCAGATCCCGGCCGTCGATCAGCGTGCAGTCGATGCCGTATTTCGGCGCCAGCGTCTCGACGACCCAGCGGCAGGAACCGAACAGAGCACGCGCAGCGACGATATGGTCGCCGGCCTTGAGCTGGCAGAGGATCGCCGCGGTGACGGCGGCCATGCCGGAAGCGGTGGCGCGGGCGTCTTCGGCGCCTTCGAGCATGCACATGCGCTTTTCGAACATGTCGTTGGTGGGGCTGCCGTAGCGGGCGTAGATGAAGCCCTCCGTCTCGCCCTTGAAGCGGGCTTCGGCCGCCTCCGACGTCTCGTAGACGAAGCCTTGGGTGAGATAGATTGCCTCGGACGTCTCGCCATATTGCGAACGCAGCGTGCCACCGTGGACGAGTTGGGTTGCCGGGCGCCAGGTCTTGCTCATGCCATCACCTTCACATAACAAAAAAACCGGTCGCAAAAGCAGACCGGTTTCAACCCGGTCTTTTTAGCCACTTGTTTAACGTGGCTGCAAGCCGACCGGCCAAATCACCACGGGATAATTCTGCAATACTGCTGTTAGCTGCTTGCGTCAATTCCCCGAGTTTGGTTTTGTCGGCGGCAAATGATGGATGAGGCATGATGGCTCGCGAAACGGGAATTCTGGCGGATCGCGCGATCTCCGCGCTGTTCGAAACGGGGCGTCTGATCTCCGAACGGGAGCTGGACCGCGACCAGATCCAGCCGGCAAGCCTTGACCTGCGCTTGGGCGGCAAGGCGTTTCGCGTGCGTGCCAGCTTCATGCCAGGCCCCTCGCATCTGGTGTCAGACAAGCTCGACCGGCTGAGCCTGCACGTGATCGACCTCTCCGAGGGGGCGGTGCTCGAAACCGGCTGCGTCTACATCGTGCCGCTGATGGAGAGCCTGGCGCTGCCGGCCGACATGTCGGCCTCGGCCAACCCGAAAAGCTCGACCGGGCGCCTGGATATCTTCACCCGCGTCATCACCGATTACGCCCAGGAATTCGACAAGATCCCATCAGGCTATTCCGGCCCGCTCTATCTCGAAATCAGCCCGCGCACCTTCCCGATCGTCGTGCGCCGCGGCTCGCGCCTGTCGCAGATCCGTTTCCGCGTTGGCCAGGCCCTGCTCGGCGAGCCGGAACTGTTGAAGCTGCATGAAAGCGAAACGCTGGTCGCCAGCAAGCTGCCGAATGTTTCGGGCGGCGGCATCGCGCTGTCGATCGACCTTGCCGGAGACAAGGACGGCCTGATCGGCTATCGCGGCAAACATCACACCGCCGTCGTCGATGTCGACAAGAAGGCCGAGCACGACCTCTTCGATTTCTGGGAACCGCTCCACAGCCGCGGCCGCAACGAGCTGATCCTCGATCCCGACGAGTTCTATATCCTCGTCTCGCGTGAGGCCGTGCACGTGCCGCCGGATTATGCCGCCGAGATGACCCCCTTCGATCCGCTGGTCGGCGAATTCCGCGTCCATTATGCCGGCTTCTTCGATCCGGGCTTCGGCCATGCGCCTGCCGGCGGACGCGGCAGCCGCGCCGTGCTCGAAGTGCGCAGCCACGAAGTGCCCTTCATCCTCGAAGACGGCCAGATCGTCGGCCGCCTCGTCTACGAACACATGCAGGAAAGGCCCGCAAGCCTCTACGGCTCCGGCCTCGGCTCGAACTACCAGGCCCAGGGCCTGAAACTCTCGAAGCACTTCCGCATCTGAGGCTTCCCGGCGGCCGCGACTTGACAGCGGCCCCCATCTGTTGGAAATCTCGCTTCATCGCGGGTGTAGCTCAATGGTAGAGCAGCAGCTTCCCAAGCTGAATACGAGGGTTCGATTCCCTTCACCCGCTCCAGCTCCCGCAAGCCATGCCGAGCAACCCTTAATCCCCAAAAAACCGGATCGGCTTATATTGCCGATGCGCGATGATCAGGCTTCGGTCGGGCTGGATGATGTAGGTTTCCTCCACTTGCCGGCCGTATTGGTCGATGAAATCATGCGGGAAGGCGGAGCCGGGCGGTGATTTGGTGAGCTTGGTGCGCGGCTGGCCACTATAGGTGATGCTGCCGGGGATGGGTTCGAGGCCCGGTCCGCTATAGCTGACGGTGCTGCATCCCGTCAGAACGAGCGTGCCGACGAGGCCGATGATTGCAGGTTTCATATCCATCCCTCCCAATGCCGCGAATAATATCACTCTATGCCTTGCCGGATAGGGCGCACGACACGAATGCCCATGCCGCGCGTCAATTCTTCGGGAAAGCGTCGCCGGGGGGACGACGTGATCGAGCGGCCGGCGGGGCGACATCCACCTATGGATATTAGGGTGAGAATCCCATTCCTCCAGTCGTGCACCGACGCATCCATTGCCGAAACCGGTGCCGTCTGCTAGATCGGCATCGTCGAAAAAGGCAGGATCGGTTGAGGTAAGCCCGATCCCTTCCGTTCGAGCGTCAAGCGCGCTCTCACGGAAGCTCTGCTCCGTGTCCTGGCACGAGAACCCGCGACGTGATCCGCATGAAGATGCGGGATCCCGGCGGCGTGCGGAGACGGCAAAAAGGCAGTCCCGGGATTTTTTCGAACGGAGACTGTCATGCGCCTGAACCATCTCGATTTCCACGTACCCGATATCGCTGCCACGGCGGATTTCTTCATCCGCCATTTCTGCCTGACGCTGAAGGATATGCGCGGCCAGAACGGCCTGGCGATCCTGGAAGACGATGCCGGCCTCGAAATCGTCCTCAGCCACGCAATCGCAAAATTCGGCACCGCCGATCAGGTGGAGATGGGGCGCCAGACCTATCACATCGGCTTCATCCTGCCTGCCAGGGCGGATGTCGATGCGGTCCATGCCGGGCTTGCTGCTGCCGGTGCTGATTTGTCCGGTCCGCCGGCCGCCATGCGCGGCGGCTGGCTGTTTTATTGTACGGCGCCCGGAAATATCCTCGTCGAGATCGGTTGGCGGCCGAGCTAGCGACACCCCAAAAGGAAAGTGCCGCCCTCTCGGTTCCCTCTTCTCCCCGAGGGGAGAAGGGGATATGCCGCGACCTCTCCATTTTTCGCCGACCCCTCGCAGGCCAGGGCGAGGGCAGGAAATCCGCGCGAACCGGACAGCCGTGCCTCGTGCCGAGGATCGGCTCAGAATTCCGTCCAGTCGGGATCCTGGCTTGACGGCTTGCTGCTGCCGGCGCCGAAGGCGTTGGCGATCTTCTGGCCGAGCGCGCGGGCCGGCGAGGCGGCTGGGCGGGCGGTGCCTTCGCGGGCGACGCGGATCGGGGCTGCCCTGGCTGCCGGGCGGACGGCAGCGCGTGGTGCTGCTGTGGCGATTGGCGCGCTGGCAGTGAAGCCGCCGGTGCCGGTCAGCCTGAATTTGCCGAGCAGGTTGTTGAGCGCTGCAGCTTCCGTCGCCAGGTTGTGGCTGGCGGCGGTGGATTCTTCGACCATCGCCGCATTCTGCTGCGTGCCCTGGTCCATGGTGTTGACGGCGGTGTTGATCTCCTGCAGGCCGATCGACTGTTCGCGCGAGGCTTCGGCGATTGCGTGGACGTGCTGGTTGATCTCCTGCACCTCCTGGACGATCGCGTCGAGCGCCTTGCCGGTTTCGCCGACCAGCGAGACGCCGGTCTGCACATGCGAGCCGGAGGTGCTGATCAGCGCCTTGATCTCCTTGGCGGCCTTGGCCGAGCGCTGGGCGAGTTCGCGCACTTCCTGGGCGACGACCGCAAAGCCCTTGCCGGCATCGCCGGCGCGGGCGGCTTCGACGCCTGCATTCAAGGCCAAAAGATTGGTCTGGAAGGCGATGTCGTCGATGACGCCGATGATGTTGGAGATCTCGCCCGACGACTTCTCGATCTGCTGCATGGCGGAGACGGCCTTGCGGACGACTTCGCCGGATTTTTCGGCACCGAGGCGGGTGCGGGCGACGAGCTGGCTTGCCTCCTCGGCCCGCTTGGCGGCGTCGCGCACCGTCGTGGTGATCTCCTCGAGCGCCGCTGCCGTTTGTTCGACGGAGGCCGATTGTTGTTCCGTCCGTTGGGAAAGCTGGTCCGCAGAGGAACGAATCTCGTTGGCGCCGGCACCGATCGCCCGGGCATTGGCGCCGACCGTATGCATGGTTTCGTTGAGTTTTTCGACCGAGTTGTTGAAATCCTCGCGCAGCGCATCGAGATGGGCGACGAAGGGCTCGGCGATATGCGAGGCGAGATCGCCGGCGGCAAGGCGGCGCAGGCCGTCGCCGAGTGCGGTGACGGCGCGGTCGAGTTCCGATGCTTCGCGGGCCTTCTGCGCCTCGCGGTCGCGGCGTTCGCTGTCGCTGACGTCGCGGTCCGCTTCGGCGCGCGCTTCGATCCGGGCACGCTCGATCGCATTGTCGCGGAAGACCGAAACGGCCTTTGCCATCTGGCCGACTTCGTCGCCGCGGTCGAGGCCGCTGACATCGCTTGTCGTATCGCCCTCGGCAAGCCGCGTCATGCGCTGGCGCAGCTGCATCATCGGACCGGCGATGCCTATCTGGGCCACGACCACGCTGAAGCCGACGGCAGCGAGAACGGCGATGCCGATCAGGACGAGGCAGAAGATGATCCGTTCGTTGACGGAGGCCGAGAGCGCGTCGCCGCCATCGTTGAGCATCGCCATCATCGCATCATTGTTGGCAATCATCTTCGGCGTCAGCGCATCAAGCTTTGCATTGATCAGGGCAACATTCGCCTGGGCGCCGGCGCCGTCTTTGGCTTTGCTCTGTTCGATGATCTTGTTCGCCAGCGTTTCGATCTCATCGATGCCCGCCTGGATTTCATCGATCGCCGGCTTGCGGCTGGGCATCAGCGCCAGCACCTGCTTCATGCGGTCACGCGCCTGCGGCAGCTTGCTCGGTGTGGCGAGCGCCGTCTGGAATTCGGGCGTATCGGGCTTCATGTCGGCAAGCAGGCTTACCTGCAGCACCGAGGCCACCGCCGATGCGCTGGCGCGCGCGCTCAGCATCGAGGCCTGCGCTTCATGATCGATGAAGGCGCTGTAGGCGGCATCCGCTCGGCGGAACTCGGAAATGACATAGATCAGCCCCGCCATCGTGATCAGCCCCAGGAGCGCCACCACCGATATGATTTTTGTGCGGATTTTTAGATATTTCAGCATGGAAATGTCATCCGGTTGACGGGGCGTGCTCGCGCGCCCGGTGCTTTTGGAAATCAATTGTTGCAGAAAAAGCGCTGCTTCAATATCGCGGTTTGGGGATTACGTTTGGGCTGACGCTTGCATCATGCGATCGGCTGGCGGGGTCCGATGTCGTCGCAACAAATAAGAGGCGATATTCTTTAATTCCGCGCTAACAGAGGGTGGCGGATGACAGTGATTTTTAGGGGCTGACTTGTCCTCTTATGAGTTCGCGCGCGTCGTCGGCTCCCTCACTCCCACACATATTCCCTGCCACGCATGACTCTGATACATCTTGCCGACGCCGCACGCTTCGCGCTTAACCTGAGACCAAGATCAAGATGATGCAATTCAAGCTCGCATCCGTGACTCTGAAGGGCTTTTTCGCGTTCGGGCTGTTGCTGGGCGCGCTTTTTTCAAGTTGCGCCGCGTCCGCCCAGCAGGCGGCACCTTCGCTGCCGCTGCTCTTCGACGCGCGCGAGCGCCTTGCGAGGCCCGATCTCTCCTCGCTGGTGCGCCTGCGCTTCCTGACGTCGGTCGATTTCCCGCCCTTCAATTTCACCGATCAGAACAGCAAGCTTTCCGGTTTCAATGTCGACCTCGCCCGCGAGATCTGCAGCGAGTTGGAGATTTCAGACAAGTGCCAGATCCAGGCGCTCCCCTTTGCCGACCTCAGGGATGCGCTCGCCGCCTCACAGGGCGATGCCGTCATCGCCGGTCTTGCCGTGACCCCGGAGCTGCGCCGGCAATTCGTCTTCTCCAGACCCTATCTGATGCTGCCGGCGCGCTTCGTGCGCAATCTCGCCGTGCCGCTCGACGGAAAGACCGCTGCCGCGCTTTCCAGCCACCCGGTCGGTGTCGTCAGGGGAACGGTGCATGAGTCGATGCTGGCAGCCTTTTTCCCCACGCTCAAGGCCGAGCCGTTCGACACGAAGGACGCCCTGCTGGCGGCGCTCAAGGACCGCAAGGTCGATGCCGTCTTTGCCGATGCGCTGCAGCTTTCCTTCTGGGTCTCTTCGCCGGCATCCGCCAAATGCTGCGCGCTGTTCGACGGCCCCTATCTCTCCGAGCATTTCCTCGGCGAGGGCATGACGATCATGCTGCGGCAGAAGGACAGCGTGCTGACATCAGCCATCGACCACGCGCTCGCCACGCTGTCGCGCAACGGCCGTCTCCAGGAAATTTATCTGCGTTATTTCCCCTACGGGCTCTATTGAAGCCGCTATCGCAAAACTGCCTCACAGTTTTGCGCGACATGCTTTGCCTTTCAGGCCTTGCGGAACCGGGCAATTGCGCTGCGCTCGATCGCCGCGCAGGTGAGCTTGTCGAGGCCGAGCCGGTCACGCAGCAAGCTGAGCAGCCGCAACTCCTCCGCCTTGACCGAGAGATCGGCGGATGCCACCTCGACGGCCAGCGCATAGGCCGTGTCGTAGAGCTTTGCGGGCAGGGTATCGCGCACGGTTTCGAGAACGACGTCGAGGCCTTCCGGCCCGGCCAGCAGCGCCGCGCAGTCGCGCGCCACCGCAATCAACTTGTCGTCGTCGAAATCCCGGAAAACCGGCAGGAATCCGATCAGTTGGCCGATCCTTGTCATCTCCCTGTCGTTCATCGTGCTGTCGACGGCGGATGCCATCACCATCACGTAGATCAGCGCGTCATGGGCGGAAAGCGGCTTGTTCATCTCTGATTCCTTTTTCGGTCAGCCCAGATTAGGAATTGGCGACAGCCATTACAAGGGATCGGCCCGATCCGGGGGTGTCCGACCCCTGTCGTGGCTGCCGGTTTAATTGCGGCGCGGATCATCGCCGTAGAGGCCTTTTCCCGCCTGCCTGGCCGTCTCGGCGATCTCCGCAAGCGGCGAACCCACTGCTGCTTCCGCCCAGCCGTTTTCGGCGAGCCATGAGCCGAGATCCTCTGTGCCGAGCCGGCAGGCAGCCGTTACTGTTTCCTTCCATTCCGCTGCCTCGAGATCGCAGCTGACGCTTCGGTTGCGCAACAATAGGCGCAGCGCCGTCTTCGCCATCATGCCGCAGGGCCACTGCCGGCCCGCCGGCCCGCATATCCTGTCGACCGGCGTCGGCACGATGCCGGCAAGTTGAAGCCGGCGCTCGCCGAAGGAAAGAATGCCGGCATTGTCGACCATCGGCCGCGCCAGCTCCATCGCCTTTGCCGTAGCCGGGCTTGACGTTTCCTCGGCCGCCGTCTCCGCTCGTTGCGGCGCATCGGCCGGTTTGGGTGTCCCGTCGTCACCTGTCCTCGGGGAGGGCGGAGTCGCCGGTTCCACTGAGCGAGCAATCATTTCGGCACGCTCGTCCGACATCGCCGCGGGTTCGCCGGGTTCGGGAGCAGCATCTGCCGCTGCCGTTGCCGCCTCTTCTGCGGACGCCGTCTCTTCGCCGGCCGTGCCGCCGCCAAGCCTTGCTTCGCCTGCCAGCAGCAGGCCGGCTACCACCGCCATCCCCGTGATACCTGTGATGAAGGCGGCAGGGCGCATGGAATATCTTCCTATTGGCTGGCCCAGATGATCCGGGCGATCCAGGCGACGTCGGAAAGCTCGAGGGTGCGGTTGGGATGTTCGGGATTGAGAGACAGCAGCTCGATCGACCGCGGGCTCTGGCGCAGCAGCACCTTGGCCATCACCTCGCCCTCGTTTGTGCGCACGACGACGCGGTCGTTGCGGCGCACCTGTGCCCCCGGCTCGACGATCAGCACGTCGCCGTCGCGGTAGAGCGGCATCATGCTTTCGCCCTGCACCTCCAGCGCATAGACGCCTGCCTTCCGTGCCGGGGCGGCCGGAAATTCCACCACGTCCCAGCCCTGGCCGGCCGGAAAGCCGCCATCGTCGAAGAAGCCGCCGGCGCCCGCCTGCGCGAAGCCGAGTAGCGGAATAGAGCCGCCTTGCTGGGGAAATGCGCCTTCCCGCTGTCCGGAAGAGCCGGCGTCCGGCCGCATGAAGGCCATAAACTGTTCCATGCTCGCCCCCGTGGCGTCGAGCACCTTGGCGATCGATTCCGTCGAGGGCCAGCGCAGCCGACCGTCGGCAGAAAGCCGTTTCGATTTGTTGAAGGAGGTCGGGTCGAGGCCGGCGCGGCGCGCAAGTCCCGATGGCGTCAGGTCGTGCCGTTCGGCAAGCCTGTCGAGCGCTTCCCAGATCTGGTCGTGTGACAGCATGCGCGCGATTCCGTCGCGGCTCATTTCAACGCCGCGCTTCAACCCGGCGCAATATTAATCGACCGTGCCGTCTGAGTAAAGATGAAAGAGGAATAAAATCCTGTTTCCAAAGGGAAATGTATCGCTCAGGCAACCATCGCCATATTGATCTTGCCGAGCTGGATGACGGCCTGCGTCCGGCTGTCGACGTCAAGTTTCAACAGGATCGCCGAGACATGGGCCTTGATCGTCGCCTCGGAGACGCCGAGTTCGTAGGCGATCTGCTTGTTCAGCAGCCCTTCGCCGAGCATGGTCAGCACCCGGCTCTGCTGCGGCGTCAGCGTATGCAGGCGGCGGATCAGGTCGGCGACATCGGGATCCTGCTCCTGCCCTTCGCGATAGCTTTCCGGCGTGGCGATATCGCCGGCAAGCACCGTCTGGATGCTGCGGCGAATATCCTCGATGCCGGAGGATTTGGAAATGAAGCCGGAGGCACCGAGTTCCAGCGCCCGGCGGATGGTCGTCGCATCGTCGGTTGCCGAGACGATGACGATCGGCAGGCTGGCGAATTCGGAGCGCAGCGCCATCAGGCCGGAAAAGCCGCTGACCCCGGGCATGGCGAGATCGAGCAGCATCAGGTCGGCATCCGCATGGGCGCCGGCGGCCCGGCGCGCGGCGGCGAAATCGCCGGCCTCGACGATCGACTGCCGGCCTTCCATGCCGATCACCGCCTGGCGCAGCGCGTCACGGAAAAGCGGATGATCGTCCGCAATGATGATGGTCTGTTCCTGCATCGAAAACTCCCTCCCAAGAGCCCGATCATGCCGGCATGTGCCTCCGCCCCTCCGCGTTGCACGCCAGCTTGCTCATAGTGACTATATCAGATCAGGTCTTCCGCGGAAGGGGATTGGTGTTTTCCTCGGCCTGGAACTCCTTCACCATCCCCATGAAACTCTTCATCATCCGCTCCATGATGCTGATGGAACGGTCGACCTCGGCATCGCTCGGCAGCGCGCGCTGGATGACGCCACCTTGTTCGAGCGCCGTCACCCGCTTCGCCAGCCGGTCGAGTTCGTCCTCATAGGCTGCCCGCTCGTCGGCCGCCATGCGGCAGACGAGGGCGCCGTCCTTGTCCTGGCAGATCGACATTGCCCCGGTCTGCCGGTCGAGCCGGACGAAATGGTCGCCGCTCTTCTCAAGCTGGAACCGGCCCGCATCGGGTTCGACCGCCGCGGCCGCCAGCGGCGTCAGAAATATGCCAAGCGTGATAACGAATGCCTTCATCGTCTCATCCTCCGGAATTTGCTTTTAGCGGTTCCGTTTTCGGCACCGGGGCGTGGACATCGCCGCCTCTTTCCGGCAAAGCCCTCGTGACCGAGGAACAGCCTATCGTGAGGCCATGATGACCCTGACACCCACCCTTTACAAGATCGTGACGGAAACGCTCTGGCAGCAAGCCAGACAAACCGGCACTTTTCATGGCGCCGGTATCGATCTCAAGGACGGCTTCATCCATTTTTCGACGGCGGAGCAGGTGAAGCAGACTGCCGCCCTGCATTTTGCCGGACAGTCCGGCCTGCTGCTGATTGCCGTCGATGGCAGCCGCTTCGCCGACAAGCTGGTCTTCGAGCCCTCGCGCGGCGGCGACCTTTTCCCGCACCTCTACGCCGATCTGCCGCTTGCCGCCGTGCTCTGGGAGGCGCCGCTGCCGCTCGACGAGGCCGGCGCCCATGTCTTCCCGGAGCTGCAGCCATGATCGATCCCTTCAAGCGTCTCGCCCGCAAGGGTCTCTTCCTGTTCGATCCGGAAACTGCGCACGGCATGTCGATCGCCGCCTTGAAATCCGGCCTCGTGCCCGCCTGCCAGCTGACGCCCGATCCGCGCCTGCGCCTGACTGTTGCCGGCCTTGCCTTTGAAAATCCGCTCGGCATGGCCGCCGGCTACGACAAGAATGCCGAGGTGCCGGAGGCGCTGTTGAAGCTCGGCTTCGGCTTTACCGAGATCGGCACGGTGACGCCGAAGCCGCAATCCGGCAATCCGCGCCCGCGCATCTTCCGCCTGGTCGAGGATGAAGGCGTCATCAATCGTCTCGGTTTCAACAATGAAGGCCATGATGTCGCCTTCGGGCGCCTCGCCGCGCTGAGGGGCGGTGGCATGATCGGCGTCAATATCGGCGCCAACAAGGACAGCGAAGACCGCATCGCCGATTACGTCGCCGGCATCCGGCGCTTTTATTCCGTCGCGCGCTATTTCACCGCCAACATCTCCTCGCCGAACACGCCGGGCCTGCGCGACCTGCAGGGGCGCGAAAGCCTTGCTGTGCTGCTGTCATCAGTGCTTGCGGCGCGCGACGAAATGGCGGGAACATCCGTGCGGAAGATCCCGGTCTTTCTGAAGATCGCGCCTGATCTGACCGAGGAAGGCATGGACGATATCGCCGCGGAAGTGCTTTCGCATGCGCTTGATGGCCTGATCGTCTCCAACACCACGCTGTCGCGCGACGGACTTAAGGATCAGCGCCAGGCGAAGGAGGCGGGTGGCCTCTCCGGCGTGCCGCTTTTCGAAAGGTCGACGGCGGTACTCGCTAGGATGCGCAAGCGGGTCGGTCCGGCCCTGCCGATCATCGGCGTCGGCGGCGTTTCCTCGGCCGAAACCGCGCTGGAGAAGGTCCGGGCGGGCGCCGATCTCGTCCAGCTCTATTCCTGCATGGTCTATGAGGGCCCCGGCCTGGCCGGCGATATCATCCGCGGCCTCTCGAAACTCCTGGACCGCGAAAAGGCCGCCTCGATCCGCGACCTGCGCGATACCAGTCTGGATTATTGGGCGGCGCGAAAGGTCTGATCGGCCCGCGGCTTCACCAGCATTGCCAGGAAGAAGCCGCGGAAGAGCAGGAAGGCGTTCATCGCCAGCCACAGGCCGTGATTGCCGAAGAGCGGCACGAAGACCGCGAGCATCAGGAGATAGCCGGCAAAAGATATCAGCATCCGGTTGCGCATGTCGGCCGACCATGTGGCGCCGATGAAGACCCCGTCCATCAGGAAGGCGAGTGCGCCCGTCACTCCCGTCACCGCCGCCCAGGGCAGATAGGTTTCGGCTGCCTGCCTCACCTCGGGTGAGGTCGTCAGCACCGAGATCAGCCAGGGGCCGGCGAGAAAGAAGAAGGCGGAGCCGATCGCCGCCAGCCCGAAGGACCACAAGATCGTCAGCTTCAGCCCGCGGTCGAAGGCCGGCCGGTAGCGCGCGCCGATCGCCCTGCCGGCGATCTGTTCGGCGGCATTGGCAAGCCCGTCGAGATAATAGCCGGACAGCAGAAAGAAATTCATCAGCACGGCATTAGCGGCAAGCGTCACCGCGCCGAAGCTGGCGCCGATCCGCGTCATGACGGTATAGGCGCCGAGCAGCACGAAGGTACGGATCAGGATGTCGCGGTTGAGAGCGAAAAGCTCGGCCAGCCGGTGCCGGGAAAAGACCTCCGCCCATGCCGGCCGCTCGGCCTTGTTAAAGCCGCTGAGTACGATGAAAAGCCCGGCGAGAGCGCCGGCTGTTTCACCAGCCATGGTGCCCCAGGCGACCCCGGCTACACCCCAGCCGAGCGTCAGGCCGAGATAGATGGAAAGCACAATGTTGATGCCGTTGATGATTGCCTGCAGCAGCAGCCCGATACTGCCCTGGCCGCGCCCGAGCACGAAACCGAGGATGGCGTAATTCGCCAGCGCCGCTGGTGCTGCCAGGATGCGGATCGAAAAATAGGTGCTGGTCGCCTCGGCAACCGGACCATGCGCGCCCATCAGCCTCAGCCCGGCGGTGATCAGCAGGGGCGAAAGGCAGAGCAGCGCCAGACCGCAGCCGAGCGCCGAAATCATCGCCCGGGAAAAGACCGCCTGCTGCTCGTGTTGGTCTCGCCGGCCATAGGCCTGCGCCGTCAGCCCTGTCGTCGAGGCGCGCAGGAAGTTGAAACTGCCCATGATGAGATCGAAGAGCATGGCGCCGATCGCCAGTCCCGCAAGCGCTTCTGGGTCGCCCATATGGCCGACGACGGCGGTGTTCGTCAGCCCGAGCAGCGGCGTCGTCAGAAAGCCGAGCATCATCGGAATGGCAATCGACAGCACCATCAGGTGCGTCACGTCGAATGCCAGCGCATTGTCGTCGGTTCTGCTATCCATGCCTGCCTCGCCGCTTCGGCGCCGCGCGTTTTCTCAGACGCGCAAAGCACGCCGCACACTTTGAACTGCTGCAGGCGGAATCACCTTAGCTGGAAAGCACCATGGCCCAATAGGGCAGGTTCCTGGAAGATGTGTTATGGGCGACAGCAACGCCAAGGCCGCCATAACGTCCGAGCATGTTTTCCAGGTGATGCGGCGAGTTGATCCAGGCCGTCACCACGGCATCGACGCTCTGCTGGCCGGAGGCGATGTTTTCCGCTGCCGGCAACCTCACGCCGCTCGCCTTGACGCGCGCGCCGAAACTGTCGGTCATGCCCATGAGATGCGTCATCTTGCCGGCGCTCGCCATGCGTTTTGCCTGAAACAAGGCGGCAGTGCTCGCCGCCGGATCGACGGCAAGCGGAGGCAGCCCGTTTTTGGCCCTGAGCTGGTTGACGAGCGGCAGCACGCTCGCCGTCTCGTCCTCGCCGTTTGACGGCGTGCCGGCCATCCGCGGGGTTGTGGTGCAGCCGGCGATGCCGGCAGCGAGCGCAAGTCCGGAAAGGCGCAGCAGGCCGCGCCTGGAAAGATCGATGGATGTCATGTTACCGGCGGTAGCTGAAAAGACGAAGGATGATGAAGAGCGGGATGACGATCGTCGCGCCGAGGATCAGATAGTCGCCGACGCGCCCAAGCGCCGAGAAGCCGCGGTACCAGATCTCCAGGATGAAATCGCGTATGCCGTCGATGATGGCCCACGGCGTCAGGCCGAAGATGGTCATGACGAAACCGACGATCAGCGACACCACGATAAGCTTGATCAATGTGCGGCCGATTGAATCGCCGAGGAACCTGTTCGCCTGATCGGACATAAGCCATCTCCTGTTTGCCCTTGGAATAAGGTCGCGGCGCGGCGCCCGCAAGCCCTTTCCCGAATTGGCCGCTCCGCCTCTGAAATAGGACTTGAGTTTTTTTGTGGCCGCCGCCAAATGCGGGCCAACCAATAAGGTCCATTGATGCAGCCTCACCAGCTTTCCTCAGGCGACGTCATCGCCGACCGCCGCGCCGATTATGCCAGGATGCTCGAAGAAGGTGGCGAGCCGGAAGCGGCTGCCGAGCTGATGGAACAGGCCCTCGAGCTCGTGCCTGCCTGGGCCGCCGGCTGGTATCGCCTCGCCACCTACCTGGAAAAGGCGGGCAGGGGTGAGGCCGCGATCGAGGCCTATCGCAGGACGCTTGCTCTCGGTCCCGATGACATTTACGGCGCCGCCCTCAAGCTCGCCCTTCTCGGCGACGCAGCCACGCCTGACCTGCCGCCGAGCCGCTATGTCGAGCGCCTCTTCGACGACTATGCCGACCGTTTCGAATCAGCGCTTGTCGAAAAGCTCGACTACAGCGTCCCGCAGAAGCTTGCAGCGCTCATCGCCTCCACCGGCAGGCGCTACGAACACGCCGTCGATCTCGGCTGCGGCACTGGCCTGCTCGGCTCGGAGATCCGCGCCAATGTCGGTCGCCTCGAAGGCTTCGACCTCTCGCAGAACATGCTGGCCAAGGCCGCCGATAAACAAGTCTATGACAGTCTCGCCCAGGCCGATCTCTCGCTCACGCCCGATCTCTCCGGCTTCTTTGCCGGTGCCGCGCGCCATCGCGCCGACCTGGTGACGGCAGCCGATGTGCTGATGTATCTCGGCAATCTCGAAAGCGTCTTTGCCATCGTCGGAGAACTCGCTGCATCAGGCGCCGATATCGCCTTTTCCGTCGAGGATGCGGGTGATGGCGAAGGCTTCCATCTCGCTCCGTCGCTGCGTTATGCCCATTCGGAAGCCTATGTCAGGACGCTTCTCGCCCGTCATGGCTTCCAAATTCTCAAGATCGTCAAATCGGTCATTCGCAAAGATGGCGGAAAACCTGTTTCCGGCATTCTATTCCTTACGCAAAAACCCGCGTAAGCGAACATTTCTTGCGATGTTTTTATAGGTCAGCATTGCTTACCTATTTCGCTTGATCGGAAGGCCGAAAAACCTGATACTGCATCGCATCGGCAGAGCGCCCGGCAATATTACGCCGAGGCGCTCGGGCTCCTTTCATGATCCAAAATTCCGTCGCGCCCGGGCCTTCTCAAGCGCGTTCTTAAACTCGTCTGCCGTGGAGACTGGCGACATGACACAGCTCATCAATGCCCTTGGTTTTTGGAATACGACTGCGACGCGCCACACTCCGATCGAAGACGTGCAGGGCATATTCTCCGGCAGCCTCGTTGCGGCGCTCGGCCTTTATGTGCTCGCCAGCGCCGGCCTTCTGACCGGCAGCACGGCCGGCGTGGCCTTCCTCCTGCATTATGCCTTCGGCGCCAATTTCGGTCTCGCCTTCTTCCTGCTCAACCTGCCGTTCTTCTATCTCTCCTGGAAGCGACTCGGCATGGCCTTCACCATCAAGACCTTCATCGCCATCGGCCTGACGTCGGTGCTTGCTGATGTGCAGTCGCGCTTCTTGTCCATTTCGAGCATTCATCCGGCCTGGGCGGCACTTCTCGGCGGCCTGCTGCTCGGCTTCGGGCTGCTGGCGCTTTATCGTCACCGCGCCAGCCTCGGCGGCGTGGGCATTCTCGGCATCTACCTGCAGGAGCGTTTCGGCATCCGCGCCGGCCTCGTCCAGCTCGCCATCGACATGTGCGTGCTCGCCGCCGCCTTCTTCGTCACCACGCCGCCTGTCGTCTTCTATTCAGTGCTCGGCGCCGTCGTCCTCAACCTCTTCGTCGCCATCAATCACCGTGCTGATCGCTACATCGCGCTGTAACGTTACAAAACGGTAAGCCATTCTAAACAAAACGTAACTTGCCTGTGATCGGTCTCGGCGCCAAATTCATCTCGCGCCGGATTTGATGAGGTGAACTATGTCAGATTTGGAAAAACTTGTGAGACGCCGTATGCAGGAAGAATACGCCAAGGGCGCTTCCGCAGAAGACATTGCGAAAGTCGTCCGCGACCTGTTCAACAGCATCGACCTCTCGGGCAATCGGTTTGACGCCGTTGCCGTACGGGCCACCAGGGATCACGAGTGACCCGATATTCGACCGACCCGAGATTTTCGGGTCGGTTGCCAGGATGAATTCCTCGCCATCAGTCACCGTGCCGAGCCGCGGGTATCGTCCCGTCCTTCGGACGCCCGCAACCGGGGCGAAGGAACATGCTGCAGCGTCTCGATCCCCTCTTCTCCCCGAGGGGAGAAGAGGACATGCAGCGACCTCTCCGTTTCCCGCTCACCTCTGGTATGGCATTGGCCTCAGGCTGCCTTCGCTACCGCATCGAGCGGATGTTGCGAGCGGAAGCCGACGGCCAGCCGGTTCCAGACATTGATGGCGCCGATTGCCACGGTAATCTTCGTCATTTCTTCCTCGGAAAAATGCGCCTTCAGCGTCTCGTAGTCGGCATCCGGCGCGCCTGTTTTGGCGATATTGGTCACTGCGTCGACCCAGCCGAGCAGCGCCCGTTCGCGGGCATCATAGACCGGCGATTCCCGCCAGACGCACATCAGGTTGATCCATTGTTCGGAGAGCCCATCGTGGCGGGCTTCCTTCACATGCATGTCGACACAATAGGCGCAGCCGTTGATCTGCGAAGCGCGCAGCTTGATCAGGTGGATGAAGCGGCGCTCCAGCCCGGAGGACTGGACATATTGCTCGAGCGCGGCGACTGCCTTGTAGGCGTCGGGAGCGGCTTTGGCGAAATTGAAGCGTGGTTGCATGCTCTTTCTCCTTTGTTGTGGCTCAACGAGCCGTCTTGCGTTCATGGATTTCAAGGAAGGCGCAGCCTCTAGCTGCGATCGATCCGTCGTCGACGGCGGCAAGTTCGATGCCGATATCGGCCAGGCTCGTCTTGGCGAGTTCGGCGCGATAGACCCGTTCGGCTTTCAGCATCGCTGCGTTGATGGTGCAGGGCTGGGCGAACAAGCGATCGGAGACCGGGTTCGGTCCGCGCTGGCGGATTTCAGCGCAGCGGAACGCCGGTGCAGACCCCTCGACCGCGAGCACGATGTCGAGCAGCGAAATCTCCTTCGGCGCTTTTGCCAGCCGATATCCGCCCTTCGGCCCCGGTACGGTATCGAGGATGCCGGCGCCCGACAGCGCCTGCAGATGCTTCAGCAGATAGCTTGTCGAGACGCCGTGGAATTCTGCCAGCGCGGCGGCCGAAAGCACGCTGCCTTCGGAGAGGCCGGAAAGCATCGCAACGCTGTGAATGGCCTGCTCGACCCCGTCGCCCATCTTCATGCACCCGGCCTCCTCAATTCATGGATAAAAAATATCCACGATTATGCCTGATGTCAAGAGGTGCCCTCGCTGCTTGCCACTTGCCTTTATCCTGACCCCGGATAGAAGACGGAAACGCCGACAGGGGAACATCATGGCATCCAACGCTTTCGCAGGCTTTCTGAATTCCAGCGCCGATCGTCACTCGCTCTTCGACGACGCCCAGGGCATCGTCGCCGGCAGCATGCTCGCCGTGCTCGGCGTAACGCTTCTCTCCGGCGCGGGGCTGCTTGCCGGCGGCACGGCGGGCCTTGCCTTCCTCGCCCATTATGCGACGGGCTTCAGCTTCGGCCTCTGCTTCTTTGCCGTGAACCTGCCGTTCTATTATCTCGCCTTCCGCCGCTTGGGCGCCGCCTTTACCATCAAGACCTTCGCCGCCATCGCGCTCACCTCGGTCCTGTCGGAATTCGTCTCGGGATTCATCAGCATGGCGCATGTCGATCCTATCGCCGGCGCGCTCTTCGGCGGCCTCGTTATCGGCGCCGGCATGCTGGCGCTCTTCCGCCACCGCGCCAGCCTCGGCGGCATCGGCATTCTCGCCCTCTATATCCAGGATCGCTTCGGCTGGCGCGCCGGCTTCGTCCAACTCGGCTTCGACGGCATCATCCTGGCGCTCTCCTTCTTCGTCGCAAGCCCCTTCATCATCGCCTGCTCGGTGCTCGGTGCGATCGTTCTCAACCTCACGATCGCCATCAACCACCGCAAGGACCGCTATATCGCCATGTAAAGGCTCGCGGCTCTTCTTTTTCCCCTGCATTTCACTACCTTCCAGGCGTGGACCAGATCGATTCCGAAGCCCGTGCCCTGCTGCCTGCCGCCTTTACCCGCTGGTTTGCGGAAAAGGGCTGGCGAGCGCGCGTCCATCAGCTGGAGCTGCTTGCTCGCGCCGAGGCCGGCGAAAGTACGCTGCTGATTGCGCCGACCGGCGCCGGCAAGACGCTCGCCGGTTTCCTGCCCTCGCTCACCGATCTCACCCGCCGCGGCAAGATCCCGCCCGGCTCCGCCTTCACCGGCATCCACACGCTCTATGTCTCGCCGCTGAAGGCGCTTGCCATCGATATCGAGCGCAACCTGATGAAGCCGGTCGAGGAGATGGGCCTGCCGGTCACCGTCGAAAACCGCACCGGCGATACGCCGAACGCCAAGCGCCAGCGCCAGAAGCTCAACCCTCCGGATATTCTGCTGACGACACCCGAACAGGTCGCCCTGCTGCTGGCCAACCGGGAGGCCGAGCGCTTCTTCAAGGATCTGAAATATATCGTCCTCGACGAGCTGCATTCGCTCGTCACGTCCAAGCGCGGCCATATGCTATCGCTCGGCCTTGCCCGCCTGCGCCGCCTTGCCCCCGGTCTCCAGACGATCGGCCTGTCCGCCACCGTCGCCGAGCCCATGGATCTGCAGAAGTGGCTGGTCGGCCAGGAAGAGGGTAGCGAACATCATGCCGGCCTCGTCGTCGTCGAAGGCGGCGCCAAGCCCGATATCTCGATCCTGTCGACCGAGGAGCGTATTCCCTGGTCCGGCCATTCCGCCCGATATGCCATTCCCGACGTGTACCGCCAGCTCGTCGAACATCGCACGACGCTGCTCTTCGTCAACACCCGCAGCCAGGCGGAAATGCTTTTCCAGGCGCTCTGGACGATCAATGACGACAACCTGCCGATCGCCCTCCACCACGGCTCCCTCGACGTCGCCCAGCGCCGCAAGGTCGAGGCGGCGATGGCCGAAAACCGGCTGCGCGCCGTCGTCGCCACCTCCACCCTCGATCTCGGAATCGACTGGGGCGATGTCGATCTCGTCATTCATGTCGGCGCGCCGAAGGGCGCCTCGCGTCTTGCCCAGCGCATCGGCCGCGCCAACCACCGCATGGACGAGCCCTCGAAGGCGATCCTCGTGCCCGCCAACCGTTTCGAGGTCATGGAGTGTCAGGCCGCCCTCGATGCCAATTATATTGGCGCGCAGGACACCCCGCCGGTTGGCCGCGGCGCGCTCGATGTGCTCGCCCAGCATGTGCTCGGCATGGCCTGCGCCGAACCTTTCGACGTGCTGGAACTCTACGATGAGGTCATCAGCGCCTCGCCCTATGCCGATCTGAGTTGGGAGACCTTCGAGCGCGTCGTCGATTTCGTCGCGACCGGCGGTTATGCGCTCCGCACCTATGACCGCTACGCCCGTATCCGCAAGACAGCGGAGGGCCGCTGGCGCGTCTCCAACCCTGCAGTCGCCCAGCAATACCGTCTCAACCTCGGCACGATCGTCGAGAGCCCGATGCTGAATATCCGCATGGTCAAGCGCGGCGAGGGCGGTAGAATCGGCCGCGGCGGCGCCACGCTGGGGAAGGTCGAGGAATATTTCCTCGAGCAGTTGTCGCCGGGCGATACCTTCGTCTTCTCCGGCAAGGTGCTGCGCTTCGAGGGCATCCGCGAAAATGAGTGCCTGGCGTCGCAGGCCTTTTCGCTCGATCCGAAGATCCCCTCCTACAATGGCGGCAAGTTTCCGCTGTCGACCTATCTCGCCGAGCAGGTGCGGGCGATGATCGCCGATCCCGATCGCTGGCGCCACCTGCCGGATCAGGTGCGCGACTGGCTGTCGCTGCAGGACGACAAGTCGATGCTGCCGAAGCGCGACGAGTTCCTGATCGAAACCTTCCCGCGCGGCAGCCGCGCCTATATGGTCGCTTATCCCTTCGAAGGCCGTCTTGCCCACCAGACGCTCGGCATGCTGCTCACCCGCCGGCTGGAGCGGATAGGCGCCAAGCCCCTCGGTTTCGTCGCCACCGATTATTCGCTGGCCATCTGGGGCCTCGAGGATATGGGACTGATGATCCGCAATGGCCGGCTCAATCTCTCCGACCTCTTCGACGAGGACATGCTCGGCGACGATCTCGAAGCCTGGCTGGACGAATCCTTCCTGTTGAAGCGTACCTTCCGCAATTGCGCCGTGATTGCAGGCTTGATCGAACGCCGCCATCCGGGCAAGGAAAAGAGCGGCCGCCAGATCACCGTCTCCGCCGATCTGATCTACGACGTGCTGCGCAGCCACGAGCCGGATCACATCCTCTTGCAGGCGACGCGGCAGGATGCGGCGACGGGGCTTTTGGACATTGGCCGTCTTGGCGATATGCTGAGGCGAATCAGGGGCCACATCACCCACCGCGCTCTCGACCATATTTCTCCGCTCGCCGTGCCGGTGATGCTGGAAATCGGACGCGAGGCGGTGCCGGGCGAGGCCCATGACGCACTCCTGGCCGAAGCGGCGGACGATCTGATCGCCGAAGCGCTCGCTTGACGAAAATCGGGCCTGATGAGAATTAGGGCCCGACGATTTAGGCCTGACGACGATTTGGGAATGACGACCGTGATGAACCGCCTGGCGCTGGCGCGCGACATATCAGGACTGGCCGCGATGCCGGGCATCGAGACATCGGTCCATGGCATTGCCGCCGTCTGCGATCCGCTCGGCGCCCTCTATCTGCCGGATGCCGGCCTGCTCGTCGTCTCCGACCTGCATCTGGAAAAGGGCGCAGCCTTTGCGCGCCGCGGCATGATGCTGCCGCCTTACGATACGCTGGCAACGCTGACCGTCCTTGCCGCCGTCATTTCCCGCTATAACCCGAAGCTCGTTATCTCGCTCGGCGACAATTTCCACGACCGCATCGGTTCCAAGCACCTGCCGGAGAATTTTCGCGCCCTGATCGTCGAGATGGCGCGCGGCCGCGAATGGATCTGGATCAATGGCAACCATGATCCGGATGGCATCGTCGATCTGCCGGGCACATCTGCCGACGAGATGCATTATGCCGGCCTGACCTTCCGGCACGAGCCGAAGAACGGTTTGCAGAGCGGCGAAATCGCCGGCCACCTGCATCCGTCGGCGACCGTGCGCCGCCGCGAGAAATCCGTCCGCCGCCCCTGCTTTGCCACCGACGGCGCCCGCCTGCTGATGCCGGCCTTCGGTGTTATGAGTGGCGGTCTGGATCTCGGCCATCAGGCGATGAAGGGCCTGTTCGACAAGGCTTTGCTGGTGGCGCATCTGCTCGGCAAGGACCGGATTTATTCTGTCAGGTACGGGAATTTGTGGGGGTAGTGCCCCTTCATATTTGGACGGCGTGCCGTGTCCGCCCCCTCTGCCCTGCCGGGCATCTCCCCCACAGGTGGGGAGATCACAAGTGGCCAAACCTTCGCGTCCCTCCAAGGTTTCACCGGGCTGTGACGCTGGTTGTTTGGGGAAGCCAGTGAGCCCAGCCAATCTCCCCACCTGTGGGGGGGGATGCCCGGCAGGGCAGAGGGGGGTACCACACGGCACGCCCTTGAATACCCTCAATCGCACTCCTGCAACTGCCGCTGATATGTCCCTGCCATCCGCGCAAACTTCTGCGCTGTCTGCTGCAATTGCCCGTTCGAGCGCCAGTCGCCGCGTTTGTACCCTGTCGGACCGGAATAATAGGCAAGATAAAGATTATAGGCATCGTTCAGCGGAATGCCGGTCTCCACGCTGTTCTGGTAGTGATACCAACCAATGAAATCGATCGCGTCGGCGAAGTTCGCCCGTCGCGCCGTCCAGTTCCCCGTCTGCGACTGATAGTGATCCCAGGTCCCGTCGAGCGCCTGCGAATAGCCGTAGGCGGTCGAAGGACGGGACCAGGGAATGAAGCCGAACAGCTTGGTGCGCGGCGGTCGCGCATAGGGCTGGAAGCCGGATTCGGTATACATCGTCGCCATCAGGATCGGCACGGGCACGCCGTATTTCTTCTCCGTCCGCTCGGCGGCACTCTGCCAGCTGGAGAAAAGCCCGTCGCGCTCGTCGAAGACGGCACAGATGTTCCTCGTCTGCTTCGGAGCCGTCGCGCAGCCGGCAAGCAGCGCGAGACCCACTGCCGTCAGAACGATACGAGTACGCATGACAAAACCTCTCGTTTCCGAGAGATTACTAACTCGTAAATGTTAAAAACCGGTTTTTAGTCGAATGCGAACTTCCCGGCCGCTTACTTGTGCGGCCAGGGATCTCACCATCGTGACGGCATCCCACTACGCTTTGACGGGCTCGTAGCGCAGGATCATCGCGCCGCCTTCCGTCGTCGAGGATTCGATGAGCTTCAGCGGCACCTGGCCCTCTGCCGGTTTGAAAAGCGGATTGCCTCCGCCGAGGATCACCGGCACCAGGCAAACCCTGATCTCGTCGATAAGGCCCGCCTTCAGCAGAGTGTCGGCAAGCTCGGCGCTGCCGAAGATGAAGATCGTCTTGCCGTTCTCCTGCTTCAGCCGCGTCAATTCGGGGATCGGATCGCTGACGACGCGGGCATTGTTCCAGCCCGGCTCGCTCATCGTCCGCGACACGGCGATCTTGGCGATGCCGTTCATATAGGCTTTGATCTCGCCTTCGCCCTCGGCTGTCGGCCAGTAGGAGGCCATGCCCTCATAGGTCTTTCGGCCAAACACCAGCAGATCGCTTTCGTTCCCGAACTGTTCGGCATAGCGCTGCAGCTCGGGCCCCCAAGCGAAATTGTGGAAGTCGATATCCCAAGGCTTCGTGCCTTCGAAGTAACCATCGAGCGTCATCAGGTTCCAGACAACAAGCTTTCTCATTTCCATCCTCCTTCAGAATTGCCATCCATCAAAACTGGTTGCGTTTAACAACTGGTTGAAAGTTAGGCCGACTGGTAGCGAAATGCAAGCGGTTTTTTTTGGAGTAAAGCATTCGGGCAAGCAGCTGCTCCTGCAGGCCTTCGTCCTCAGCGCCTTGCTGAGCCTATTTTCGGGAGGAAATCCTGAGCGCCTTGGCTGTGGATCAGTCCTTGCGGAAGATCAGGCTGGCACCCCAGCCGGTGATGACGGCGAGCAGTACGGCCGCAAAGCCGTAAAGGATCGGCTGCTCATGCGCCGCATCGGTGATCGTCTGCTCGATGCCGGTCTTGATGACCCGCAGCGGCAACGATTTTTCGGTGACGAAAAGGCCGCTCTTGAACAGGTAGGCGCGCACGGTGTGCACGCCGTTCGGAATATTTGCCGGCAAGCGCAGGCTCGCCTTGAACAGGTTGGAGGAAACGAACCGCACGCCGCTCGGGTTGCGGTCGTAGAGCCCGCCACCCTGCTGCAGCCGCCGGAAGGCGTCGCGGAACTCGCCGAGATTGCTGCCGTCGCCGACGAAGCCGACCGGCGTCAGCGGAATGTGGTCGATGCCGATCCCCTGATCGGTCAGCTCGAGCGGTGTCGTCAGATCGTCGATCATGCGCGAGCTCGACATCGAATAGGAATGCGGCACCGCTTCGAAGGTCATCGACCGGGTGTTCACCCAAATGCCGAAGACGCGTTCCTTCCTGCGCACCGTCGCATCCTCGCGCGGGCCTTCCAGCACCACGACCACGTCATATTGGCCTATGGCGAGCAGCAGTTGGTCGGTATTCGAGAGCGCCCCGAAGATCGTCAGATCCGCGCCGTGGAAATCCGAGGTGATGGCGATTTCGCTGGTCGAGGTGCCGATTTCCAACCCTTCACGCACCGCTTCCGTTGCTTGCCCCGGCAACCACTGCGCTCCGGCAGAGGTCGGCAGCAGGCAAAGCAATGCGATGACAGCGGCAGCCAGGCGCATCAATTGCCCACTCCCATCACCACCGAATAGACGTCGGTCGGCGTCACCACCAGAGCGATCGCAAGACGCACGCCGACGGCGAGCACCAGCAGGCCGAGCAGGGCGCGCAGCTGTTCGCCGCGCAGTTTTTGGCCGACGCGCACGCCGTATTGTGCCCCGATGACACCCGCCACCATCAGAATGAAGGCGAGCACGATGTCGACGGAAAAGTTCGTCGCCGCCTGCACGATCGTCGTATAGGCGGTCACAAAGATGATCTGGAACAGCGAGGTGCCGACGACGACGTTGGTCGGGATACGCAGCAGGTAGATCATTGCCGGCACCATGATGAAGCCGCCGCCGACACCCATGATCGAGGTGAGGATGCCGATCGCAAAGCCGAGCGCGACGATCGGAATGACGCTGAGAAAGATCTTCGATTTCTTGAAGCGCACCTTCAGCGGCAGCTTATGCACCCAGTGCTGGTGACCGGGCTTGCGCGGTGCGGGCGGCTCGTTGCGCGCTGCCCGCCGCATGGCATTGACGCTTTCGAGCAGCATCAGTCCGCCGACGGTGCCGAGGAAGATGACATACATCAGCGAGATGATGAGATCGAGCTGGCCGATGGCGCGCAGTAAAGAGAAGATCCAGATGCCGACCGTCGCACCCGCAAGGCCACCGACCAACAGCACCGTGCCGAGCTTGACGTCGAGCGAGCCGCGCCGGAAATGCGTGATCGCGCCCGATATCGACGACGCCACGACCTGGTTGGCGCCGGTCGCGACGGCGACGACGGGGGGAATGTTGTAGAAGATCAACAGCGGCGTGATGAGAAAGCCGCCGCCGACGCCGAACATTCCAGACAGGAATCCGACGGCCGCCCCCATGCCGAGAATGATGAAGATGTTCACCGACAATTCTGCGATGGGCAGATAGATTGTCACAGCCGACCCCGAATGATGACCGCCCCTGCCGGGCGGTTTCTTGTCACGTCCCCGTTCGAATGCGCACCATACTGTGAAATCGTTGCCAGAGGCTTTCGATCGGCCCCGTGATTAAGCCATAGAGATTGACGGAGAGATCGGTGGCAGAGGATTCGCCGGATGCGCGGATCGATATGTCCGGGCATAATCCGGCTTTTTTCAGGTTTTGTGACAGGCGACGGCAAAATTGAAAAAAGCCTTGCGGCATAGTGCCGCCAGGCACTTTTCATCGCCCGGAATAAAGAGGCTATCCTGCGTCGATGCGACGCGGGCGTCAGATTGCCTTGCTGCCCTGCTTGTTGCGCTCGAGCAGCGCCTTCACGGTCGCGTCGGTCACCTTGCCGTCCGGCTCTTGGCCGACGGACTTCTGGAAGTTCTTGATCGCGGTCACGGTCTTCGCGCCCATTTCGCCATCCGGCACGCCGGCGTCGAAGCCGTTATTGTTGAGGATCGCCTGGATGTTGCGGATCGCCTTCTTCATGTCGACGCTCGCCGTCTTCAAGCCGGTGCCGGCCCATTCGTCGGGGATGTCGATGGCGTTCGTGCGGTGGTCGACTGGCTCCGCCTTCCAGAGATCGGCCTTGGCGCGCGCCCGTTCGAGTTGGTCGGGTTTCATGGCTTTGGCCACTTCGTCACGCTTCTGCGCCGCATCCTTGTCGCCGCCCTTGGCGGCGATCGCAAACCATTTGTAGGATTCTTCGAGATCCGCCGGAACCCCGTTGCCGCGCGCGCAGAGGATCGCCAGGTTGAACTGGCTGTCGGTGATGCCGAGGTTCGCGGCCTTGGTGAACCACGAGGCGGCCGTCGCATAATCCTGCTGGCCGAGGGCGCCGGAGGCGTAGAGGACGGCAAGATTGTGCATGGCGCTGGCATTGCCCTGGTTGGCCGCCTGCTCGTAAAAACCCTTCGCCTTGGCGATGTCGCGTTCGACGCCGTTACCCTTTTCGTACATGCTGCCGAGCCGGTATTGCGCAGGCGCAAAGCCCTTATCGGCCGCAAGCTGGTACCAGTTCGCCGCCTGCTTCTGATCGACCGTCATGCCGTTGCGGCCGTCGGAATAACGCGCGCCGATCTCGAACAGCGCCAGCACATCGCCGCTGCTCGCCGCATCGGCAAGCGATTTCGGCTGGACGGTGTCGGGAATGGTGATGGCCGGTGCGGGTGCTGCCGCAGCCGGGGCGTTCGGAACGAAGCCCGATGTTTCCTGTGCCGCGCCGGACGGACCGGGAGCGGCAAAGGTCGCTGCCCCTTCACCGTCAAGCGGTGTCTCGTCGGTCAGATGGTCGCCGCCGATCGGTGGGGTTGCTTCCGGCCGCGCCTGTTCGGCGGCTGGCGGCGTGGCATCCGCTGCCGGAGCGGTCGTTCCGAGAGAGGCGGCATCCGGCTGGGCAGGTGTCGCGTCAGGCAAGGCCGGCGACGGATTTTCGGCGCCGGTCAGCGCCGAGACTTCTGCTGGCGGCTGCGGCGCGCGCTCGCCGCTTGTCAGCGTTCGGGCAAGCGGAAAGGCCATGATGGCGAGCAGCACGGCGCCGACCGCCAGCAGGATCGGCCGCCGGTAGCGCGAAAAGGCGCTGGTCTTGCCCGTCTTGTCAGACGCCTTGCCGGCCTTGTCGGCATTCGCGCCCTTCTTCTCGGCCTTGCCGGCTGCCTGCTTCGGATTGGCATCCACCTCCATCGCGGCCGCCTGCGCCGCACGGCGCGCAGCAGCGATATAATCGGCGCGATCGGTTTCGCCGGCAGGTTTGCCGCGCGCCGCACTCTGGCTGGCGCGAACCCGTTCAAGGATCTTCTTCACGTCTGGCGCGCCCGAGCCCGGCTCGAGCAGTTCGTTTGCCGCATCCGTCGGCACCACGTCGGTGGGATCGATCGACGGCGCGGGGTCGATCATCGGCCGTTCGGTCGTCCGGCTCTCGGCCTTCTTGCCGGGCAGCAGCCGCTTGCCGAGGTTGGCGAGCAGGCTGGCCTTTGCCGGTGCCTGTGTCCCTGCCGATGTCGCTGCTGTCTCCGTCGTCCTGGTCGCGGCTTCGATGGCGATCGCGCTCGTTCCGCTCATGGCGTTGGTTTGTGCCGGGGCGGTGGCTTGTGCCGGGGCGGCAGCTTCGGCTGCGACCTCGGCCGTACGGATAACAGGAGAAGCCTTCGCTGTCGGGGCAGCGGCCGGCGTCGTGTTCATGTCGGCTTCGGCCACCATCAGCGCATAGGGATCGACATCGAAATCGACGTCGGCGATCGGCATCTGGGCGGCCGGCCGGCCGCGATCTCCCATGCCGTCGAGGCGGTCGGCGATATGCACCAGCGTCTCGTGCAGCGCCTGGAAAGTCTTGTGCGTACGCTCCTCGCTGTCGCGGCTGAGATCCTCGAGGTGGCGCAGATCCTCGGCCAGCGCCGTCAGCGCCGACATGTCGGCGGCGGGCATGACACCCTGTGGACCGCCATGGCGCGAATAGGCTTCGACGACGGCCTCTGCCGCCTGGCGTGCCGCCTCGATGATATATTCATCGCTCGTCGCCATATAGTCTTCGATCGCGCCCATGCGCTGGTCGAGTTCGGGGGGTATTACGGCGCTTTCGCGCGGCGCGCTCATCAGCGCCGAGAGATTGGCGATCTGGTCTTCGAGGTTCTTCAGTGCGCGCGGATCGGTCGGCGCTGCCGATGTGCTCTCTTCGAGCCGGGCGGCAATGTCGCTCAGCCGTCCTTCGAGACGCAGGAAGGCGCTGTCGTCGGCCACAGCGGCCGGCGCCTGCTGCTGATAGGCCATCTCGTCGATGCGCCGGGCGAGATGGTCGAGCCGCTGCGCCAGCACGTCGTTGACGGCGCCATTCTCAAGCGCGTCGATCTTGCGGGAAATGTCGGAAAGCGTGCCGGTGAGGTCGGCCTGCGGCGCCGTCTCCTGCTTGCGCTCCAGCAGATAGGATAGATGTTCCAGCCGTTCGTCGAGCCGCGACGTCGCTTCCGCCTTCGTCAGCTCCTCGACGCGTCCCGTCAGCGCCTCCAGCCGCATCGCCAGCTCGTCGGCCGGGTTCACGCGGCTGGCCGCATCATGGCTCATCAGGTCGATCTGGTCGGCGAGCGCCGCAAGCCGGCTTTCCAGCCGCTGCATCAGGCCCGGATCATTCGCAGTGGCCGTGCGCCCGCTTGCCGCAATCGCCCGGCTGATCTCGTCGAGCCGGATGTCCATGGCGGCGAACTGCTCGGACATGACCCGGTCGTGCGGCTGGATCATGTTGCCGAAATGCTCCATCGCCGTGGCGATCGAGATCAGCTTGTCTTCCAGCGCCCGAACGGCCGGGCTCTCGCCCATGCCGCCGATATGGCGCTTGATATCATCGAGCCGATAGGCGAGCGAAACGAGCTCTTCCTGCAGCCCCTCGGTATCGAGCGCCGCAAGCCGGTTTTCGAAGCCGTCCCAGCGGTTTTCCATATGGCGCAGCGAATCTTCGCGCGCCAGGCCGTCCATCAGCGAGCGCAGCTCTTCGAAATCTTCACGAAGGCCCGTGGCCTCCGGTGCGGCGGAGCGACCGGTCAGCTGAGTGATGCTCTGGGCAAGGCGGCCCATATCGGCGCGCATGTCGTCGGCGAAACGGCCGTCTCCGGCATTTGTCTTGATCTCGCGCAGCTCGGCGCGCAGCGCATTCATCTCGCGGGTGACGCCCTCGGAAATGTCGCGCTTCAGGTCCTGCCGCAGGTTGACGAGCGCCTGGGCGATCTCCGTCATCGTGTCGTCGCCGGCGCGCAAGGCCGGTGCCGGCACTGGGGCGGCGGCGCGTGGCGTGGGTTCACGAAGCTGCGGGGCCTGCTCGCGTGCGTAGGGCCGTTCGCGGCCGGCTTCAAGCGCGCGCTGGCGTTGACGAATTTCGGCGAGCGGATCCGGCCGTGGCTCGGGCAGGGCTTTTGCTGGCCGGGGAGCATGGGAAGCGGCATAAGGATCGCGCTCGGCCGTTGCCGCGCGCGGCCGCTGTTCGCGCCCGCTGCCCATCAGCCCTTCGATGCGCGCCTCCAGCCCTTCGATCGTGCGGTTCAGCGCATCGAGCGAGGTCCTGTCGGACTGTCGGGAAGGATTTGATCGCGATCCGTTCATCTTCTTGCTCGCTTCGACTGCTCGACCCCTCGTCAGAGCTCGATCGTTGGCTTTTCGTCTGCTGCCCGCTTTACGCGGGCCTGAGCGCACCATTCATAAGACGATAGTCAATTAGACTTTCCTCAAGCTGAACGATGTAGCGGCATCCTAAGGGAACGCGAGACGGGGGAAAGGATGCGGATCACTACTGCTCAATCCGCACCTTTCACGAAACGTGGTAAACAAGCCGTTAATGCCGATGGGAATTTTTTAACGTTTGTGTTCCAAACGCCGTTTTTGGCGGCAATTGCCCCCGAACGCGTCATATCGAATGGCCGCTCGCGCGCTCAGGCCGGCCTGGATATTGCAGCTCGATCTTCACGCCTTTAGGGCCATAGACGAAGACCTGGCCGAGATCGGTGTCGGGAATATCGTAGTATTCGTAGCGATAGCCGCCCGCCAGCAGGGCTCAGAAGCTCTCCGTCCAGGGCCGAACTTCCACCTCCAGCGACCACGCGCTGCGGTGCTGGCGAAGCACATCGATATAGGTCTGGGCGATCGCATCCGGCAGCAGCGTGCCATCCGGCTTCTCCACCCGGTCCGGCCGGATCTGCGAGCGCACCGCGCCGTCGATGACAAAATGCGCGACATGGATGCCCATCGGCCCGAGTTCGCGGGCGGCACTCTGGGCAAGGCCGCGCAGCGCGAACTTGCCCATCGCGAAGGGGGCCGATTGCGCAAAGCCCTTCACGCTTGCCGACGCGCCGGTGATGAGGATGGCGCCGCGGCCGCGCGGGATCATCCGTCGCGCCGCCTGCTGCACCACCAGGAAACCGCCGAAAGCAGTGGTCGCAATCGCCTTCTCGACCGCGGCGGGATCGAGTTCGGCCAGTGGGCCGCGCTGACGCGCGCTGGCGTTGAAGATCACCACGTCAGGCCCGCCGATTGCGGCGGCGGCTTCTTCGAACAGTGCTGCGACGCTCGCCGGCTGCGAGACGTCGGCGGTAAAGGCGCTGGCGCCCGTTTCATCGACCAGCGCCTCGAGTTTTTCGACATTGCGGGCGGCGAGCCCGACCTTGACGCCCTGCGCCGACAATTGCCGGGCAAGCGATGCGCTGATGCCGTAGCCCGCGCCGACAATCAGCGCGCTCTCATAGGGAAAGTCGGTCATGATGTCTTCCTCGATGGATCGTCCCACAGACTTAGGACGTCGGAACGACCTGCGCTACTGCCCGGCCGACACTTCGTTCTGCGATGGACAAGGAAGATGAGATGGCGTCTGCTCCGCCAGTGCTTCATCGCCGCGGATTCGTGCTCTCGAATTTTTTCAGGAAAAGACGGCACAAGCGCAGAATTTGACGTTTACGCAAACGTCAATATTTTGTAAGACAGTGCCCAAGGCCGGCGCGATCCGGTCAGTCGAATGGGAGGAATTTGAGAGATGCCAGTCTACAAGGCCCCGGTGAACGATACGCTTTTCGTCCTGAACGACGTACTGGGTCTCGAGCGCTACAACAATCTGCCGGGTTTTGCCGACGCGACCCCCGATATGATCGAAGCGATCCTCGGCGAGGCCGGAAGGGTTGCCGAGGAAGCTCTCTTTCCGTTGAACTATTCCGGCGACCAGGAAGGCTGCACGCGTCACGACGATGCCAGCGTCTCGACGCCGAAGGGCTTCAAGGAAGCCTATAAAGCCTATCGCGACGGCGGCTGGATCGGTCTTGCGGTGCCGGAGGAATTCGGCGGGCAGGGGCTTCCCTATACGCTGCATACCGCCGTCGGCGAATATACTTCGGCCGCGAACATGTCGCTGATGATGTATCCGGGCCTGACGCAGGGCGCGATCGCGGCACTCCTCGTCCACGGTTCCGACGAGCAGAAGGCCACCTATCTGCCGAAGATGGTGGACGGCACGTGGTCTGGCACCATGAACCTCACCGAGCCGCATTGCGGCACCGATCTCGGCATGCTGCGCACCAAGGCGGTGCCGCAGGCTGACGGCAGCTACAAGATCTCTGGCCAGAAAATCTTCATCTCCGCCGGCGAGCACGACCTGACCGACAATATCGTCCATCTGGTGCTGGCCCGTATCGAGGGTGCGCCCGAAGGCACCAAGGGCATCTCGCTCTTCATCGTTCCGAAATTCCTCGTCGGCAAGGACGGCGTGCTCGGCGCCCGCAACACTGTCTCCTGCGGCGCCATCGAGCACAAGATGGGCATCCACGCCAACGCCACCTGCGTGATGAATTACGACGAGGCGACCGGCTTTCTGATCGGCGCCGAAAACCGCGGCCTCAACGCCATGTTCGTGATGATGAACGAGGCCCGCCTGATGGTCGGCCTGCAGGGCATCGCCATTTCCGAGATCGCCTATCAGAACGCCGCCAGCTATGCCCGCGACCGCATCCAGGGCCGTTCGCTGTCCGGCCCCAAGGCGCCGGACAAGAAGGCCGATCCGATCATCGTCCATCCGGATATTCGCCGCACGCTGATGACCATCCGCGCTTTCAACGAGGCCGGCCGCGCCTTCCTGCTCTGGACCGCGCTCAGGTCTGATATCGCCCACCGCGCTAGCGACGAGAAGGAGCGGCAGACGGCCGACGATATTCTCGGCCTCGTCACCCCGATCCTCAAGGGCGTGATGACAGATAAGGGCTTCGATCATGCCGTCATGGCTCAGCAGGTCTTCGGCGGCCACGGCTATGTCGAAGAGCACGGCATGAGCCAGTATGTGCGCGATGCCCGCATCGCCATGATCTATGAAGGCGCCAACGGCATCCAGGCGCTCGATCTCGTTGGCCGCAAGCTCGCCTTGAACGGCGGCCGCGCCGCCATGGCCCTCTTCAAGGAGATCGGTGATTTCTGCGAGGAGAACCGCAGCAACGAAAAACTCTCCTTCTTCACCAAGCATCTCAAGAAGGGCTTGAACGACGTCCAGGGCGCGACCATGTGGTTCATGCAGAACGCCATGGCCAAACCCGATAATGCCGGCGCCGGCTCGACCGACTACATGCACCTCTTCGGCCTCGTCATTCTCGGCTATATGTGGGCGAAGATGGCCAAAGCCGCCGAGGATGGCCTTGCATCCGGCGATGCGGCTCGCGAGGATTACCTGAAGAACAAGCTGGTCACCGCCCGCTTCTTCATGGAACGCCTCATGCCGGAAACCGCGCTTCGCAAGGCCCGCATCGAGGCTGGCGCCGACACGATGATGGAACTGGCCGCCGAAGCGTTTTGAGCCGGTTCTCCCTCCCCCTTGTGGGGAGGGCTGGGGAGGGGTCTTATCTCCTCCTTCCAAGAGTTGAGGCAAGATAGATTGCCGTCAGGGAGATGAGACGATGACCGAGGTTTTCATTTACGACCACGTGCGTACGCCGCGCGGCCGCGGCAAGAAGGACGGCGCCCTGCATGAGGTGCCCTCCGTCCGCCTTGCGGCAAAGACGCTGGAGGCGATCCGCGACCGCAATGGGCTCGATACGGGAACGGTCGACGACATCATCATGGGCTGCGTCGATCCGGTCATGGATGCCGGCGCCGTCATCCCCAAGGCCGCCGCCTTCGAAGCCGGTTACTCCACGAAGGCGCCTGGCATGCAGATTTCCCGCTTCTGCGCCTCCGGCCTCGATGCCGTCAATTTCGGTGCCGGCAAGATCGCCCAAGGGGCCGACGATATCGTCATCGCCGGCGGCGTCGAAAGCATGTCGCGCGTTGGCCTCGGCATGTCCGGCGGCGCCTGGTTCATGGACCCGTCGGTAAATTTCCCGGCCTATTTCATGCCGCAGGGCGTCTCGGCCGATCTGATCGCCACCAAATACGGCTTCAGCAGAACCGATGTCGACGCTTACGCGGTCGAGAGCCAGAAGCGTGCCGCCCATGCCTGGGAAAAGGGCTGGTTCGACAAGTCGGTCATCCCGGTCAAGGATCAGAATGGCCTGACGATCCTGGCAAAGGATGAACACATGCGCCCCGGCACCGACATGCAGGCGCTCGGCTCCCTCAATCCGTCCTTCCAGATGCCCGGCGAGATGGGCGGCTTCGAGGCCGTCGGCATCCAGGCCCATCCTGAGATCGAGCGCATCAACTATGTTCATCATGCCGGCAATTCCTCCGGCATCGTCGATGGCGCCAGCGTCGTCCTGCTCGGCTCCAAAGCCGGCGGTGAGAGCATGGGCAAAAAGCCGCGCGCCCGCATCAGGGCTTTCGCCAATATCGGCTCCGATCCGGCCCTGATGCTGACCGGGCCTGTCGACGTCACCGAGAAACTGTTGATACGATCAGGCATGAGCCTTGCCGACATCGACCTCTTCGAGTTGAACGAGGCCTTCGCTGCCGTGGTGCTGCGCTACATGCAGGCCTTCGACATCGATCACGACAGGATCAACGTCAATGGCGGCGCCATCGCCATGGGCCATCCGCTCGGCGCCACCGGCGCTATGATCCTCGGCACGGTGCTGGATGAACTTGAACGCCGCGACCTCAACACTGCGCTGGTGACGCTTTGCATCGGCGCCGGCATGGGCACGGCAACGGTTATCGAGAGGGTTTGACGGTGGGCTTCAACACCGGCACGATCGAAACCGAATATGCCGAGGTCAGTGAGCACTGGTCGCCCCGCGTCATCGCCGATCTCAACGGCCAGAGCGTCAAGCTTGCCAAGGTTAAGGGTCAGCTCGCCTGGCATTCGCACCGCGACGAGGACGAGCTCTTCCTCATCTGGAAGGGAGCGCTGACCATCGAATATCGCGACCGCCCGCATGTGCATCTGAACGCCGGCGATTTTCATGTCGTGCCGAGGGGTGTCGAGCATAATCCGGTTGCCGAGGAGGAATGCTGGATCGTGCTTTTCGAGCCGTCTGAGACCAAGCATACCGGCGATGTCGTCACCGAAAAGACGAAGACCTTAGACGCGCAGCGCAGCCATTTGCCGGCCTGATCGGGGAGGAAACCCAATGACCTACACCAATTTCACGCTCGAAACCGACGCCGACGGCATCGCTCTCGTCACCTGGGACATGCCCGGCAAATCGATGAACGTCTTCACCGCGGAGGTGATGGTCGAACTCGACGCGATCATCGACGCCACGACCGCCGATGCGGCCGTCAAGGGCGTCGTCTTCACCTCGGGTAAGTCCTCCTTCTCCGGCGGCGCTGATCTGTCGATGATCAAGTCGATGTTCAGTTCCTACCAGGAGGAGAAGGCAAAGAGCCCAGAGACGGCGGTGCAGAACCTCTTCGGTCTGGTCGGCCGCATGAGTGGCCTGTTCCGCAAGCTCGAAACATCGGGCAAGCCCTGGGTGTCCGCCATCAATGGCACCTGCATGGGCGGCGCTTTCGAACTGTCGCTCGCCTGCCACGGCCGCGTCGCCTCCAATGCCAAGAGCGTCAAGATCGCACTGCCCGAGGTGAAGGTCGGTATCTTCCCCGGCGCCGGCGGCACCCAGCGTGTGCCGCGGCTGGCGAATGCCCAGGATGCGCTGCAGATGATGACGACGGGCCAGTCGCTGACCGGCTCCCGCGCCAAGGCGATGAACCTCGTGCACCAGGTGGTCGAGCCGGATCAGCTCATCCCCGCCGCCAAGCAGATGATCAAGGATGGCCTGAAGCCGGTCGCCCCCTGGGACGAGAAGGGCTTCAAGGCGCCCGGCGGCGGCATCTGGACGCCGGCATCTGCCCAGCTCTGGCCGGCAGCTCCGGCGATCCTGCGCCGGGAAACATCGGGCAATTATCCGGCAGCGCTTGCCATCCTGCAATGCGTCTATGAAGGCCTGCAGGTGCCGTTCGACACGGGTCTGAAGGTCGAGCAGCGTTATTTCACCGAGGTGCTGCAGACCCGCGAAGCCTTCTCGATGATCCGTTCGCTGTTCATCTCCATGCAGGAGCTCGGCAAGGGCGCCCGCCGCCCGGCTGGTCATGCGAAGACCGAGCTGAAACATGTCGGCGTCGTCGGCGCCGGCTTCATGGGGGCCTCGATCGCTTATGTCACCGCCGCCGCCGGCATTCCCGTGACGCTGATTGATCGCGACATCGAAGCAGCGACCAAGGGCAAGATCGTCTCCGAAGGTCTGGTCAAGGATTCTGTCGGTAAGGGGCGTCTTACGCAGGACGAGGCGGCTGCACTGCTCTCCCGCATCACGCCCTCGGCAGACTATGCCGACCTCGCCAATGCCGATCTCGTCATCGAGGCGGTGTTCGAGGATCGCGAGGTGAAGAAAGCGGTCATCGAGGCGGTCGAAGCCGTGCTGCCGGAAGGCGCGATCTTCGCCTCCAACACCTCGACGCTGCCGATCTCAGGTCTCGCCAAGAATTCGAAACGCCCGGCGGATTTCATCGGCATCCACTTCTTCTCGCCTGTCGAGAAGATGATGCTGACCGAGGTCATCCTCGGAAGCGACACCGGCGACAAAGCGCTGGCTGTCGCTCTCGACTATGTTGCAGCCATCA
The DNA here is from genome assembly GCF_032464655.1 of Rhizobium sp. 25PS6. NCBI lineage: Bacteria > Pseudomonadati > Pseudomonadota > Alphaproteobacteria > Hyphomicrobiales > Rhizobiaceae > Rhizobium > Rhizobium sp. 25PS6. The sequence continues at coordinate 94,764 of NZ_JAWDIV010000006.1, forward strand.
AGAAGACGCCGATCGTCGTCAACGACACCCGCGGCTTCTTCGTCAATCGTTGCGTGCTGCGCTACATGTCGGAAAGCTACGACATGCTGATCGAGGGTGTGCCGCCTGCCATGATCGAGAATGCCGCCAAGATGGCCGGCATGCCGGTCGGTCCCTTGGCGCTCAACGACGAGGTCGCTATCGACCTCTCGCTGAAGATCCTCAAGGCCACGGTCGCCGATCTCGGCGAAAAAGCCATCGACCCCAGGCATATGGAACTCATCTCCCGCATGGTGGAAAAGGAGGGCCGTTTCGGCCGCAAGAATTCCAAGGGCTTCTACGACTACCCGCCGAAACCGGCGAAGAAGTCCCTCTGGCCAGACCTCAAGACCTTCTATCCGCAGAAGCCGGCGGATGAGGTTGACGTCAACGTCCTCAAACAACGTTTCCTCGTCACCATCGCGCTGGAAGCCGCCCGCACGGTCGAGGAAGGTATCGTCACCGATCCGCGCGAGGCGGATGTCGGCTCGATCCTCGGATTCGGCTTCGCGCCCTATACCGGCGGGGCGCTGAGCTATATCGACGGGATGGGTGCGAAGGCTTTCGTGGAATTGGCGGAAAAGTTAGCTGATGCTTACGGAAGTCACTTCAAGCCGACGCCGCTGCTGAAGGACATGGCCGCCAAGGGCGAGACGTTCTACGGTCGGTTCGACCCCTATGCGAAGGTGGGGAAGGCGGCTTAGGCCGCCTTTACCACCCTGCCGTGGCCACCCCCCTCTGCCCTGCCGGGCATCTCCCCCACAAGGAGGGAGATTGGCTGGGCGCTGCGGCTTCCCCCATCTTATCCGTTACGACAAGACGCTAAAGAGGTCCGGTGAGCAGGCTACTGGCCAATCTCCCCACCTGTGGGGGAGGAGATGGCCGGCAGGCCAGAGGGGGGCGGCCCACGGTACGTCGTTCAAGAATTATTCAACTTCACCCTCGCCGGTTGAATTTGACTTTCCCTTGCTGCGGCCTTGTCACGGACACAATTTCCGATTACATATTCGCGCATCGATCTTGCTAGATGAACTTTGAAACGGCCTTGCGTCGTTCCTGGCGAACTTCCTCCAAAATCGGTTTTCATCGCCGCTTGGCATTTATCCGAGCTGCATTCTTCTATGAACGATTCGAAAAGGATATCGTCATGAGCACAGGTACCGTAAAGTGGTTCAACGCAACCAAGGGCTTCGGCTTCATTCAGCCGGATGACGGCGCAGCCGACGTTTTCGTCCACATCTCTGCCGTTGAACGCGCTGGCATGCGCGATCTCAAGGATGGCCAGAAGCTGTCTTACGAGCTCGTCCGCGACAACAAGTCCGGCAAGATGTCGGCAGACCGCCTCCAGGCGGCCTGAGCCTTTTACAGCGCCGCGCGTCTTCTAGACGCGCAAAGGACGCTGTAACACTTTGACTTGCTGCAAATATGCAGCAGGGCTCTAAATATCATCTCCGGATCGTGACCACGGATGTACCGGCACGGTTCGTCGAGATAGCAGGGAAGGTCGGGTTACCCCGGCCTTTTTTTGTGTTTGGCTGATGTTGTGCCCAAGAAATGCGTCCGCGCCACCCCCCTCTGCCCTGCCGGGCATCTCCCCCACAAGGAGGGAGATTGGATGGGCGCGATGGTTTCCCCAACCAACTGGCCGTCACATGAATCGTAAATTGAGGGCGAGGCATGGCTTCTTGCCGATCTCCCCACCTGTGGGGGAGATGCCCGGCAGGGCAGAGGGGGGGCGGCCACGGCACGACTTTAAAGAATCTTTCGTTTCGCCAAACTGAATTCGACGCTGGCGACAACAAGCCTCGCAAGACAGGTAACGCGCTCAACCGCCTGCCGCCTCGCTACCCTCCAGCATTTCCATGACCCGCGCCATCACCGCCCGCGCCGCATCGAGTTCTGCTGACGTAAACGCAGCGCCAAGCCCGTCCGCCCAATCAGCTTGCGCGATCTCGATGACACCGAGCCGCGCCGCCCCTTCTGCCGTCAGCCGCACCAGCTTGGCGCGCTGGTGCTGCGGGTTGTCGGCATAGGCGATCAGACCTTCGCTTTCCAGCACGTCGGCAAGCCGCTGCACGCCCTGGCGGGCGAGGCCGAGCGCGCGGGCGATCTGCGCCACCGACATGCCGCCGCGTCGTGCCGCGGCCAACACCTGCCAGCGCGCGCTCGTCTGTCCCGCCGGCTTTGCCAACTGGTCGCCCGCCGCCGTCAGATGACCGGCGAGGCGAAGGGCGGTGATTGCGAAAGCGGAAAAGGCATCCCCCTCCATCGTCCGCTCCGGTCGATCTTGTTTGACAACATGTTGTCGATTTTGTATCTCATCCATAATGACAACATATTGTCATATCAGTAGACTGAAGGCAACGCCGAAGGAGGAAAGCGCCGTGAAGAAAACCTACAAGGGAAGCTGCCATTGCGGCAAAGTGCGTTACGAGGTGGACATGGACCTCGAGGAGGGCACCGGCCGCTGCAATTGCTCGATCTGCGCCAAGCGGCGTTATTGGGGCGCCAACGTCAAGCCGGAGGACTTCCGGCTGATGTGCGACCAGGCGGAAACCTCCGACTATCAGTTCAACACCATGAGCGGTCATCACCGCTTCTGCCGCACCTGCGGTGTGCCGGCCTATGGCGACGGTTATGTCGAAGCGATCGGCGGCGCCTATGTCTCGATCAACATCGCCTGCCTCGACGATATCACCCCTGAGGAACTGGCAGCACTGCCGGTCCGTTATGCCGACGGCAGGCACGATGCCTGGTGGAACGAACCGGCGGTGACGAGTTATCTCTAGAGCATGATGCCGAAAAGTGTGAGCGGTTTTCGGACGACATCATGCTCAGCTCGAAGTCGATGTCGGATCGTCGTCCTCCCCTTCGTCCTCTGTCCATAACGCAGAAGGAGAACGATTGTGAAAGACGAAGCGAATGCCAGGATCGACGAAGAGGCGATCATCGCCATGCTGATGATGCGGGCCAAGGCGCTGGGCGAAAAAAATGCCAAGGATGCGCTTTCCTACGAGACCGAGGATGAGATCGAATTTTCGCTGGCGCCGCCGCTGGTCTATTACGGCAAGGACGAGGCGGGCCTGCAGGCCTGGTTCGATACCTGGGAAGGCCCGATCGGCGGCGATGTGCGCGATGCCAGACTGACGGTTGGCGAGGATGTCGCTTTCTGGAGCGGCCTCACGCGCATGACCGGGACCAAGACCAACGGCGCCGCCGTCGATCTGTGGTTCCGCCAGACGCTCGGCCTCGTCAAGCAGGATGGCCGATGGCTGGTTGCCCACCAGCACGCCTCGGTGCCCTTCGCCATGGACGGCAGCGGCCGGGCGCTGCTCGATCTCAAACCGTGAGGAATGTCAGGCAGCACTCCCCGCGACCTTCCGCCGGTCGGCGCGAATGCTCATCACTCCGACGCCCATCAAAAGCAGGATCGCCGTCGCATAGATATCCGTCGTCAGCGCGTAACCGGCTGACTTCGCCAGGAACCCGGCCAGGATCGCCGGCAGGCTGAAGGCGAGGTAGCTCTGGACGTAGAAGGCCGACAGCAGCCCGGCCCGCTCGTCCGCCTTGGCAAGCGGCATGATAGTGCCGATCGACCCGAGGAAATTGGTGCCGAAACCGACGCCGGTAAAAATCGTGCCGACGAGCAGCAGCGGCACATTGGCAAGATGCACGCCGGCAACGACCGTCAGGATGCCGAGCGTTTTGGCCGACACGCCGAAAACCAGATTGGCCGAGGCCGTCTTGCTGCGCCGGAGATAGACGGCGATTGCTCCGCTCACCATCAGCGCGGTGACGACGGCCCCGCCGGTCAGCGGCGCGCGGCTGCCGGTTGTGCTGGCGACCAAGGACGGGACCAGCGAGAGATAAAAGCCGGCAAGCGTCCAGTTGGCGATGTTGATCGGCGTCACCAGCGAGAGCGGCCGCTTCACCTGCTTGGGAACGGTGACCCGCGGTATCAGTGAGCCGAGAGCGCCCGGCCGCCTGCCGCCGGTCTCGCCTGTCAGCCAGATGGCCGCCGCCTGCAGCGTGAAGGCGGCAAGCAGCAGCGCATAGACCAGATGCATCGGGAAGGGGCCAAATTGGATCAGGGCGCTGGTGCCCACTGCCCCCACCGCCATGCCGCAAAGCGGTGCGATCGAGTTGACGATCTGTCCCTTTGCCCGGTCGACATCGACGAGCGCCGCTCCGATCGAGGCGCCGGCGATCCCCGTTGCCAGCCCCTGCACGATCCGCGCCGCGATCAGCCAGCCGGGACCGCTCGCGACAACGAAGAGCGCCATGGCGACGATTTCGAGAACGAGGGCGAAAAAGATCACCGGCTTGCGGCCGAGATGGTCGGAGATCGAACCGGCGATCAGCAGCGCCGCCAGCAGCGCGAAGGCGTAGACCGCGAAGATCACCGTGATCAGCACCGGCGAGACGGAGAAGTTTTCCTGATAGATCCGGTAGAGCGGCGTTGGCGCCGCGGAGGCGCCGAAAAAGGTCGCGAGCGTCAGCGCATGAAAGCCGATCGAGGGGCGCGGCGAATTCTCGGTGGATTTGGCTGCGGCGAACATATATAAGCCCCTTAAAGCTAAGCCGTTGCGTTAGCTTATGTAGAGGGGACATTTCATAAAAGCAAATTATTTGCATTAATAGGTCAGTCAAAGATTTTGAACCATCGGTGTCAAGGAGTGAAAGTCGGGTTGCACGCATGACAGTGAAAGAGAATCTTCGTCCGGGCGGCAGAAGCGCCCGGGTTCAGGCATCGGTGCACAAGGCGGTCCGTGAGCTGATGGCCGAGATGAGCCGCGCCGAGGTGACGATCCCGCTGATTGCCGGCAAGGCGGGGGTAACGCCGTCGACCATCTATCGCCGCTGGGGCGACCTGCAGGAGCTTCTTGCCGATGTCGCCGTCGATCGGCTGCGGCCGGATATGGAGCCGATCGATGCCGGTAGCGGCAAGGCCGATCTTCAAGCCTGGGCCGAGCAATATGCCGAGGAAATGTCCTCCGGGCCGGGCCGAGAGATGATCCGCGACGTGCTGGCGGCGCAGGCGGGCGCGAACGCCTGCAAATGCGCTGAATTTACCCGCCAACAGATCGGCGTCATCGCCGAGAGGGCAAAGGTCCGCGGCGAGGTCTTTCCGGATGTCGAGCGCGTCATGGACCAGGTCGTGGCGCCGATCATATACCGCATCCTGTTTGGCGATGTGCCGGCGACAAGGCGCGTGCGTGATCTGGTTGCGCGTGTCATGAACGCGACGGACTGAGTTTTGTATTACTCCGCGGCGGCGCGCTTGAGGCCGGAAATCTGGGTGATATAGGCGCGCAGCGCCGCAGGCCGCACCGGCTTGTGCTGAACGGCGATACCGTATCGCTCGGCCTCGCTGCGCACCTCCGGCGTGCGGTCGGCTGTGATCAGCAAAGCGGGGATATCGGCGCCGAATTGCCGGCGCAGATGCAGGATCGCGGCAATGCCGGTGCCGTCGCCGAGGTGATAATCGGCGATGACGATGTCAGGCGGTCCCTCCTGGCCATCGACGGTGGTGACCTCGGCGAGGCAATTGAGCGCCTCCACCTCGCAGCCCCAGCCGTTGATCAAGAGCCGCATGCCTTCGAGGATCTTCGGCTCGTTGTCGATGCAGAGGATCTTCAGCCCGCTGAGCGGCTGGCCGGGACGGTCGGCAGGCGTAACCGCTGCTGCGGCCGCGGCCGGACGCGAGACGTCGAGCGGCATGGCGATCCGGAATTCCGTGCCCTTGCCATGCGTCGACTGCAGCTCGACCGGATGGTTGAGCACCCGGGCGATGCGATCGACGATCGACAGGCCGAGCCCGAGGCCGGAGGCGGTCTTCGCGCCTTCGTCCAGCCGCGCGAACTCCTTGAACACGGTGCGGAATTTCGACGGCGGGATGCCGATGCCGGAATCGATCACCTGGATGATCACCTGGTTGCCGCGCCGCCGCGCCCCGACCAGCACCTTGCCGGTGATCGTGTATTTGATGGCGTTGGAAACCAGGTTCTGCACCAGCCGGCGAAGCAGGTTGGGATCGGAGCGGACGCGCAGCGACGTCGGCATGATCATCAGCTTCAGCTGCTTTTCGCGGGCGATCGGCGCAAAGTCGGTCTGGATACGCTCCAAGAGGTCGGAGAGCGCGACGGAGGCGAGCCGCGGCCGCATGGCGCCGGTATCGAGCCTGGAGATATCGAGCACCGCGCCGAGAATGGTTTCGACCGATTCCAGCGCGGAATCGATGTTGCGCACGATCGGGCTGTTGTCGGATTGCGCCATGCGCTCGACCAATGCCGAGGAATAGAGCCGGGCGGCGTTGAGCGGCTGCAGAATATCGTGGCCGGCGGCGGCGAAAAAGCGTGTCTTGCCGATATTCGCCTCGTCGGCGGCGGCGCGCGCCTCGCCGAGTTCACGGTTGACGCGGGTAAGCTCGGCCGTACGTTCGGCAACGCGCTGCTCCAGCGTCTCATTCGCCTGTTTCAGTGCTCTGTCGGCACTGACACGCTGGGTGATGTCGGTGAAGGTGGCGACGATGCCCTTGTCGGGCATGGCATTGGAGCGCACCTCGATGATCCGCTCGCCGCCGCCGAGCACCAGCGAAAAAGGTTTGTCGAGCGTCAGGAAATGCCGCACCGTCTGGCTGAGATCGCCGGGCGCGATGTCGCCGCGCTGGCTGAGCGTGGTGACGATTTCGGACAAGGGAAAACCGACCTGGCCGGCACTTTCCGGCAGATCCAGCAATTGCCGGAAACGCCGGTTCCAGATCGTCAGCCGGTTGGAACTGTCGAAGACGGCAATGCCCTGGTCCATCTGCGAAAGCGCCGTCTGCAACATGTCCTGGTTATATTGCAGCGCCTCGCTCGCCTGGTCGAGCAGCCAGGCAGTGTCGGAAGAGGCATCCTCGATCTTCTGCAGGATCAATGACAGCACCAGCCGGGCCGAGGACGAGCCGATGGCGCTGCCGAGCAGCTGTTCGCTGAAGTGGATGAGCGCCATATCGGCCGGCTGCTCGTCTTCCAGCTTGCGGCCGGAGCTTTGTTCGTAGGTCGTGAGCGAGCGCTGCATGCGCTCTTCGCCGAGATAGCGCGAGATCGCTGCCTTGAGATCGCCGACGCTGATGCGGGTCTTCCAGCCGCGCGTGGCAAATTGCGAACGCGAATGCCGCTTGACGAAGATGCCGGCCTGAATGCGCTCCAGCGGCTTGGCGTTGCGGGTGAGCGAGCCGACGACGAAAAAGGCGCTGTTGACCATCAGGCTCATCGCCGTCGCATTGACCAGCGGATCGGCGTCGGGCGCGGTGAACAGCGTGGTCCCGGGAAAGATGAAGCCGAGCACGGCGCTCGCCACATAGGAATAATCGGGGCCGCCGAGCGAGGGCAGGAACAGCAGGTAGATCCAGATGACGAAGCCGGAGGTCAGCCCGAGGATCGCGCCGCGCGCATTCGCCCGCCGCCAGATCAGCCCGCCGAAAAGCGCTGGGGCGATTTGCGCGATCGCGGCAAAGGAAAGAAGGCCGATCGAGGCAAGGCCGGCGGTGCTGTCGGTCGAGCGGTAATAGGCATAACCGAACAGCAGCACGGCGAAAATGGCGCTGCGGCGGATGTTGAGCAGCGTCTTGGCAAAATTGTCGCGCTGGCCGGCGCGGCCGGCGAGTTTGCGCCTGAGGAAGATCGGCATGATGATGTCGTTCGACACCATGATCGACAGTGCGACGGAATCGACGATGACCATCGCCGTTGCGGCGGAGAAACCGCCGATGAAGATGATCAGCGAAATGACGGGCATCTGGCCGGCAAGCGGCAGCGACAGCATGTAGAAATCGGCATTGCCGGTGCCGCCGAAGGTCAAGAGCCCGCCGATTGCCACCGGCAGCACGAAGAGATTGATGGCGATGAGATAGGTGGGAAACAGGAAACCTGCGAGTTTCAGCTGTTTCGGAGTTCGGTTTTCGACAACCGTCACATGGAATTGCCGCGGCAGCAGGATAATCGCAAAGGCCGACAAGATGATCAGGGTGATCCAGCGGCTGATCGGCGTATGGTAGCTGAGCGCCGACATGACCAGCTCGTTGTCGACGGTCTTGCGCCAGAGATCAGTCGGACCGTCGAACAGAAACCAGACGACGCAGACGCCGGCTGTCAGGAAGGCGACGAGCTTGACCACTGATTCCATAGAGACGGCGAGGATCAGGCCATCCTGATGCTCCGTCGCATCCGTATGCCGCGTGCCGAACATGATGGCGAAACAGGCAAGCACCAGCGTCGCGGCGAGCGGCAGGTCGAGGAAATAGAGATTGCCGCTGCCTATGCCGTAATCGGACGGATTGACCATGGCGCTGACGGTGCTCGAGATCGCCTTGAGCTGCAGCGCGATATAAGGAATGGCGCCGATCAGCGAGATCAGTGCGACGATCGTGGCGACCGTCGGGTTCTTGCCGTAGCGCGCCGCGACGAAATCGGCGACCGAGGTGAGCTTCTCCGCCTTGGCGAGCTCGATGATGCGGCGAAGCAGCGGCATGCCGAGCGTGAAGACCAGGATCGGGCCGATATAGATGCCGGCAAATTCAAGGCCGCGCTGCGCCGCAAGCCCGACGCTGCCGAAATAGGTCCAGGAGGTACAGTAGATGGCAAGGCTCAGCGCATAGACCACCGGCCATCCGCCTTCCAGCGTGCCCAGGCCGAGCGTGCCCTGGCTGCGGTTCTTGCGGTCGCCATAGCTTGCCACGGCGAAAAGCAGGAGCAGATAGCCGAAGGCAGACGCAAATATAACCCAGCCTGGAAGCATTGACCCTCCGCCGGCGGAAAACACGCCGGGACCTCCCGCAACGTGGGCAGCTTAAGTCATTTCAGGCGCTTTGAAAATTGCTGGCATATAGGCCTTAAGTCAAAGACCGCGGGGGAGGTATTGCCGATAATTGCGATTGCCGATTGATTAATTGCAATGAAGATGTAGCTAATAAAAACGATTGTATCGAAGGGAGACGGATCCGATGCTCAACGAGTTCAAGGCCTTTATCGCCCGCGGCAATGTCATGGATCTTGCCGTCGGCGTCATCATCGGCGGCGCCTTCGGCGGCATCGTCAAATCTTTGGTGGATGACCTCATTATGCCGATCGTCGGGGCCATTTTCGGCGGCTTCGATTTTTCGAATTACTTTCTCCCACTCTCGACGGCCGTCAACGCGCCGACGCTTGCCGCCGCCCGCGCCCAGGGAGCAGTGTTTGCCTATGGCAGTTTCCTCACCGTGCTCATCAACTTCCTCATTCTCGCCTGGATCATTTTTCTAATGGTCAAGGGCGTGAACACCCTGCGTGCCCAGGTCGAGCGCCAGGAAAAGGCTGCACCGGAAGAGCTGCCACCGCCGCCGGCAGACGTTCAACTGCTGACGGAAATCCGCGATCTTCTCGCCACGCGCCCGACGGCTTGATCCCGTCCGCTCCGGCCGGGCTCAATCATCACCAAAATCGATATGCCATCACTGGATATCATGAGATTTGCCGGCGCAAGTCCGCTATGAAGGCGGAAACCGGAGATATGCATGTCGATCGTCAGCAGCCTCAGCCCGCGCGCCCTGGCGGCGCCCGAAAGTGGGATCGTCGAACTCGTCAACTATGCCCGTGGCCGCGAAGGCCTGCTGCCGCTCTGGGTGGGTGAGGGTGATCTGCCGACGCCCGATTTCATCAGCAGGGCGGCGATGGAGGCGCTTGCCGCCGGCGAGACCTTCTACACCTGGCAGCGCGGCATTCCCGAGCTTCGTCAGGCGCTTTCCGATTATTACAACAGACATTTCGGAATCCGGCTTCCGGTCGAGCATTTCTACGTCACCGGTTCCGGCATGCAGGCGATCCAGATCGCCGTGCAGGCGTTGACCTCGCCGGGCGACGAACTGGTTTACCTCTCTCCTTCCTGGCCGAATATCGCTGCCGCCCTGGAGATAGCAGGTGCGTGCTCGCTGAGTGTCGAGCTGCAGTTCGAAGGCGGCAAATGGGCGGTCGATCTGAACCGCATCGAAACCGCGATCACCCCGAAGACCAAGGGCATCTTCATCAACACGCCGTCGAACCCGACGGGCTGGACGGCCACGAAGCAGGATCTTGGCGATATCCTGGCGCTTGCCCGCAAGCATGACCTCTGGATCCTGGCAGATGAAATCTACGCCCGCTATTATTTTGCCGGCGGCCGCGCGCCCTCTTTCCTCGATGTGATGGACGAGGGCGACAAGATCATCTTCGTCAATTCCTTCTCGAAGAACTGGTCGATGACCGGCTGGCGCGTCGGCTGGATCGTCGCGCCCCCTGAAATGGGCCAGGTGCTCGAAAACCTCATTCAGTATTCGACATCGGGGGTGGCGCAGTTCATGCAGAAGGGCGCCGTCGCAGCCCTTGATCAAGGCGACGATTTCGTCGCTGCCAATATTGCCAAGGCGGCCCGCTCCCGCGATATCCTCTGCGATGCGCTAATTGCCACGAACCGCGTCGAGACGCTGAAACCGGATGGCGCGATCTATGCTTTCCTGAAGATCGACGGCGTCGCCGACAGCCGCAAGGCAGCGCTCGACATCGTCGACAAGACAGGCGTCGGGCTTGCACCCGGAACAGCCTTCGGACCGGGCGGCGAACTCTTCCTGCGCGCCTGCTTCCTACGTGACCCCACGCAGGTTGCGGTCGCGGCCGAGCGCCTCTGCAACTATATCCTCAAGCTCTGAGAAGCGTCGGCCAAGCCGATTTTGTGCCGAAATCGCCGGATTGATAAAACTCTAGCAAAGCCCGAAATCGGCCTCTAACCACGACTCCAAACATACCCGTTCAAAGGCCTTCCAAAGGCCGTGCGATAAGAAAATTGGAAAGAAAAACCGGCGCCTGATGCCCCTGCTTCTAAAAAACGAAAGCAGGGATGCGGGACATGGCGGTTTTGGTGACGGGCGGGGCCGGTTATATCGGCAGTCACATGGTTTGGGCGCTGCTGGATGCAGGCGAGGATGTGGTCGTGCTCGACCGTCTCTCCACAGGCTTTCGCTGGGCCGTGGCGCCGGCGGCGCGTTTCTATCTCGGCGACGTTGCCGACCGCGATATATTGAAAAAGGTCTTCATCGAAAACGACATCGAGGCGATCATCCATTTCGCCGGCTCCGCCGTCGTCCCGGTCTCGGTCGCCGATCCGCTCTCCTATTACGACAACAATTCCGGCAAGACCCGGGCGCTGCTGAGCGCGTCGATCAAGGCCGGTATCCGCAACTTCGTCTTCTCCTCGACGGCGGCCGTCTACGGCCAGCAAAAGACCGACCTGCCGGTGAAGGAGACGGCCCCCCTCAATCCGGAAAATCCTTACGGCCAGTCGAAGTTGATGACCGAGTTCATGCTGCGCGATGCCGCCGCCGCCTATGATTTCAACTATGTCGCGCTTCGCTATTTCAACGTCGCCGGCGCCGACCCGCACCACCGTGCCGGCCAGTCGACCTCAGGCGCCACGCACCTCATCAAGGTCGCCTGCGAGGCAGCGCTCGGCAGGCGCGACAGCGTCAATGTCTACGGCATCGACTATCCCACCCATGACGGCACCGGCGTGCGCGACTACATCCATGTCGGCGATCTCGTCGATGCACATCTGAAAGCGCTGCAGCACCTGCGCAGAGGCAAGGGCTCGCTCGTTGCCAATTGCGGTTATGGCAGCGGCTATTCCGTGCTCGACGTGCTGAACATGGTCACCCGCCTGCACGGACATTCCTTCAAGATCCACATGGCGCCGCGGCGCGCCGGCGATTCGGCAAGCGTCGTCGCAGACGCTTCGCTCGCCCGGCAGGTACTCGACTGGAAGCCCAGATACGATTCTCTGGAAACCATCGTCCAGAGCTCGCTCGATTGGGAACTGTTCCTGTCGAACAAGAATGTCGACGACCTGCACAGCATCCACCGGGCACTCGCCGCCGCGTCCTTCTGATCCAGGAGCCCGTTTATCATCGCGCTGCTTGCCATGATCACCTGCTCCCGGCGTTGATCCGAAGCGCATCGAATTCGAAATCACCGAGACCGCACTGCTCCGATTTCGACACCGCCGACCAGGTGATCACAATGCTGCCGCCGGTATCTCGATCGCGCTCGACGATTTCGGCGCCGGCTATTCGAGCCTCAGCCATATTCATCGTCTCGGCTTCGATAAGCTGAAGATCGACAAATCCTTCGTGATGAATTTCGATCGTGACGCCCGCTGCATGAACATCACCCGCTCGGTCGCCAATCTCTGCCAGAATCTCGGCATTGCCTCCGTCGCCGAAGGCGTCGAAAGCGAGGAGATTGCCGAGGGATTGAAGGCGATGGGCGTTCGTCTGGCGCAGGGCTATCATTTCTCGCGACCGCTGCCGCTCGAACTTGCCATCGATTACGCTCTCAGGTGCGAGGCCGCAGCCTCCGCCCGCAATTCGCTGTCTGCCTGAGCCAATCTCCCCACCGGTCTTAAATCGACTGGAGCGAAGCTACGTCGTCGTTTATTCATGGTCGTAACAATTGAGGTGAACCATGCAGGACGGCGAACGGCCAGACGAAGTCATCATTGAGCGGCGAGGGACTGCTGCTATCATCCGCCTCAACCGGCCGCGGGCGCTGAACAGCCTGACCCTGCCGATGATCCGGGCGATCACTGCGGCCCTTCACGACTTTGCCGGTGATCCCGAGTTGGCGAGCGTCGTGGCGATGGGAGAGGGCGAACGCGGCTTCTGTGCCGGCGGCGATATCCGCGCCCTGCATGAGAGCGCCCGCGCCGGGGATGGCCTGGCGGCAAGCTTCTGGCGTGAGGAGTTCCGCCTCAACCATATGATTGCCGCCTATCCCAAACCCTATGTCGCGCTGATGGACGGCATCACCATGGGCGGCGGCGTCGGCCTGTCGTCGCATGGCCGCCACCGCATCGTCACCGAGCGCACGCGGCTTGCCATGCCCGAAACCGGCATCGGCTATGTCCCGGATGTCGGTGCCACCTGGCTGCTGCCGCGTTGCCCAGGCGAAGCCGGGACATGGCTCGGTCTGACAGGGCTTGATATCGGTGCTGCCGATGCGATCCACGCTCGCCTTGCCGACCTTCAGATCGCCTCGTCGCGGCTCGGCGAGGTGATCGATGCTCTCTCCGGCCTGCCGCGCGCCAGCTCATCCGACGATGTCGATGCCGTGCTGCAGGCGCTTTCCGAGCCTCAGGGAGAAAGCCGGCTCAGGCAGAACGCGGCGATGATCGATCGCGCATTTCGGTTCGACAGCGTCGAGGAGATCCTGGCAGCGCTTGCCGAGGAGGAAGGCGAATTCGCCGCCGAGACGCGCCGGGTGCTGCTGACGCGTTCGCCGACCAGCCTGAAGCTCGCTTTGCGGCTACTGAGAGCCGGCCGCCGCAGCGCCTCGCTTGCCGAATGCCTCGGCCGCGAACTCGGCGCCTGTCTGCAGATGCTTGATAATCCCGATTTCTTCGAGGGCATCCGCGCTGCCGTCATCGATAAGGATCGCAATCCGCAATGGTCGCCGGCATCAGTCGAGGCTGTGGAGGTGGCTAGGGTCGAGCAATTCCTGAAACCGGCCGAGCCGCCGCTTTCACTCTGAACACTATCCGGTTATCGCCACATGCCGCGCATGCGGGCGCCGACATCGATGCGCACCTGCCGCGCGTGCTGCTGGGCGACGCTGCCGGATTTCACCTGCGGCCAGCTGCACGCTTCGAAGAACTGCAGCAGGGTCGCGGGAATGAAGCGGCTGCGCGAGGCATAGACATGCCGGTCGCCCTGCGAATTCTGCCCGTAAGTGAAGAAGCGTTGCGGCACGACGAGGTCGAGACCATCCCGGGCGCGCGTCATCGCCACGTAGAGCAGCCGGCGTTCCTCCTCGATTTCCGCGGTGGTGCCGACGGCGAGATCGCTCGGTATGCATCCGTCGACGACGTTCAGCATGAACACCCTCGTCCATTCCTGGCCCTTGGCGGAATGGATCGTCGACAGGATGAGATAGTCTTCATCGAGAAGCGGCACGCCCGCCTGGTCGCTGGTCGCGTCCGGCGGATCGAGGGTGAGCTCGGTCAGAAAGCGCTCGCGCGAGGCATAACCGCTAGCGATCTGCTCGAGCTGCAGCAGGTCTGCCTGCCGCGTCGCTGCGTCCTCGTGCAGCCGTTCCAGATGCGGCGCATACCATTGCCGTGCCAGGCCGATCTCTGCCGGCCAGCCGGCCTTGCCGGTCTTCAGCTCCTGCAGCATCGAAACGAACATTGTCCAGTCCTCGCCGGAGCGCGGCGGTGCCGGCATGGCAGCGAGAGCAGAAATCGGGCTTGCATCCTCGGCCATCAGATCGAGCGTCTTCTGCGCGGTCGACGGCCCGACGCCCGGCAGGATCTGCATCAGCCGGAAGCCCGCCACCCGGTCGCGCGGGTTCTGCGCGAAGCGAAGGGCGGCCAGTATGTCCTTCACATGCGCGCTGTCGAGAAACTTCAGCCCGCCGAACTTGACGAAGGGAATGTTGCGCCGGGTCAGCTCGACCTCCAGCGAACCGCTGTGATGCGAGGCGCGGAAGAGCACGGCCTGCTGCTTGAGCGTGAGGCCTTCCTCGCGATTGTCGAGAACCATGTCGGTGATATACCGCGCCTGCTCGGCCTCGTCGCGCACCGTGACGAGGCGCGGCCGCTCGGACGATTGCCGCTCGGTCCAGAGGTTCTTGGTGAAGCGCTCCGAGGCGAGATCGATGACGGCGTTGGCGGCCGCGAGGATCGGCTGCGTCGAGCGGTAGTTGCGGTCGAGCGTGACGATATTGGCGGCCGGGCTGAAGGCGGCGGGAAAATCGAGGATGTTGCGCACCGTCGCGGCACGGAAGGAATAGATCGACTGCGCATCGTCGCCGACGACCGTCAGCCCCTGGCCTTGAGGCTTCAGCGCCAGCAGGATCGAGGCCTGCAGCCGGTTGGTGTCCTGATATTCGTCGACCAGCACATGGTCGAAGCGGCTGCCGATATCCTCGGCAATCATCGCTTCGCCGACCATCTGCGCCCAGTAGAGCAGCAGATCGTCGTAATCGAGCACGTTCTGGCTCTGCTTGGCCTCGACATAACAGGCGAAAAGTTCGCGCAGCTGTTTCTCCCACGTCGCGCACCAGGGAAAGACGTCGCGCAGCACGAGGTCCAGCGCGGTTTCCGAATTCACCGCCCTGGAATAGATGGCAAGGCAGGTGCCCTTTGTGGGAAAGCGGCTTTCCGTCTTCGAGAAGCCGAGGTCGTGCCGGATCAGGTTCATCAGATCGGCACTGTCTTCGCGGTCGTGAATGGTGAAATCGGGGTCGAGGCCGATCTGCTGGGCATAATCGCGCAGCAGCCGCGCGCCGATGCCGTGGAAGGTGCCGGACCAGGAAAGCGCGTCCGCCATGACGCCGGCATTCGAACCAAGCACATCGCGGCAGATGCGCTCGACGCGCCGCGCCATCTCGGCGGCTGCCCGGCGCGAGAAGGTCATCAAAAGGATGCGGCGGGGATCGGCGCCTTTGACGATGAGATGGGCGACGCGATGCGCCAAAGTATTCGTCTTGCCGGAGCCGGCGCCGGCAATGACCAGCAGCGGCCCGGCAATATGGCTGCCGTCGATGAGCGTGCCATGCTCGACGGCCATGCGCTGCTGCGGATTGAGCTTTTCGAGATACATCCAGCCGTCCGGTCGGGCTCCCGCAGAATCACTGGGGAAGGATTAGATGTTCCTTGAATGTTCGCGATTGCCGTCCCTGTCAAGCGATCTGGTGCGCTGGCAATATCTCAGTCGGGGAAATCCGGACCGATCTCGCGCCGCACCAGCTTCAAGCTGCGGTCCGGCTGAAGAATAGAGGTTTCCTTCACGCGCTGGCCCGTCCCGTTGTAGAACTGGTTGTAGACGGCGCTGCCGACCGGCGATTTGGTGAGCTTCGTTCGCGGCTGGCCGCCATAGGTAATGCTGCCGGGAATGGGTTCCAGCGCCGGCGTATCGGCCGAGGAGCAGCCGGCAAGCAATGCCCCGGCAAACAAGGCCCCGGCAAACAAGGCGGGCAGAAGCACTTTCATCGTCGTCATCCCTCTTTCGACTGCCGCCAGATATGGAAAGCGCGGCGTCTTTCGCCAAGGGTAGGCCATGCCACCGCGCAGGTATCGCTGTCGAGCAGGCTCTTCTTTTCCGGGGGGCGCAACGAAATGCGTCGCTGTCGCGTTAACAGACATCAACCAACATCAGGAAACGTTCACGGTGCTCGGCTTTCCAGCATTCACGAGGCATGACGAGCCCGGCCGGCAGGGCCACAGCGATGCGGCGACGCGGGCCTCGGTGGAAGGCGCCCTTCATGCGTCTGGCGATATCGAAGCCGGCGAAATCACCGTCAGCATATCGGGCTCCTATGTCATCCTGGAAGGTTTCGTGCGCCGGCGGGGCGATGTCGAGCGGGCGATCGAGATCGCCGAGGGCGTCGTCGGCCGGGGCTATGTGCGTGCTCGCTTGCTGCGACGCTAGCCGGCTCGCGCTCATCTCTTTGCGATGCATGAAGGGAACCAAAATGCTCTTTCGCGTGTTGAAAGGCCGGACCTAAACGCTGGAGACTCTCATGCAGTTGCTTCCTCGCCTCTGGGCAACGACCTTGATAGTGGGTTGCGGTATCGTTGCCGGCTCCGCCCATGCCTCGCTGGAAACCGGCACGAATTATTCCGCTTTGCCGAAGGACCAGATCGCCCTCAGCGAATATACCGGGACCGTCGCCTGCGAGCCGATAGAACCGCACTATCTCCCGTCCTTCATCCGCGCGGCGGACGGCACGATCATCGGCGTCGGTTATGTCGAGATCGAGAATGAGAGCGGCGCGGATTGCTGAAAAAAGGCGGTCCTGCTCGGACGAGGCTCGCCTGCGTTTCCGCAGAGGTGACGAGCCTCTAACCATCATCATGATGGCTGGTCATCTTCTAGTGATGCACCTGTATCAGGCGCAACGCCCTCTGCACCAAAACCCGGCACGCACTTGTTGCAGGGTTAAACCGAAATTAAAGGATTATCCCGTTCCGGCACGCTTCCGCGCCCAGAAGGCGATAATCGGTCGAAATTCTTCGAACTGCTAATGCAGCTTCAGCTTCGCCTCTTCGGCGGCGGCCAGAAACTCGGCTCTTGCCTCTTCCACGCTCTTGCGCCCATCGAGCGCTGCCCGGCAGGCGCTGCGGGCCTTGATATAACGAAGCCCGCGCATACTCGGCCAGAGATCCGCCAGGCACTTCAGCGCATCGAACGGACCATTGACCGTTCGCGCATCCGCACCTTCGAAACCAACCTTGACCGGGCTGTTCCATCTTTCAGTTGCCATTGACGCTCCTCCACGATTGTCGACAGAAACGAAGCGTAGCATCTCCCAGTTCCTCCGGGGAGACTTTGCGATAGTTAATACTTTAGCGTGATTTTCACCAGCAGCAATGGGCGGATCGTCGCCGAGGGCGCGGCGAGCAGTTTCGCCTCGACTGTGACGCGATACGATGGACGGCTTTGATGAGAAACACCCGATGATGACGTGTTTCGGAAGAGGTAGAGACCGATGGCGATGCGTTGTTGCGGATCGCTTGAGAGCACGGGCTCGAAAGTATACTCGCCATAAGTTTGAATGAGGGCAATAGCCTTCTTGTCAATGCACCCGACGGGACCCATAAGTTGTATTGACAACACGTCGAGGGGCCGGGAAATGACCGCACGCATATTGGTGGTTGACGATATACCGGCAAATTTGAAGCTGCTCGAAGCGCGATTTCTCGCCGAATATTTCGAAGTGCTGACTGCCGCCAGCGGCTATGAGGCGCTAGCGATCTGCGAGCGAAATCAGGTCGATCTCATTCTGCTCGATATCATGATGCCCGGGCTCGATGGCTTCGAGGTGTGCGAACGGTTGAAGGCCAACCAAAAGACGGCACACATTCCGGTCATCATGGTGACTGCTCTCGATCAGTCCGCAGACCGCGTCCGTGGCCTGAAAGCCGGTGCGGATGACTTTCTGACAAAGCCGGTCAACGATCTCCAACTGATCTCCCGCGTGAAAAGCCTGCTGCGGTTAGCCGGAAGTCAAACCAGATCTCAAGTTGTGCGTAACGCAACGAGTTCAGCGAACGTTCTTGTGGTGGATGCACGGGCCAACTCGCAGGAACGCATCATTGAGACACTAAAGCCCATAGCCGATGTGACGGCGATTTCCGATCCGCAGGCGGCACTTTTCGAAGCGGCCGAGAACCTGTTCGATTTGGTTGTAGTCAATGCCAATTTCAACGACTACGATCCACTCCGCCTCTGCTCGCAGTTCCGTTCGCTGGAGCGCACACGCTTCCTACCGATCCTGCTCATTGTCGAGCAAGGCGACGACAACATGGTGATCCGTGCGCTCGATCTCGGTATCAATGACTATATCGTCCGCCCGGTTGATCCGAGCGAGCTCGTGGCCCGTTGCGATAACCTCCTTAACAAAAGAAATCGAAGGTTGCACACGCCGTCAGAAGGTGACGCCAGACCGCATAGCCATACGAAACCTCCTCTGGGTCCCGTCATGTTCGATTTTATCGATGGGCGGCTTACTACTGTTCCCAGTTCCGGAACGGTTTCTGCTCCTGATCGCGCCAATGCAGCAGCGGCACTTGAGGTTTTGATCAACGATGCACGCCGTCTTGACGAGGCGTTGGTTCAATCTAATGCGGATTATCGGCTGATAGAGATTTTTCGAACCCTTTCAACGCTAACATCTTCCGGCGAGAACGTAATCAAACTCGGATTGGTGAACATCGAGTGCCTGCAGATGGCAGAATCGTTCGACAGAGCCGGCGAATTGTCCGCCCATCTTGTCGGCGCTTTTCGTGCCCAATACTTGAAGATGCACATGTATGTTTCCCAATTCGAGGAATGGAATAGATTCTCAGCGAATGCCACTGAAACCTCCGTCGATGACAGTGACATTCCTAGCCTTAGCGACACAGTTGACAATCTCGCTGCCGAACTGTCCCGGCAGACCAATGATGTTGACACCAACGTACCTAAGTCGCTCGAGTTTTTGCTCGGACTCGTTCATGAGCCTCGACGAACCTCCAAAAAGGCAGTTTACGCTTTGATATCGGTGATCGAAGGAATGGCGCTTTCCGTTGCCCGTTATTGTAGCGATATATTGGAAGGCTCCGCGAAATCTGCTGCCGGCCACATTAAAAAAGCTTTCGGAGTGGCAGCAGCGGCGATCGTTTTAAAGGCAGCCATCTCGTATTTTGACATAGCCGTGAAGGTAGGCTCGACGCCGTGGCTCTCGCCTGCGATCGAGATAATCAAAAAGTATATCGAAGCATTCCGCTAGCTAGGTGCGGGGGCACAGCGATTGCAATGTCATCCATACGCTTTCAACGCTGAGCTTTCTGAGCTGCGTCTGGATCAGTGTGCGACGGGACTATTGATCCACAAATCACTATAAGTTTCAGAACATTTTGCAGCTCGCGAAAATTCGAGCAGTGGGTGTCTTTGCGTGGAGGAAAACTGGTGCTGCCGAGTGGGATTGAACCACCGACCTCACCCTTACCAAGGGTGTGCTCTACCACTGAGCTACGGCAGCAGGACCAGTACCCGTGCGAGCCATGTGGCTCAATCGCGAGAACGGGGGGCTATTGCCACAGCTTGGCGGCCAGCGCAAGCCGCAAATTCCAACTTCGCGTGGATTGAGATGCAAGGGCCTTTTGGATCGGCGCGAATTCGGCTAATCCTGTCGCATGAATGAAAAGACCGAAACCGGCCAGCAGAGCCGCAAACAGGCGATCGAGGCACAGGCGAAACTGCGCCGCGAGCGCGCCGCCGAAAAGCTCCGAGAAAATCTGGGGCGACGCAAACAGCAGGTCCGCGCCCGCCGTTCGGGCCAAGCCGATGAAACAAATGGGCTGCCCGCCGCAAAATTGGACGAATCGTAATGTTCCGTCCGTCGCGAATTGAAGCGTGTCGATAAATCCCCTAAACACCTCACTCCTTATTCCAAGGCAGAACTTTCAGGAAAGGCGGGCGCTGCCCGTAAGCGCACATGGATCGTATCAGAATCGTCGGCGGTAATGAGCTGAATGGCATCATTCCGATTTCCGGCGCCAAGAATGCCGCACTGCCGCTGATGATCGCCTCGCTTCTGACCAGCGATACGCTGACGCTCGAAAACGTGCCGCATCTGGCCGATGTCGAGCTGCTGATGCGCATCCTCGGCAATCACGGCGTCGATGTCGCCGTCAACGGCCGCCGCGAGCGCCAGGAAGATTCCTACTCGCGCACGATCCATTTCACCTGCCGCACCATCGTCGATACCACAGCATCCTATGAGCTGGTCTCGAAGATGCGCGCTTCCTTCTGGGTCATCGGCCCGCTGCTGGCGCGCGAAGGACATTGCCGCGTTTCGCTTCCGGGCGGCTGTGCCATCGGCACGCGCCCCGTCGATCTCTTCATCGAAGGCCTGACGGCGCTCGGCGCGACCATGGAGATCGATGCCGGTTATATCAACGCCAAGGCGCCTGCCGGCGGCCTGATCGGCGCACGCTACACCTTCCCGAAGGTTTCCGTCGGCGCCACCCATGTGGTGATGATGGCGGCAACGCTTGCCCGCGGCACGACGGTCATCGGCAATGCCGCCCGCGAGCCTGAGGTCGTCGATCTCGCCAACTGCCTGAACGCCATGGGCGCCAAGATATCGGGCGCGGGTACCGCGACGATCACCATCGAAGGCGTCACCTCGCTCTCCGGCGCCCGCCACCGCGTCCTGCCGGATCGCATCGAGACCGGCACCTATGCGATGGCCGTCGCCATGGCCGGCGGCGACGTCGTGCTCGAAAATACCGATGTGGCGCTGCTCGAAACCGCGCTGGAAACGCTGCGCCGGGCCGGTGCGGAAATCTCGTCGACCAACAATGGCATGCGCGTCAAGCGCAACGGCGCCGGCATCAGGCCGGTCGATATCGTCACCGATCCCTTCCCGGGCTTCCCGACCGATCTGCAGGCGCAGTTCATGGCGCTGATGACCCGTTCTTCCGGCGTCTCGCATGTCACCGAGACCATCTTCGAAAACCGTTTCATGCATGTGCAGGAGCTTGCCCGCCTCGGCGCCAGGATCTCGCTCTCCGGCCAGACGGCGAAGATCGAGGGTGTCCAACGCCTGCGCGGCGCGCCTGTCATGGCGACCGATCTGCGCGCCTCCGTCTCGCTCGTCATCGCCGGCCTTGCCGCCGAGGGCGAAACCACGGTCTCCCGCGTCTATCACCTCGACCGCGGTTTCGAGCGGCTCGAGGAGAAGCTGACCCGCTGCGGCGCCATCGTCGAGCGCATCAGCGAGTAAGCACCGTTCATCCCGGTTGCGTAATTGGTCGCCGCGCCTTATTTCCCTTGTCTGACGCATCGCCATTCCGGCGGTGCCCGGCCTTGGCCGGTTATGGGATGAGGCTGAATGACAGACCTGAAACTTGTTGCGCTCGATAACGAGGATCTTGCGATCATGTCCGCGCATATGCAGGACAGCGTCTTCAAGGTCGGCGACATCGACTGGTCGCCGCGCGGCGCGCAGTTCGCGCTTGCCGCCAATCGTTTCGTCTGGGAAGGTGCCGAGCGCAAGCGCAAGGGTTTCGAGCGCCGTCGTGCTGCCTTGGTCTTCAAGCGCGTGCTTGCCGTCCGTTCGCTCGGCATCGATCGTGGAAAACGCGATGAGGTGCTGTCGCTGCTGGCGCTGCGCTTCGAGCAGAAGGGCGAGGGGCCGGAGGGCACGGTCGAGCTGTCGCTGTCGGGAACCGCCTCGATTGCGCTCGATGTCGAATGCATCGAGGTCCAACTGGCCGATATCGGCGGCGCCTGGGAGGCTTCCTCCAAGCCTCGCCACCGCTAATGCATGTCGCCCGGAAGTGTACAGCGGTTCCGGGATAACGACATGCATAAAACAATGAGTGTTTGACGCCCTAAAGTTTGAACATCGCAGTTTCGAGTTAAGAAGGAATATCGGCCTTGGCAATCTGGCTGGATCAGGCATCGGAAGGTTTCGAGCAGCATTTTGCCGCCTTTCTGACGACGAAACGTGAAGTCTCCGAGGATGTGAACGTGGTCGTTCGCGCCATCATCGATGACGTGCGCGCCCGCGGCGATGTGGCGCTGGCCGAATATTCGCTGAAATTCGACGGCATCGATTACGCCACCGTCCCGATGCGCGTCACAGCTGAAGAGATCGACGCCGCCGTCGATGCGGTGCCTTCGGAAGTGCTGGGGGCGCTGAAGCTCGCCGCACTGCGCATCGAGTCCCATCATCGCCGGCAGCTGCCGAAGGACGATATCTACGAGGACGATATGGGTGTCGGTCTCGGCTCGCGCTGGACGGCGATCGAAGCGGTCGGGCTCTATGTTCCGGGCGGCACCGCGAGCTATCCTAGCTCGGTATTGATGAATGCGGTGCCGGCCAAGGTCGCCGGCGTCGATCGCATCGTCATCGCCGTTCCTGCCACCGGCGGCGCCGTCAATCCGGCGGTGCTTGCCGCCGCCAAGCTTGTCGGTGTCACGGAGATTTATCGTGTCGGCGGCGCCCAGGCGATCGCGGCTCTTGCCTATGGCACCGAGACGATCGCTCCGGTCGCCAAGATCACCGGCCCCGGCAATGCCTATGTCGCCGCCGCCAAGCGCCATGTCTTCGGTACCGTCGGCATCGACATGATCGCCGGCCCCTCCGAGGTGCTTGTCATTGCAGACAAGGACAACAATCCGGATTGGATCGCAGCCGACCTCTTGGCCCAGGCCGAGCACGATGTCAGTTCCCAGGCGATCCTGATCACCGACGATGCCGCATTCGGCAAGGCGGTGGAGCAGGCCGTCGAACGCCAGCTGAAGACGCTGAACCGCGCCGAGACGGCGGCGGCAAGCTGGCGCGATTTCGGCGCAGTCATCCTCGTTTCCGACCTGAAACAGGCCATTCCGCTGGCAAACCGTATCGCTGCCGAGCATCTGGAGCTCGCCGTCGCCGATCCGGACCGGCTGCTCGACGGCATCCGCAATGCCGGCGCGATCTTCATCGGCGCCCATACGCCTGAGGTGATCGGCGATTATGTCGGCGGTTCGAACCATGTGCTGCCGACGGCGCGTTCGGCGCGCTTCTCGTCCGGCCTTTCGGTGCTCGATTTCGTCAAGCGCACCTCGATCCTGCGCCTTGGGCCTCAGCAGCTCCGCACCCTTGGCCCGGCGGCGATCGCCCTTGCTGTCTCCGAAGGCCTCGATGCCCATGCGCGGTCGGTCGCGATCCGCCTCAACCTCGAAAGGTGAGGGCATGGCGAAGGGCGAATTCCGGCTTTGCGACGTCGTTCTTGACGATACGATCGGCCGTTCGACGCCGGATGTCGAGCATGAACGCGCCGTCGCCATCTTCGATTTGATCGAGGAGAACAGGTTCGAGCCGCTCGGCCATGTCGGCGGACCTTACCGGCTGAACATCTCGCTGGTCGATTCGAAACTGGTTTTTGCCATCACCACTGAAGAGGGCGGCGGCGTCGCCACTCATATCCTGTCGCTCACGCCCTTCCGGCGGATCGTCAAGGATTACTTCATGATCTGCGAGAGCTATTACGAAGCGATCCGTTCGTCGACGCCGAGCCGCATCGAGGCGATCGACATGGGCCGGCGCGGCATCCACAATGAAGGCTCGCAGACGCTGAAGGATAGGCTGGCCGGCAAGATAGAGGTCGATTTCGATACCGCCCGGCGCCTTTTCACGCTGGTCTGCGTGCTCTACTGGCGCGGATGACGGCAATGGAGCGCGCCGCCGATGTCGAGGAGGGAAAGCGGCCGGGTGCCATCCTCTTCATGTGCGGGATGAATGCCATCCGCTCGCCGATAGCCGAAGCGATCGCCCGTAGCATTCTGCCGGCCAATACCTATATCAGGTCTGCCGGCGTTCGCGCCGGCGAGCGCGATCCCTTCGTAGATGCCGTGCTCGAGGAGATCGGGCTTTCCCTTGGGCGCCGCCAGCCGCAGACGCTGGAAGAGCTCGAGGATGATTACTTCGATCTGATCATCACGTTGTCGCCCCAGGCCCACCATGCAGCACTCGAGCTGACGCGGTCGAATGCGATCGACGTTGTCTATTGGCCGACCATGGATCCGACGGTTGCAATCGGAACGCGCGAGCAGATTCTGGAGAGCTACCGCGAGGTCCGCGATCACCTGGCCGGCCTCATCGAAAGCCGGCTACTCAAACGAAATGGCATTGCCGCGCAATCGGCGTGAAAACAAATAAAGGAAAGCCTGATCAACGAGGTTCACAAACCTGCGTTGATTGTGTAGTTTCCGCCCAAATTTTAAAGGCGCGCGCTGCGCTGCCTATTCAACGCACAGGAAGAAAACACTTATATGCCTAAAGAAGAAGTCCTCGAATTCCCGGGAATCGTCACCGAACTTCTGCCGAATGCGACGTTCCGCGTGAAGCTCGAAAACGAACACGAGATCATTGCCCACACCGCGGGCCGCATGCGCAAGAACCGCATCCGCGTTCTCGCCGGCGACAAGGTACTTGTGGAAATGACGCCCTACGATCTGACCAAGGGCCGCATCACCTACCGTTTCAAGTAAGTTTGCCCGAAGGTCCCCGCAAGGGTTTTTGCTCCCGTCTGACGATGGTCGAGGTTCCATGGCGCTGAAATACAAGCTCATTCTGGCCTCGGGCTCGCCCCGTCGCGTCGACCTGCTCAACCAGGCCGGCATCGAGCCGTCGCGCCTTATGCCGATGGATATCGACGAGGCGCCGAAGAAGTCGGAGCACCCGCGTTCGCTCGCCCGCAGGCTTTCGGCGGAGAAGGCGGAAGCAGCCCTTGCCGCCATCAAGAGCGATATCACCTGGAAGGGCAGCTATATCCTCTCTGCCGATACGGTGGTCGCTGTCGGCCGGCGCATTCTCGGCAAGGCAGAGTTCGCCGACGAGGCGTTGAACTCGCTGCATCTCTTGTCGGGACGCAACCATATGGTCTACACCGGCGTTTGCCTGGTGACCCCGGATCGTAAGGTCCGTCAGAAGATCGTCGAGACCAAAGTGCGCTTCAAGCGTCTCTCCGGCTTCGAGATCGAGAACTACCTGGCCTCCGGCCAGTGGCGCGGCAAGGCAGGCGCCTACGGCATCCAGGGCCTCGCCGGCACCTTCGTACAGAAGATGGTGGGCTCCTACACCAATGTCGTCGGCCTGCCGCTTTATGAAACCATTTTGCTTTTGACCGGCGAGGGCTTCGATGTGCATAGCCGGTGGCCCGAGGGCTGAGCCCGACGGCTAA
This sequence comes from Rhizobium sp. 25PS6, assembly GCF_032464655.1. Taxonomy (NCBI): domain Bacteria; kingdom Pseudomonadati; phylum Pseudomonadota; class Alphaproteobacteria; order Hyphomicrobiales; family Rhizobiaceae; genus Rhizobium; species Rhizobium sp. 25PS6. The sequence continues at coordinate 120,048 of NZ_JAWDIV010000006.1, forward strand.
TCCCATAGGATGAACCGATATGCCTGAAGACAAGAAAGCGGCCGCCAAGGTCGAACCGCTGCGCAAGACGCGCCCTTGCCCCGAATGCGGCAAACCTTCCCACCGCGAACATTATCCCTTCTGTTCCAACCGCTGCCGAGAGGCCGATCTCTCCCGCTGGCTGACCGGCGCCTATGCCATTCCGGTTGCCGACGACGAGACGAAGGCCGATTATCCGGATGAGGAAAACTAGAGAAATCCACCCGCGAAGCTCTTATTTTTCCTCATGAATCCGCAAAGCCGGCAAGACCGTCAAAAAAGAGTCATTTGACGCTTGCCATGGGCGAACAAGATGCTATAACCCCGCTCGCTTCCGGGGTGAACCAAGGCCCCATGGTTCCTTTCTTGAAAGGAGCCATTGGAAGCAGGTTAGCCCAGGTAGCTCAGTTGGTAGAGCAGCGGATTGAAAATCCGCGTGTCACTGGTTCGATTCCGGTCCTGGGCACCACTTTGATTTCCTTGCATAATTAGCGAACTTTTGGCCTTGGAAAAAGGCGTCTGCTTGGCGGCCGTGGTAGCACATTGGTAGCCGCGCCAAACGGGGTGGAGAGGGCCAAAAACAGCGTGGCCGGCGCGATGGCGGGCCGTGTATCGACGGGGCGTTCGTTTCAACGGGCCTCATATCGTGATGGCCTGGAACAGGGAAGACCCGACCACCTCGCGTGACGACATCATCGATATCGCACGCTCGCTGGTGCCGCCGGCCAGGTGAGCGCATGGAACGTCAGCCGTTTCGCCGGGTCGGCCTCTTCACCTTAACCTTGATCTACGCGTTACATTGTGGACGAGTTCGCTGATGGTCGCGAACTCACCGAATAAAGCAGTAAGCTTGGCTTGCTCCTTGCCATCCAATCGGTGCTGCGAGCAGAAGTCCGCGATGCACCAGACCTTCGCCGCTGCGATAGGCTCGGCAGTAATCGAATCAATGTGTTGCATTGTAGTCCTCCCGCAAAGGAAGCTAACGAAGTTCAAATTAGCTTTCAATGAAATAAGAGGTCTTCCAAAAACTGCGGTTCCCATTGCCCGACGCGCCGCCGCTCTCGTTTCTACGCCGCGAAACGGCGTGCAGCCTTGTCGGACCATATCAAGCACGCTGCCGCTGGTTCCTGACGTCGAAGACGGACTGAGCGACGTCTGGGGTCGCGCGGTGCCACGGATCGGCAGACCTCTCAATTCTCAGAGGTCCTACGATATTCCGTCGGTGCGCAGCCAACCGCATTTTTGAATTGGCTGGAAAAATGGAAGGCGGAATGAAAGCCGAGAAGGCCGGCGATTTCTTTTACGGATTTGTCGGTGTTTACCAGGAAGTCGCGTGCTCGCTGAACGCGGACGTTCATTTGATACTGTTTCGCCGACATCCCGGTTTGCTCACGAAACAGCCGGCGAAAATAGGGGTAGCTCACCCCCATCTCTGCTGCGAGATCCTCGACCGATTGTGAAGTTCCGCAGCGCTCCATCAGGATCATGCGCGCCCGATCGACGAGGCGCGCGCCGGCGCCGCTTGCCAGATCGTCCGGCCGGCAGAGCAGCGCAAGGAGCTGCAACCCGAGCGTGGATATCACCAGCTGATGAAGCACAGGATCCTGCCGCGCCAGGTCATGGATGGCGGCGAACACATGATTGATCTCATCCCTCGCCGGGTTGAGCGGGCGTTCGACATGCAGGAGGCCAGCATCCACTGCAAAATCGAAAGCGGTTCCCCGGCACTCTATCCAGTGCTCGGTCCAGCCGGTTCGCCGATCGGGCGCGAACCTGTGCCACACGTCTGGGAACAGGAGAAAAATCGATCCTTCCGTGACGCGCACCTGTCGGCGCAGGTTGCCGAATTCGAGCTTCCCGCTGCCGGCGCTGATCAGCACGACCTGATAGGCCTGAAGGATGCGGCCTCGAGACCAGCTGAAATGATGGTCGTCCGGATGACGGCTCGGAGGGTAACTGGAGTGCGGCGCAATGACCGAATAGCCCGTCGAGACAGCGGTGCAGCCCCATGCTGCAGAAATTCTGTTGTCAGGCATGTAGACGAAGTAGTTTTCCGTCATTTGACGTCGCCTTTTTAGGATCATTTTTTGTATGCAAATGATCACTTTTGTGGATTTTGGCGTCGTGTCAACAGGTGGGGCCGATGGTACCGTCATCAGGTCAGGGCAAGTCGATCGAATTTGCCGAAACGCTGATTGCATCAGCTATCGCCGCTGCCGGGGAGGGTAGGGGCTGGGAGGAGAATAGATATGAAAACTCACGCCAGACTGCTGGTCGCAGCCGCTTGCCTCGCCGCATCTGCTGCCCATGCCGATGATTTCCACGGGTTCGATCCCGCGAAGTTCGACGGCAATATGCTTTCGGCCGAGGCTCTCAAGGCCATGGCCGCCGACGCGTCGAAAGTGACGCCTCCGAAAAACGGCAGCAAGTACAGCATCGGCTTCGCCAATCTTCAGCGTGACATCGCTTTCGGCGTGCTCGTGGAGAAAGGCATTCAGGCAAACGCCGATGCTGCCGGCGTGGAACTCGTTGTCGCCGACAACCGGCTCGATGGGCCGACCGCGCTTGCCAATGCCAAATCTTTCGCCGAACGCAAGGTTGACTACGTCATCGAGTTTCAGACCGACGCAAACTTCGGTCAGACCGTGATGGACGTGTTCAAGCAAGACGGCACCAAGGTCACGGCAATCGATATCCCCATGCCCGGTGCAAGTTTCTTCGGCGTGAACAATCCGAAGTCCGGTTTCATGGGCGGGTCCTACCTTGCAACGGCTGCGGCAAAACAATTTGGCGCGGACACGGTAAAAAGCGGCTATCTCGTCATCGGCGCACTGCCCCAGTCGGGCGTCATCCCGCGCATGCGCACGGAAGGTCAGCGCGCCGGCTTCCTGGCCCTGACCAAGGATTTCCCGGCCGACCACATCATCGAGATCGATACGAAGAATACGCTGCAGGAATCCTATACCCAGATGAACAACGTACTCGGCCGCATTCCGCCAGGAGCGCCGATCCTGATCATCGCGATCAACGACCAGGCGACCATGGGCATGCTGCAGGCCGTCCGAGCAGCCGGACGTGTTGATCAGGCCATCGCCGTCGGCAACGGCGCGGATGAAGCCGAGGCGCTTGCCACGGACCCGAAACTCGTGGCGGCGACGGGTTCGTTTCCAGGCAGCTACGGAAATTATCTCATTCCGATTGCGCTGTCTGCGCTCGCCGGAAAGGCCGTGCCGGAGGCAACCTTCGTCACCCATCAGATGGTAACCAAGGCAAACATCTGCAAATTCTACAAGGAATTCGCGTGCGCCGGCGAAGCCGACGGTTACACGTTTCCCGAGGCAGAGTTCGCAAGCTACCTCTCTGGTCTGAAAAAAGAGGATTGGTTGAAGGGGTACGAGGCAATTCTCCCCAAGCAATGATCTGGGGTCGGAGGCGATTCTGATGCAGACTGTATCGAGCACGGAGAACCGCGTGGCGCGGCTCCAAATCACCAACGTCACGAAGTCCTTCTCCGGCGTGCAGGTCCTGAAAAACGTCACCTGTTCGGCCGATGCTGGCGAGGTCGTGGCGCTGCTCGGGGCTAACGGTGCAGGCAAATCCACGCTGATGAAGATCCTGTCCGGCGTCTATTCCTGCGACGCCGGACAGATACAGATCGATGGGGCCGCAGTCGACATCACGTCGGCACGTGCGGCCATAGCATCGGGCATTCGCCTGATGCCGCAGGAACTGTCCGTGCATCCGGACTTGTCGGTCGCGGAGAACATCGCGTTGGGATCGATGCCCCAGCGCAAGATCGCCGGCATAAGTTTCGTCGACCGTGCCGCCATGCAGAGGCAGGCGACGACGCTGCTCGGCCGACTGAAGCTCGGTCATGTCTCTGCGAGCCGGAGAATGGGATCGCTATCGCTTCCGGAGCAGCGGATCGTCGAGATCGCCCGGGCATTGGCCGGCCAGGCTCGTATTCTGATCATGGATGAACCGACTGCTGCACTCGGAGAAGCAGATGCCGAAACCCTGTTCGGGGTGATCGATGCGCTTCGCGCCGACGGCGTCACGATCATCTATATCTCCCACTACCTCGACGAGGTGTTTCGCCTCTCCGACCGGATCGTCGTGTTGCGGGACGGCGAGGTGAGCGGCCAGTTCCAGACGAGCGCCACCAGTCACGAAGAGGTGCTGCGGGCGATGCTCGGAAGCGATCTCGGCGATCTTTTTCCGGCAAAGTCGCAATTCCTGCCGGACGAGACGATCCTGACTGTCGAAGGACTGTCGCTGCCAGGCTGGCTCAGCGACGTGTCCTTTTCGGTGCGCCGCGGCGAGGTCCTGGGTGCGTTCGGCCTGATCGGCTCCGGGATTGAGAAGGTCGGCAGAGCCATTTATGGGGCGGAGCCCAGGGCGAAGGTCCGTTCAATCCGGATGGGGACAGCCGAAACGGCGTTGTCGAACCCGCGGGCAAGCATTCGAAGCGGTATCGGTTTCGTTGCAGCCGAGCGCAAGCGGCAAGGCCTGATTGCCAACCTCACCGTCCGTACCAACACGACCCTTCCTTACCTCACGCGGTTTACGCGCTTCGGGCTCGTTGATGACAATCGGGAGCGGGTAATGTCGCAACACTGGATCCGCACCCTGCGCGTCAAGACGACGGGTCCGGAGCAGGAGATAAGACTCCTGTCCGGCGGCAACCAGCAGAAAGTGTGCCTGGCGCGATGGCTGCTCGGCGACCCCAAGCTGCTCATTCTCGAGGAACCGACCCGCGGGGTCGACCTCGGCGCTCGACGAGAGATTTATGAGGAGATCCGCCGGCTCGCAGCGAACGGATTGGGCATACTCCTCGTCTCATCGGACGCTGAGGAGGTCGCCGGTCTTGCCGACCGAGCGATCGTCTTCGAAGAAGGCCGGGCCGTGGCCACACTGGGAGCCAATGCATCGGCCGCCGAGCTGATGCAGGCGGCGGAGTCGCACTCCGTGTCTGCTGCGAACGAATTGGAGAAAGCATGAACAAGTCAAACTCGATCGTTGCGGGCGAACCCAAGCCGACCAGCCAACGCCAGTCGATGACGGAGATCCTTGCCAGACCGGTCGCCGGGATCGTGGTTCTGCTGGGCTTCTATGTCATCCTTCTCGCGGCTTTCGCTATGCTGTCGCCGTTCTTTCTGTCGGTGAGCAATCTTGCCAATATCGGCACGAACATGGCCTTTATCGGGCTCATGGCCGCAGCCGGAACGCCGCTGATCATTGGCGGTGGACTCGACCTGTCGGTGGCTGCCGTTGCCGGACTGGCCGGCGTCATCGTCGCATTGATGCATTCCAACGGGATCAATATCTGGGTTGGATGCCTGACAGCCTTGGTCATCGGCGCCGGGGTCGGAATTTTGAATGGCGTGATCGTCACCAAGCTGCGCCTCAATCCCCTGATCGTGACACTCGGGACGATGAGCATATTCTCGGGCCTGTCGATGGTCATGACGGGTGGCTTGAGCAAGCCGCTCTTCGTGCCGGCCTTCAATTGGCTTGGTTCAGGCCGCATCTTTTCCGTGCCGTTTCCCGTCATCGTCATGCTGATCGTCTTTGCCGTCCTCTGGCTCGTGCTTGCCAAGACGCCGTTCGGACGGTTTGTCTACGCAACCGGCGGCAATCCCGAGGCCAGCAGCCTTCTCGGCGTGCCTGTCGAGCGCACCCAGATGATCCTCTACGTGATCTCAGGCATTTCAGGCGCTGCCGCTGGTATCATTCTTGCAGCAATGCTCGGCGCCGCAGCCCCGAATGCAGCAAGTCAGCATCTGCTGACGATCATCGCCGCGATCATTCTTGGAGGCACGAGCCTGTTCGGCGGGCGGGGAAGCGTCTGGGGTACGCTGATTGCGGTGCTGATCCTCGGAACTCTGAACAACGGCCTGACCCTCATGAACGTGTCCAGTTTCTGGCAGGATGTCACGCGCGGTGTCGTGTTGCTTCTGGCCGTGGGCCTCGACCAGCTTCGTGTCCGCCTGCAGGGCTGACCCCGCTATAATTCCAGGAGAAAATGGAATGTCTGATCGCCCTTTGAAGGCCGGCCTGTTCGGGATCGGTCTGGAGGCCTATTGGCCGCAGTTTGACGGCCTCGAAGCAAGGCTGCGCGGATATGTACATGTCGTCGCGTCCAAGCTGGAACGGCCTGGGGTCGAAGTCGTCAATCTTGGCCTCGTCGATACGCCGGAGAAGGCCGTCGATGCCGGCCATTTGTTTCGCCAGGCCGATGTCGATATCATTTTCCTTTACATCACCACCTACGCTCTCTCGTCGACCGTCTTGCCGGTTGTTCGGCGTGCAAAGGTGCCGGTCATTATTTTGAATCTGCAGCCGGCTGGTGCGATCGATTACGCGTCCTTCAACGCACTCGGCAATAGGACTGCCATGACCGGCGAGTGGCTGGCGCACTGCGCTGCATGCCCGGTGCCCGAGATTGCCAATGTGTTCACTCGAGCGGGCATTCGGTTCCACCAAGTAACAGGCGTTCTCAACGATGACCCGTTTGTCGACAACGAGATCGAGGAGTGGATCGAGGCCGCACGGGTAGCCCACGTCATGTCGCATAATCGCCTTGGCGTCATGGGGCGCTATTACAACGGCATGCTCGATATCTATTCCGATCTCACAGCCCAAAGCACGGCATTCGGGACACACATCGAAGTGGTGGAGATTGACGAACTAGCACGCCTCAGACGCGATGTTGGCGAGGCGGAAGTGGCGGCCTGCTTGGACAGAATCCGAACGGAATTCGACGTGCAGCCGGATTGCGATCCGGACGAACTGGCGCGGGCGGCAAGAACTGCTGTCGCGCTGCGCAAACTCGTCGACGCGAAGCGTCTCGGCTCGCTCGCCTATTATTATGAATCGGTGTCCGGGCATGAATACGAGGACGTCATCACGTCGGTAATCGTTGGTTGTTCGATGCTCACCGCCGAAGGCATACCCGTTGCTGGCGAATATGAGATCAAGAACGCGCAGGCCATGAAGATCATGGACAGCTTTGGCGCCGGAGGTTCCTTCACCGAATATTATGCAATGGATTTCGAAGCAGATGTGGTCCTGATGGGCCATGATGGCCCAGGCCATACCAAAATTGCAGAGGGTCGAACCAAGATCCGTCCTCTGGAGGTCTATCACGGTAAGGTCGGCGCCGGCGTTAGCGTCGAAATGTCGGTTAAGAATGGCCCGGTCACACTGCTCTCCGTGGTGGAGTGCGCCGGAAAAGTGAAGCTGTTGTGCGCCGAAGGACAATCGGTGCCCGGGCCGATCCTGGAAATTGGAAACACCAACAGCCGCTATCAATTTCCAATCGGGGCGCGCGCGTTCGTCGAGAATTGGAACGCCGAAGGACCGGCGCATCATTGCGCAGTCGGCGTCGGACACATTGGGAGCAGCATCGAAAAATTAGGAAAGCTGTTGGAGGTCGAATTCGTGAGAATTTGCTAATTGTCAAAATATTTCTCGATGCGGGAACTGCTTGACGAATAAAAAGCCAGTCGAAACGATCGCAGCTCCTCTACCCATCTTGCCGGCGTTGCTCTGGAGCCTCAAGGGGTGCGCCTGAGCCAGCGCGTTGAAGGCTCCCCGGGCATGAACACTTATCGCGCCGGTCGCGATAAATGTGGCCGCTTTCGTGTTTGGCGGCCGTAGTGGCATGCTGGTGGCAGCGCCTAACCCCGCAGCGAGGGCAAAAATCAGCTTGGCCGGCGCGATGCATGGCCGGGTCTCGACGGGGCGGTCGTGTCAACGGGTCTCATATCGTGATCGCCTGATGGGAACCGCGACTCCGCCCGTCCGTTACCATTGAGCAACGGAGGAAATGGACATGCGCAAGAAAAAAGCCATCGTCGAGGCGGCGCTCGAGTCCGAGTACGAGCGCCAGGCACTGGGGATCATGAATACGGAGCAAGCTTTGAAGCTTGAGGATTCCGACGGTCTTGTCTTCAGTCATCCGGATAAGGAGGCAGGAGTGACGGATCACTTCGTTGATCAAGATGAGCTGCGCCGGTTGGTGCGGCGGTCAACCTCGCCGGTTCCCGTATTGCAATCGCAGGATCGTACTACTCGGCAGGGCCGGACTGCACGTTAGTCCTGAACTTCAGGCAATCATGTAACCGCCGTCCACCGGCATCGATATGCCGTTCACCATGGCAGCCTGGTCGGACAGCAGGAAAAGAACAACCTCGGCAATGTCTGCCGGCTCCGCGAAGCGTCCGACCGGAATTCGCTTCATCATCCCCGCGGCCTTTTCGGGATCGCTCCATGCCTTCACCGCCATTGGTGTCAACGTCACCGTCGGGTGGACGCCGTTCGCGCGGATGCCGTGAGGCGCGAGCTCTTTTGCCATGACCCGCGTCAAGCCATCCAATCCACCCTTGGACGCGCAATAAGCGGCGTGATCGGGGATGCCGACGAAGGATGCGACCGACGAGACATTGACGATGGCGCCTGGACGGCCTTCCTTGATCAGCGAACGGGCATATTCCTGGGCGACGATCATCGGAGCGCGCGTATTGACCGCGACAAGACGGTCGAATGCTTCGACGGTTGTCTCCAGGAACGGCTGAAGCTCGGTCGTGCCGGCGCAGTTGATAAGGAAATCTGCGGGAAGGGCAGCGATCGCCGCCTCTTTGGTCGCATCGGCATCCGCGAGATCGACCTGGATTGCCCGGCAGCCGAATTCCCCTCGCAGCGCTTCGACGTCGGCGCCGCTGCGGGTCAGGGCGACGACCTGCGCACCCCGTTCGACGAGCATCCTTACAATTTCACGTCCGATGCCTTTGCCGGCGCCGGTCACGATCACCGTCTTTCCTTTGAACTCCATGCGTCGTCCTCCTACAGTCTCTGGCCTGTTTCCCGATCGAAGATATGCGCACGTCGGGGATCTATGTGGAAGTACATCGTCCGTCCGGGATCGACCTCGATGCGCTCGCGGATCAGGGCGTCGATCGGCACGCCTCCCGTGCGACCGAAGATCAATGTCTCTGAACCCGTCGGCTCGAACACCGAGACTTCGACCGGAACGCCTTCTTCGCCGATCGTGATGTGCTCCGGTCGGATACCGTAGGTCACGGCTCGTCCTTCATCCGCATTTGTGTCCGCCAGCGGAAGGGTGATGCCCTGGTCGGTGACGACGATCTTCCTGCCGTCGCTTGTGGCTATGCGGCCCTGAAGGAAGTTCATCGATGGGCTGCCGATGAAGCCGGCGACGAAGAGGTTGACCGGGAAGTCGTAGAGATCAAGAGGCTTGCCGATCTGCTCGACCCTGCCGTCGCGCATCACCACGATCTTGTTGGCCATCGTCATCGCCTCGATCTGATCGTGCGTGACGTAGACGGTGGTGGTCTTCAGCCGCTGGTGAAGCTCCTTTATCTCGACGCGCATGGTGACGCGGAGTTTGGCGTCGAGGTTCGACAGCGGCTCGTCGAACAGGAAGACCTGTGGATCGCGGACGATGGCGCGGCCCATCGCCACGCGTTGACGCTGTCCGCCCGACAGTTGCTTCGGATAGCGGTCGAGATAACGTGTCAGGTCGAGGATCTCGGCTGCCCTGCCGACCTTCTCGGCGATCTCCGCCTTCGGTCGCTTGGCCATCTTTAGCGGAAAGCCCATATTCTCGGCGACCGTCTTGTGGGGATAGAGCGCGTAGCTCTGAAACACCATCGCGATGTCACGCTCCTTCGGGGGAGCATTGGTGACGACACGGCTGCCGATCCGGATATCTCCGCTGCTGACCGTCTCCAGCCCGGCGATCATCCGGAGCAGGGTGGATTTGCCGCAGCCGGATGGACCGACCAGCACGACGAATTCGCCGTCCTCGATGTCGACGCTGACGCCGTGCATGACTTGAAGAGAGCCATATTTCTTGGTGACGTCGCTAACCTGTACGTTTGCCAATGTCGTTCCCCCTAAAGCAGCACGATTTGTGACTTGATGTCGTTGACGGAATTCATCGCCTCATCCCTTCCAGACGATATAGGCGCCAAGGACTGCCGAGATTGCCGCCGCGAACCATACGGAAAGCCCGAACGGCTCGATGAACCGCATCCAAAACAGCGAGAGCGCGACCCAGATCACGATCGAGATGAAGAGCCGGTCGAACCAGTTCGTTTCGATTGGCAGGAAGCCTGGCTTGGGTTCGTTATTTTCTGATTGAGACGTCATCGTTTCATCCTTTCACGGCACCGAAGGTCAGGCCGGCGACGATGTGACGCTGGACCACCGAAAAGACGATGAGCGCCGGAACCAAGGTCAGCATGGAGATCGCGGCCATGATGCCCCAGGCCGTCCCCGTCGTCGTCACATATTCCGACAGGCCGGTGGTGAGTGTCCGCGCATGGAAGTTGGTAAGCGTCGCCGCCAGCAGATATTCGTTCCACGCAAACACCCAGGTTAGGATCAGCGTCACCGCAAGTCCGGGCCGTGCCAAAGGAAAGATGATATCATAGAGCACGGTCCATGGGCTCGCGCCGTCCATATAGGCCGCCTCGTCCAATTCCTTCGGAATGCCTTCCACGGTCGGGCGCAGCGTCCAGATCGCGAAGGGAAGGTTGAAGGAGCAATAGACCAGGATCATGCCCAGCTTGGAATCGGCGAGCGAGAAGTCGCCGATCCTGTAGACCTGCGTCAAAAGCAGGAAAAGCGGCAGGAGGAAAACCGCCGGCGGCGCCATGCGGTTGGTGATCGTCCAGAAGAAGATGCTTTCCTTGCCGGCGAGGTCGAAGCGCGTCAGGGCGTAGCAGGCAAGGAAGCCGAGCGTCGTAACGAGCAGCGCGTTGCCCGACGAAATGATCAGCGAGTTGAGCATGTATCCGCGCAAGGTCGGATTGGTCAGCACGTCCTGGTAATTCTTCCAGAAGAAGCTCCGGAGAATGACATCGGGCGTCGAAAACAGGTCGAACGGCTGTTTCACCGATATGACGAAGAGCCAGTAGATCGGGAAAAGGGTGACGAAGCTTATCAAGGTCCAGAGGACGACCGGAAGCCAGGGAAAACGGGTCTTCATCGCTTCAACCTCTCTTCACGCGGGGTGCAATCAGGCCGACATAGAGCAGCCAGCAGACGACGATGGTGAGATAGAGGACGATGACGGAGATCGCCGAACCGTAGCCGTAATTCGTCTTGGGAAAGACTTCCCTGAAGATATGGACGCCGATGTAGCGCGTCGATGAGCCCGGGCCGCCGCCGGTCAGCATCAGGACTTCGTCGACGGTGCGCAGTGCGTCCATCAGCCTGATGAACACCGTGGCGAGCAGGGCCGGGCGGATCAGGGGCAGCGTTATGTGCCAGAAGATCTGGCTCTTGCCGGCGCCGTCGATCTGCGCCTGCTCGAACGGGTCTGATGGAAGCGAGACAAGTGCGGCGATCAGCGAGAGGGTGACGAGCGGCGTCCAGTGCCAGATATCCATGATGACAGTGACGGTGAAGGCCGCAACGGCGCTCTGGCCGATATTCAGATCGTAGCCGAACCAGCTCCTGAGAAGATAGGGAATGATGCCGATCGACGGCGTGGTCATCAGCTTCCAGACGGAGCCGACGATGATCGGCGCCATGATCAGCGGCAGAGTATGGATCGTGCGAAACACCGCTTTTCCGGGAAAGTCCTTGAGCAGCGCCTGGGCGAGGATGTAGCCGAGGACCAGCTCCGACACGACCGCGAAGAAGACGAATGCCAGGGTTATGCCGAGCGATGCCAGGAACTGCGGGTCGAAGACGAGCCGCCGATAGTTCTCAGCCCAGTTGAAGATCATGCCCGGATTGGCAGCGAACGGGTTCCATGAATGGAAAGAGACCCAGAGGACGTAAATGAACGGAAATATCCCGAACAGTCCGAGGATCACTATGGTCGGTGACAGCAACAGCCACCCGAGCTTCTGCGAATGCATCGCCTATCCCCCATTGAACACTATGTGGACGTCCGCTCCATCAGGAGCGAAAGGTGACGGGTCGTCGGAACGACCCGTCAGTTGGGGAGGATGCTTTATTTGCGATAACCGAGCGAGGTGAGCTCTTCTTCGGCTTTGGCCGCCATCTGGTCGAGGCCTTCATCAGGCCCGATGTTGCCGGTCAGGATGTCGTAGAAGATAGGCGCGGTCGCTTCACGCACCTGCGCATGGAAGGGGTAGGGGGGAGCGCCGGCGAAGAGCTTGCCGTCGTCCTTCAGCATTGTATAGAAGCCGCCGAGCTTGACGTCCATCTCCTTCACCTTCGGATCGTCGAACGTCGCCGTATTGGTGATGCGCGGTGCGGCGATCGCCCAATCGGGCTGCACTTCGTTCTGGCCGATGAATTCGAGGAACAGCAGTGACGCTTCCTTGTTCTTGGACGTGACCGGCACGCCGAAGGCACCGCCATCGTAGTAGCCGATATAGCCCTTTCCGGCTTTCGCGTCGTCCAGCACGCCCGGCTCGAGCGGCGGCAGAGCGAAACCGACCTGGCCGACCACTTTCGACTGCGCCGGATCGCTTGCGATCCAGGCGGCGTTCTCACCATAGATCAGCCCCTGGGCGACACGGCCCGCGGCGAAGGTCGTTGCAGTTTCCGTCCAGGTTGACTGCGTCGATTCCGGAGGAGCGATGTCGCGCAGGTGCAGCCAGTACTTCAAGGCGGCCTTCGCCTTGTCGCTGTTCATCGCGCCGCCATGTTCGACCGTCGCCGCATAGTTATTCTTGGCGTCGATGCCCCAATTGTAGACACCGAAGGTCGGCACGATGGACTCGAAGAATTCATACCAGGACGCCGGATGGCCTGTATGTGCCTGAGCGGTCGTGCCCCAGAGCTCCATGCCGTTGTCCTTGCCGTACTTCGTGAAGAATTCGGCGATCTCAGTATATTCCGCGTGTGTGGTCGCCGGCTTCAGGTCCTTGCCTGTTTCCTTCTTGAAGGCTTCCTTGATCTTCGGATCGTCGAAGAGGTCCTTGCGATAGAGATACGCCTTCAGGAAGGCTTCCATCGGAACGCCGAAGAGATCGCCGCTCGAGTCCTTGAAGTAGTCGGCAAAGCTGGTGAAATTGGCGTCGTCGTAGGTCGGCGCCTTCAGATCCGGCTGGTCTTTCAGCGTCTTCGTGATGTCGACGAGGAAATTCCTGGCCAGATAGGAGTAGATGATGTCCTGCTCGATATAGACCATGTCATAGATGCCGGTCTTGGCTTCCATGTCCTTGATGGCCTTGTCGTACATCTGATCCCAGGACGTCGTCTCGATGTCGACCTTGATGCCGGTCTTTTTTTCGAATTCCGGAGCGAGCACGTTCCTGATGTAGTTCGATGGCGGGGTGCTCTCGGTGACGCCGTGCAGTGTCACGCCCTTGAATTTGGCGCCGGCGTCGGACCAGAAGTCAGCCCAGGCCGGCGAAGCAGTCGTGGCGAGGCCGAGCGTCAGCGCAAGCGCGCTAGCCTTCAAAGCATAATTCATTTTCAATCCTCCCAAAGTGCAGCGAGATCATTTCGCCGGTCCTTTGTGTAGGCCAAAAAAACTGGCGACGCAACATTTGTTGTCTAAACATGCAAATCGTTGATCTATCCCATTGATTTTTGCAGAAACTAATTTCAGCGGAGGGTGCGATGCAAATCGCAAGAAGTGTAATATATTGCATTGCAAGGTAATTTCGCAAAGCAGCACAAAAATTGCCGTTAAAATTATTTGTTGTCTTGCCAAACTAAATGGCATAGCACTGTCCACAGCCAAAGGCATTTTTTGGAGGAAAAGGCTATGCGTCGATTGGGTATCCATTCATTTGTATGGACAGGCGGCCAAACGCAGGAAGGGCTGGAGATGGCCCTGAACAAGACGGCCGAACACGGATATCGCACCATCGAATTTGCCTATCTGCGCCCCGAGAAATTCAATCTCGATCGACTTGCAAAGCTTGCGCAGTCGCTTGACGTCGAGATTGGCGTGACGATGGGTCTGCCGCTCGACAGGGACGTATCGAGCGAGGACGCTTCTGCCGTGTCTGCCGGCAAGCAGACGCTGGCCGACGCCGTTCGTGCGGTCCGTGATATCGGCGGCAACAAGCTGGGTGGAATTCTCTATTCCGCGCACACCAAGTACAATCGCCAGCCGACGAAGAGGGGCTGGGACAACAGCGTCGCCGCGATCGCCGCGACAGCCGAAGTCGCGAGACAAGCGAACGTCGACCTCGTCCTGGAAATTGTCAACCGGTTCGAGACGAACCTGCTGAATACGGCGGCGCAGGGGCTGAAGTTCATCGCCGAGACCGGATCGGAGCATGTCCGTCTCCACCTCGACACGTTCCATATGAATATCGAGGAAGCCAATCCGGCCGCGGCGATCCGCCTGGCCGGCGACAAGATCGGTTACTTCCACATCGGCGAGAGCAACCGCGGCTATCTCGGCGACGGCGTCATCAACTTCGATCTGATCTTCGACGCTCTGCTCGACATCGACTACAAGCGCGACATCGTGTTCGAAAGCTTCTCGACGACGGTCGTGGACGAAGGCCTGTCGCTCGCCTGCGCGATCTGGCGCGACACCTGGGAGGATAATGATCCGCTTGCGGCGCACGCGAAGCGCTATATCGAGCTGAAATATGACGAGGCCAAGCGCCGCCGCGCTACAAACGCGCGGCCCTGATTATCCCTCTGACAGCCTGTTCCAGTCGTGTAAGGGTTGGGCCGACTGAAGGGAATTGAAATATGAACGACACCGTCTCCATCGGAAGTTCGCCGCGCAGGATCCGGCAGAACAATATCGTCGCCGCCTTGCAGACGATCTATGCCCACCGTAGCCTCAGCCGGGCGGATCTCGCCCGGAAGCTCGGGATGAATCGCTCATCCTCGGGTGAGATCGTCGCCGAACTGACGGAAGGTGGCTTCGTTCAGGAGTCGGACGAGAGCGGCAAGCAGCGCCTGGAGCATTCCCGTGCCGGGCGTCCTGGTATCATGCTCGAACTGGTCCCCGATGCGGCATTCTTCGTCGGGATCGAAATTGGCGTCGAGCATATATCGGCTGCAGTTGTCGATCTTTCCGCCGAAGTCCGGGCATGTCGGAAAATCGCGTTCGACACCATGTCGTCGACCGTGGAGGAGGCCGTGGCGCGGGGTGTCGAGCTGATCGTCGGCGCGATGGCGAAGGGGATGATCGGACGCTGCAAGGGTCTCGGCATATCGGCGCCGGCCCACATCCGGCCGGACGGAATTGTCACCCTCGCACCCATCATCGGCTGGCGGGAGGTGTCGTTGAAGGAGATTGGCCGATCCGCCTTCCCGGCCGCCGTCCCGATCGCGGTTGAAAACGACGCCAACGCGTTTGCGATCGGCGACAGCTATCGTCACGGCGTCTCAGGCGTGACCCTGTTCCTGTTGATGGAAACCGGCGTCGGCGGCGGCATCATGATCGATGGCAAGCTGTTCCGGGGCGGCCACGGCCTGGCGGGAGAAATCGGCCACACCCTGGTGCCGGGAAGCGGCGGTCAGAAGTTTGAGCAACTGATCGGTCGCGAAGTGCTGATCAGGCAGTATCGCGAGGCTATTGGACGTAAGCACGTCGATCTGCAGGAGTTCCTTGGCGACGTTCATGACCGTGTCCCGGCCGCGGTCAATATCGCCGAAACCTGGTCGCGCCATCTCGCATACGCATTGCTGCAGGCCTGTCGGCTGCTCGACCCCGACAGGATCGTGCTGGGTGGCTCCGTGGCAACCCTCTACCCGATGGTGGCGGCCCGGGTGGCGGTCCACATGTCGGAGGGACAGAATATACCTTTCCCCATGCCTGACATCGTCGTGGACGATGATGCGGAGTTCGGTTCCGCCTTCGGGGCGGCGTGCATGTTGCACCAGCGCTTTCTGTCATTGGAGAGCGAGGAGTTCGGCGGCGAGGACGGTGCGCCGGTCCAGTCGGCGACGAGTTGATGACGAGAACTATCGAAAGCAGGATTGCAAATGACTTCAGTACTGGCTCCGGACCCGCTCGGTCCCACGGTTTGCGTAGGGGAGATCCTCGTCGAGATCGTCGCCACGACGGTCGGAGACGGTTTTCTTGAAGCCCAGCCCCTCGTCGGTCCGTTCGCGAGCGGAGCGCCGGCGATCTTCATCTCGCAGTGCGGGCGCCTCGGCGGCAAGGCCGCCATGGTCGGCGCCGTCGGCGATGACGATTTCGGTCGTGTCAATACCGATCGCCTCAAACGCGACGGCGTCGATGTTTCGACGATCTCGATCGATCCGGACTATCCCACGGGAAGCGCTTTCGTTCGCTACCGCAAGGATGGCTCCCGGGATTTCGTCTACAACATCGCCACATCAGCAGCCGCGCGCTTCGGTTGGTCTCAAACGGTCGGCGATCTCATCAATCGGAGCGGGCATCTTCACGTGATGGGTTCCGCTCTGTCGGTCCCCAGCGCGCGCGCGGTGATCGACAAGGCGGTCGACATCGTCAAGGCACGCGGGGGGACGCTCTCGGTGGATCCGAACATTCGCAAGGAATTGAAGCTGGACGAGGATACCGAGCGCCGCTTTTCCAAGCTTGTCGCTGCCGCCGATCTGCTTCTGCCGTCCGGAGAGGAGCTTGAGCGTGCCGCCGGTATCGAAGGCGAGGCAGAAGCGATCCGCCGCTTGTTCGAGGTGGGCGTCAAGGAGATCGTGCTGAAGCGCGGAGCCGAAGGCGCGACCTATTTCGGCAGGGACGGAGACCGCATCGACGCTCCGGCATTTGTCGTTCAAGAGGTCGACCCCACCGGTGCCGGCGACTGCTTCGGCGGTGCCTATCTCACCTGCCGGCGGCTCGGAATGTCTCCGCAGCAAGCTCTGACCTATGCCTCGGCCGCCGGCGCCCGCAACGTGATGGTCCTGGGTCCGATGGAAGGCGCCGGCACCCGTCAGGAACTCGATGCGTTTATCGCTTCAACGGAAAGGCGTCCGTGATGCAGGTGCATCTCAACGAACTGGCCAGGCTGAGGATCGAAGGCCACCCGAGAGGCGTGACCTCCGTATGCTCGGCCCATCCGATCGTGCTTCGGGCCGCGCTCCGACACGGGCGGCAACACGAGAGCACCGTCCTGATCGAAGCCACCTGCAACCAGGTCAATCACCTCGGCGGCTACACCGGAATGACGCCAAGCGACTTCGCGTCTCTCGTGATGAAGATCGCGGCGGAGGAAGGGTGCGCCGAAAAACTCATCCTTCTCGGCGGCGATCATCTCGGCCCCAATCCTTGGCGCGACCGCCCGGCCGAAGAGGCCATGGCCGAGGCGGAGAAGATGGTTGCCGCCTATGTCGATGCGGGATTTCGCAAGATTCACCTCGACGCCTCGATGGGCTGCAAGGGCGAGCCGGTGGCGCTCGACGACGAAACCACCGCCCATCGCGCCGCCCGGCTTGCGGCGGTCGCCGAGGCCTCGGCGAAGAAGAGCGGCGGCGCAATGCCGGTTTACGTCATCGGCACCGAAGTGCCGCCGCCAGGCGGGGCCGACCACGCCCTGACAACGATCGAACCGACGGCTGCCGCGGCGGCGCTAAAGACAATCGAAGTCCACCGCCGGATCTTTGCGGAGGCCGGACTCGGCCAAGCATTTGGACGGGCCATCGGTCTGGTCGTTCAGCCGGGCGTCGAGTTCGGCAATCAGAATGTCATCCTTTACGACCGGAGCAAGATAGACGCGCTGAAATCGGTGCTCATCAAGGAGCCGCAGTTCGTCTTCGAGGCGCATTCGACGGACTATCAGGGAACCCGGCCGTTGACCGCGCTGGTGGAGGACGGCTTTCCCATTCTGAAAGTCGGTCCCGAGCTGACCTTCGTCCTGCGCGAGGCGCTCTACGCGCTGGATGCGATCGCTTCGGACCTCTTGCCCGATTACGGCCAGCGTCCGCTCTATGCGGCGATGGAAGCGCTGATGCTCGATCATCAGGGCAACTGGAGCCGCCACTACCACGGCACAAACGCCGAGATGCGCTGGCTGCGGCACTACTCGCTGTCTGACCGCATCCGCTATTATTGGGCGTCGGCTGAAGCACAAGATGCCGTCCGACAGCTGTGCGAGGCCCTTCGGGGGCAAATCGTACCGCTGCCATTGCTTTGGCAGCACATGCCGGCCGCGCAGGATTTCGCAGATGCGCCGCTCGATCCGGAACAGGTTTTGATCTGGAGAGTGACGAAGAGCCTCTCGGACTATCACGCTGGTTGCGGCGTCGGGAAGAATTGACAATCAGAATCAAGACAGGAGGAAAAATCGATGACGGAATTGAATGGGAAGATCGCGGCGGTCACGGGTGCTGCATCCGGAATAGGGCTGGCTTCGACGGAGGCAATGCTCGCCGCTGGCGCGACGGTCGTGCTGGTCGATCGCGATGAGAAGGCCCTTGAGACAGTTTGTGCCCGGCTTGGCGAGCGCGCTATTCCGCTTGTGCTCAACTTGCTGGATCCGCAGCAGTGTGCGGGGCTGCTCGAGGGCATCCTGTCGAAGACGGGCAAGCTCGACATCCTGCATGCCAATGCAGGCACCTATATCGGCGGCGACCTGATGGAAACCGACCTCGACACCATCGATCGGATGCTCAATCTCAACGTCAATGTCGTCATCAAGAATGTTCGAAACGTCATTCCGCACATGATCGAACGTGGCACCGGCGACATTGTCGTCACGAGTTCCGTTGCTGGACATTCGGCGATTCCATGGGAACCTGTCTATTCGTCATCGAAATGGGCGATGACCTGCTTCGTCCAGACGATGCGACGCCAGCTTCTGAAAAGTGGCATTCGTGTGGGGTCGGTTTCTCCAGGACCGGTGATCAGCGCTTTGCTTGCGGATTGGCCGGAGGAAAACCTTCGCAAGGCCAAGGAGGCCGGAGCCTTGATCGAGCCCAAGGAAGTCGCCGACGCCATCATCTTCATGCTGACCCGGCCGCGTAACGTCACCATCCGCGATATCGTCGTGCTTCCAAGCGCCTTTGACATTTGAGGAGACGTGAGATGAGCTACCAGCAGAAATTTCGCCTCGACGGCGAACGTGCGGTGGTCACAGGCGGAGGGCGTGCGATCGGTCTCTGCTGCACCGAGGCGTTGGCGGAGGCGGGCGCCGCTGTCGTCGTCATCGAACGCAGCGAGGCCGACGCTGAGCAAGCGCTTGCGCTGCGCGACAGAGGCTACGACGTCGAAGTCCGGGTGGGCGACGTCACCGACGCGGCCCGAATGGACGCGATCGCGGCTGAGCTCGCCGATGGCGGCCGGGCGGCGACGATCCTCGTCAACAATGCCGGAATTGGCCAGAGCGGCATCCCGGCGCAGGATCTCACCGACGCCGATTGGCTGCGCATGATGGACGTCAATCTCAACGGCGTCTTCTGGTGCTCGCGCGCCTTTGGTCGTCCGATGATTTCGATGAAGCGCGGCGCCATCGTCAATCTCGGCTCGATGTCGGGGACGATCTGCAACCGGCCTCAGCCTCAAACGGCCTATAACGTCTCCAAGGCGGCAGTCCATCACCTCACGCGCTCTTTGGCCGCCGAGTGGGCGCACCACGGCATCAGGGTAAATGCCGTCGCGCCCACCTATATCGAGACACCGATGGTGGTTGCCGTCGAAGCCAATCGCGAGCGTATTCCGCTGTGGCTCGCCGACACGCCGATGGGCAGGATGGGAACGCCGGAAGAGGTTGCAAGCGCCGTCCTCTTCCTCGCATCGGGCGCCGCCAGCCTGATGACCGGGGCGATCGTCAACGTCGATGCAGGTTTTACCTGCTGGTAGTCCTTCCCGGACGAGGTGTGGGCGGCGCCTCGTTCACACCTGGGGGCCCGTATGGAAACGTTACCACATTGTCTTGACTCGCATTCCTGCTGTGTTTATCCAAATGTGGAAACGTTACCATATTGGGAGGAAGTTTGATGAAATCCGCGCGGTTGAACCGACTTTTCGGCGTGTCTGGAAATTGTTTTGACGTTGCCATCGATCACGGCATGTTCAATGAACGGACCTTCCTCGCCGGTATCGAGAACATGAAGACAGCGATCGAGGTGATCGCTGACGCGGCGCCGGATGCCATTCAGCTTCCGCCGGGGACGGCACCCCTTCTGCAGGCTATTCCCGGCAAGCATCGCCCGGCACTGGTGCTGCGCACCGACATCGCCAACATCTATGGCAATCCCCTGCCGTCTCAGCTGTTTTCCGAAATGATCGACAGGGCGGTGGAACAGGGCGTTGCGTTGGATGCCGCCTGTGTCGTCGTCAATCTCTTGATGCTGCCGGACCAGCCGGAAGTCTACCGCGCCTGCGTGCGCAATGTGAACAGCCTGAAACGCGAATGCGAGATCTACGGCATGCCGCTGATGGTCGAGCCGCTCGTCATGCAGGACAATTCCAAGGGCGCTTACATGGTCGATGGCGCGATCGACAAGATCCTGCCGCTTGTGCGCCAGGCGGCCGAACTCGGCGCCGATATCATCAAGGCCGACCCCTGCGACAATGTCGAGGAATATCACCGCGTGGTCGAAATCGCCCAGGGCCTGCCGGTGCTTGTGCGCGGCGGTGGCCGCGTTTCGGATCAGGAAATCCTGATCCGCACCAAGCAGTTGATGGAGCAGGGCGCCCGTGGCATCGTCTATGGCCGCAACGTCATCCAACATCAAAATCCCGCCGGCATGACGCGGGCCTTGATGGCGATCGTCCATGACAAGGCTTCCGTCGACCAAGCCTTGCTGCATATTGGCTGACGCGCGTCTGGGAGGACATGTCATGACGAAAATATTTCGCTTCGGCGTCATCGGTTGCGGTCTGATGGGGCGCGAGTTTGCGAGTGCGGCGGCGCGCTGGCTGCATCTGGCCGATGTGAAGGCGCGACCGGAAATCGTCGCCGTCTGTGATACCAACGCGACGCTGCTCGACTGGTTCAGGGATCATGTGCCGACCGTTCGGCAGTTCACCGCCGACTATAAGGAGCTTCTGGCCAATCCCGAAGTCGATGCGGTCTATTGCGCTGTCCCGCATGTGTTGCACCAGCAATTCTACATCGACATCCTGAAGGCCGGAAAGCATCTTCTCGGCGAAAAGCCGTTCGGCATGGACGCCGCGCAGAACCGGGAAATCATGGCTGTTCTCGCCGAGCATCCCGAACGTCTGGTCCGCTGCTCGTCGGAAATGCCTTTCTTCCCCGGCGCGCAGAAGGTCATCGCGCTCGCAAAAAGCGGCGAGATGGGGGATATAATCGAAGTCGAGGCGGGTTTCCTGCACTCTTCGGATATCGACCGGCAGAAGCCGATCAACTGGAAGCGCATGGCCGATATCAATGGCGACTATGGCTGCATGGGTGATCTCGGCATGCATGTGCTGCACGTGCCGCTGCGTCTCGGCTGGCGCCCGACGACCCTGCATGCGCAATTGGTCAAAAAGGTCACCGAACGTCCTGACGGCAAGGGCGGCATGTTGCCCTGCACCACCTGGGACAATGCCACGATCAGCAGCCGCGTGCGCACCGGGGATCAGGATTTCCCGATGGTGCTGAAAACCTGGCGCATCGCGCCCGGCGAATCCAACACCTGGTACGTAAGAGTTCTCGGCATGAAGAAAAGCGCGTTCTTCAGCACGAAGTCGCCGCGCCAGTGGCAGTGGATGGACTATAATGGCGGTGCCCAGGCCTGGAGCACCGAGGATCTCGGCTATGGCTCGCTGTTTCCGGCCATTACAGGCAAGATCTTCGAATTCGGTTTTGCCGACGCCATACAGCAGATGTGGGCGGCCTTCGTCGATGAGCTTGCCGGAGGAAATGCCAACGGTTTCGGCTGCGCGACGCCGGCCGAGGCGCAGGCGCATCACGCAGTCCTGACGGCAGCCCTCAAATCCGGCCGCGAGGACATCGTGGTACCGGTCGAGTATGACGGGGCATCCGCCTGATGAAGCGCTCCGAGATCAACGCCGCGTTGCTGCAGGCGACCGAGACTCTCGAGCGTTGGCACTGGTCCCTGCCGGCATGGGGCTCTTGGACGGCGGCCGATTTTGCCGCTCATCCCGAGGCCTCAGCCTATTTGCGCGCCCATCAGCTGGGTTGGGATGTCACCGATTTCGGCTCGAACCGCTTCGCCGAATGCGGCCTCGTGCTGTTTTGCCTGCGCAATGGCATCGTTGATATCTGGGGTGAGCGGACCTATGCCGAAAAGCTGCTCTTCGTCGAGGAAAGGCAGCTCACGCCGACGCACCGTCATGCGGCGAAGATGGAAGACATCATCAATCGCGCCGGCGGCGATCTCGTCATCGAATTCGCCGCAACCGATGCCGATGGCAATGTGCTGACGGAGGATGTGACGGTGCCGGTAGACGGGCTACCGCACCGGCTCGCGGCATGGGAGCCGCTGGTTCTCCGGCCGGGCCAGAGCGTGACGATCCGCACCGGGCTTTACCACCGCTTCTACGGCAGGAAAGGTGGCGGACCTGTCCTTGTCGGCGAGGTCAGCCAGGTCAACGACGACAATAGCGACAATTTCTTTCTGGAGCCGATCACGCGCTTTGCCGCGATCAAGGAAGACGAGCCGCCGCTGAGACCTCTGTGGAACGAAGGAGTCAGCTGATGCGAGCCGGGGAGGAGGTTCACGATCGCGACAGCCAAAAGCAGGGCGGCATCGTTTGCGCGGGAAACTTCATCGTCGATCGCGTCCACACCCTGTCCTATTGGCCCGAACAGGGCAATCTCGCGCATATCCTGCACCAGGATCTGGGCGTGGGGGGCGGGGCGGCCAACGTCGTCACCGATCTGGCCTCGCTCGGATTTCCGGGAAAGCTGGCGGCAGCAGGATGCATCGGCGCCGATCAGGACGGAGAGATCGTCAAGGCCCGTCTTGCGGTTGCCGGCGTCGATGTCGGGGGGCTCACCGCGCTTGCCGACCGGGTGACGGCGCATACGCATGTCATGAATGTGCCCGGCCAGAACCGGACCTTCTTCTATCATGGCGGCGCCAACGATGCCGTCACGGATGAGCTTGTCTCACCCTCCGCCTTCGCCAAGGCCGGCTATCGGCTGTTCTATCTCGGTTACCTCATGCTGTTGCCGGGTCTCGACAGCATTGGCCCCGACGGCCGTTCGGGAGCATCGCGCCTGCTGGAAGCGGCGCGTCGCGCGGGGCTCACGACCTGCGTGGATTTCGTATCGAGCGAAGACCCGGAATTTGCGGCCAAGGTCGGCGTCGCTCTGCCCTTCTGCGATTTCCTGATCATCAACGAGATGGAGGCGGGTCGGGCAACCGGCGTTATCATTCGCGATGCGAAGGGAGAATTAATCGAAGCAGGGCTTTTGGAAGCGGGCGAGCGCCTGCTTGCCGCAGGCGTCACCAAAGGCGCCATCATCCATGCGCCGGAAATCTGCTTCTGGTTTGCATCAGGCGCTTCCCCGATCGCGACGCGGTCGCGACCGGTCGATCCCAATGATATCGTCAGCACGGTCGGCGCAGGAGACGCCTTCTGTGCCGCCGTGCTCTACGGGCTGCATGAGGACTGGCCGGTCGAGCATATCTGCGCCGTCGCCCATGCAGCGGCTGCGTGTTGCCTCAAGGGGGCGACGGCCACCGATGGCATCCCCGACATGTCTGTCCTTCTTCGCGAGGCGAAGCAGACGAAGCCGGAATCCACTTAGCCCATTGGCGTCGCCTCCGGAGGGCGGTTCCGATTATCGTTCAGTCAAAAGGGGAGGAGCAACCATGAAGCTATCCATTATGGCAGCCGCGCGCGGCACCTTTGCCGATTTAGGCGCGACCGGGGAGGCAGTGCGATGACATATGCGGAAACGGCGCGGCTCTCCGGCAAGGTGGCATTGGTCACGGGGGGAGCGAGCGGCATCGGCAAGGCGGTCTGCGAACGCTTCGCCGCCGAAGGCGCGAGGGTTGTCGTGGCGGACCTCGACGGTGAACGATGCGCACGGGTGGCGGAAGCGATCGGCCCGCATGCCTGGAGTGTGGCGCTTGACGTGACGAGCCAGGACAGCATCGAAGAAGCTACGCGCTTCACCATCGCCACCGCCGGCAAGATCGACATCCTGGTCAATGCCGCAGGCATTTACGAGGTCGAGTCCATTCTGGAAATATCCCGGGAGCGCACCGCGAGGGTATTTCAGGTCAATATCGAAGGCGTGATCTTCATGACGCAGGCCGTTGCCCGGCACATGGTGGAAAGAGGGGAAGGTGGACGCATCATCAACTTCTCATCCCAGGCTGGCCGTCGGGGCGAAGGACCGGCTGTTGCTTACTGCGCTTCCAAGGCGGCCGTCATCAGCATCACGCAAAGCTGCGCCCTGGAGCTGATCCGTTACGGGATCAACGTCAACGCCATCGCTCCCGGCGTCGTCGATACGCCGATGTGGGACGTCGTTGATGCAAAACTCGGCAGCCGGGAAGGTTTGAAACCCGGTGACGTCAAGCGCCGTGTGGCCGCCGCCGTGCCCGCCGGACGATTCGGCGCCGCCCACGAACAAGCTGCCATGGCGGCCTTCCTGGCCGGACCCGATGCAGCATACATCGTGGCGCAGTGCTACAATGTCGATGGCGGCAATGTCATGAGCTGAGCGCTTGGCTTCATCAGCCGGAATAGGCAATCGAACTTGATGTCTGGAGGAGTGAAATGAGGGCTGTACGCTTGGAGTCGATCGGGTCTTTGACCATGCGCAGCGTCGAGAAACCGGTTGCCGGGCCGGGCGAGCTGCTTGTCCGGGTTGCAGTGGCCGGCATCTGCGGTTCCGATCGCCACATGTATAGGGGCGAATATCCGACAGCGATCCCCGTGACGCTTGGCCACGAATTCTGCGGCATAGTCGAAGAGATCGGCGATACCGTTACCCGCTTTACCGGCGGTGAGCTTGTTACGGTCGACCCGAATATCTCCTGCGGCACCTGTCGGGCTTGCAGGCAGGCGCGGCCGAACTTGTGCGAGAGCTTGACCGCCATCGGCGTGACGCGGGATGGCGGCTTTGCCGAGTATGTGGCGGTGCCACAGGCCCAGGCCTTCGTCCTGCCGGCCGGCCTCGATCCCGTTCACGGCGCCTTCAGTGAACCGCTGGCCTGCTGTATCCACGCCATCGACAAGGCAAAGATCCGTCCGGGCGACAGCGTCGCGATCCTCGGCGGAGGTGTGATCGGCCTGCTCATGGTGCAACTGGCCCGCCTGGCTGGGGCAGGCGAGATCATTTTGATCACGCGCCAGCAATCCAGACGCCAAACCGCTCTGCGCCTGGGGGCGACGCATGCCTTCGACCCGGCCTCTTCAGACACAATCGCTTCCGTTCGGGAGGTCACCAAAGGCGGCGCTGACGTGGTCATCGAGTGCGCCGGCGTCAGCGACACGCTTCAAACCGGTCTGAAAATGGCGCGGCGCGGTGGCACCTTCGTGCTTTTCGGGGTGACGCCGGCGGGTGTCGAGGTGCCGGTTCTGCCTTTCGATCTGCTGGTAAACGAAGTCGATATCAGGCCGGCCTACCTCAACCCCTTCACGCATTCACGGGCTGCGGCAATGGTCGCGAGCGGGGCGTTGGAACTGGACGCATTGGTCACCAAAAACATAGGTATCGAGGAGGTCGCTGACGTGGTGGGCAACGCGCCATTGCCAGGCGAGATCAAGGTTATCGTCCGGCCCTAGCTTTGCACCACCTGCTCAGCTGCGGACGGCGCCGGTGGAATCGCGCTCGATCAGCGTGACCGGCACTTTTACGATCGCGCCTTGCCGAGATTCGTCTTCTGTTTGGTGCTCCTCGATCAGCGCTTCCAGCAGCCGTGCTGCCTGCCGCCCGACGTCGCGGATTGGCTGCGCGACCGTTGTCAGCCGTGGAAAGACGTAGGCTGCCTCCGGCAGGTCGTCGAAGCCTACGACCGAATAGTCGTTCGGAACGGAAAATCCGCGATCCTGGATGGCATGGATTGCGGCAATCGCCGAAACGTCGGTCGTGCCGATGATCGCGGTGACCTCGGGTCGAGACGCCAGCAGCTCTCGCGTCAGCCGGTAGGCCTCTGCAAAACTGTGCTCTTCCGCCATCGCCACGATGGCGGGCGCGATGCTGTCTTTCGCCATTTCCGCCGTGATGCCCTGAAGGCGAAGCTGGATAGGCTGGCTGTGAGCCGGCGCGCCGACGATGGCGATTGCCCGGTGGCCGAGATCAATCAGATGGCGCGCCATCAGCCGTCCGCCTTCCTCGTGATCGGCCATGACAGCGTCGTCAGCGATGCCGCTCAGCTCGCGGTCAATGGCGATGATCGGAATGCCAGCGTCCCGCAGCACTCCGAAATGCTCGGTGCTGCCGAAGGCGCTTGCCACGATCACGCCATCGACGCGCTGGGCGAGCAGCATGGAGATGTAGCGCACCTCATGGTCCATATTTTCCGCCGTGCTGCAGATCAGCGTCTGATAGCCGTGCTGGAACAATTCCTGTTCGATCGCATGGGCCAGGATGCCGAAGAAGGGTACTTCAATCGACGGCAGCATCAGTCCGATCATCCGGCTTGGTGCACCGCGCAGCATACGGGCACCCTTGCTGGGTGTGTAGTTCAGCGTTCGGATAGCCGCCTCGACGCGATCCCTGAGCTCAGGTGAGGCATAACCGCTGTTGTTGAGTACGCGCGAGACCGAGGAGACTGACGTTCCCGCAAGTTTAGCGATATGTCGGATGCTGGTCGTCACGTGCACGCATTTCTTTCTCTACAACGCCGTGCGTCTTTTCGGACGCGCAAAGAACGCTAGCATAGGAGCGGTCGAACATCATGAGACGAGCTGCTGAAGTTCACCTTGATTTCATTATCCACTAGATCACTAGCGGGATGCCGCATCAAGCGCGCAGCTGGTGCGGCCCTGTGCAGGCTCAACGAAGACATTTCCAGGTGCCGAATATTTTGGCGATCACCTTCCCATTTTCGCGTCGTAGCTGCCCATGGACAGTTTTTTGTTCGTCAGAACAATCAATGAGGTCGAAGAAAACGCTTTCATTTTGTTCGATATTTCCAAGGAAGAAAACGTCCTTTTGGACGACCGGCCCCTTGCGAGGAAACCAGTTTTCCAAGGCGCGATCGGCCAATGCCTGATACTCGGCAAAGTAAAACAGGCCTGCGCCGTTGAATTCCTGCGAGGCGCTGGGATCAAACTGAAAGGTTCTGAGCGCTTTGGTGGCGAGGACAGGAAACCCGAAATGCGTTCCCAACCGCCCATTCCGGATGTCTGCAGCATTCTGGGCCAGAAGACTTGACTGGAACCGCTGTCCCTGCGGCTCAGGCAACGTCACACGGGCTATCGAGTGATTGTTGTCTTTGATCGTTCTGTGAACGAAGGTTGAGATGAGTTCGACCGCGCCGACGCCTCTTCCGTGGACGGACAACTCGTGCCGGGTCGACGTCCGGGTTCGCGAGACTGCGGACAGTCTCGAGTGGATGGTCAAAATGTCGTTCGCCTGCACCATGTCGAAACGGGCATCCGTCAGTGACGTTGCACAGATCGCGGCATAGGCCTCCTTTCCATCGGCCGTTCTGAAATCCGCATTGTCGAGCCCGAGATGACACGCAAGCATCAGCCAGTGACGATGGCCGAGTTCCTTCATCAGCCATGTCTCCGACAGCCCGTTTCCATTCAAATGCGGCATGCCCAGCAGTATATGCGGATCAAGGGCACGTTCCATCAGGTCGCGTGCCGAAGGTCCTGCGGGCGGAAAATCGAGAAGGGCCGCACTCATGATCAGGCGCTGACCGATTGCTTGAGAGGCGATGTCTGTGCCGAACGTCGAGCCGCGAGATGCCCCACCACATGTTCGGCATCCCTGCCGACGCTGAGGAACCGGCCCGAGCCCCAGGTCCAGAGCCAGGGAAGTCCCAGCACGTAGACGCCATCGACGGCAGTGACGCCGCGGCGATGAACAGGATAGGCGTTGCCGTCGAAGATCGGCAGGCCGACGAAGGACCAATCCGGGCTGAATCCCGTCGCCCAGATGACCGAGGTGATCCCCTCCGCCTTCAGGTCGAGTTCGGCAATCTCCGCCTCAGGCTCCCAGGCAGGGACATAGGGGGATCCGGCTAGAGCATCGATGCCCTTTTCGGCAATATGCCGGTCAATCAGGGCATTGATGCCGTTATAGACGCGGTCGGCGCCGTCAAGATTGGCCTTCAGGTTCGGCTCGAACAGCATCCGGCCGGCGGCGATGCCGGACATGCGGCCATACAGCGCCATGCCCTCCAGCGCGAACTTGCGCAGATCGATATCGCGTCCGCCGTCGCGTCCCGTCAGGTAATGGTTGGTGTCGTGTTTCTTCTTCGTCATGCCATCATGTTCGACGGTGATGTCGTACTGGCCGATATCGGAAAGCCAGTCGACCACATCGCGGCCGCGATAGAACCGGGCGCAACGTGGCGCATTGCCGGTGACGAGATGGACCTTGCGGCCGGCGAGATGCAGATCCTCTGCAATCTGGCAGCCGGACTGGCCGGAGCCGACCACGATGACGCCGCCGTCCGGCAGTTGATCGGCATTGCGGTAGGCGGCGGTGTGGATCTGCATGATGTCCTCGGGCAGGCGCTCGCCGGCACGCGGAATGGCCGGCTCCGCATAGAGGCTGGTGGCGATCACCACGGCATCGGCGGTCACCGCGCCAACCGAGGTCTCGAGCCGGAAGAGGCCGCCATGCTCTTCGAGCGACGTCACGCCGGTTTGCTCGAAGATCGGAGCATCGACTTTCTTCACGAAGCGATCGACATAGGCGAGGATCTCGTCCTTGACCATAAAACCGTGCGGATCCGCGCCGTCATAAGGATGGTCGGGAAGCTGGCATTGCCAGTTCGGCGTCACCAGGCAGAAGGCGTCCCAGCGTTCGTTCTTCCACTTATGCGCAACGGTCTTCTTCTCGAAGACCACGTGATCGATGCCGTGCCTCTTCAGATAGTGAGAGGCCGACAGCCCGGCCTGGCCACCGCCGATGACAACCGCACTGTAATGGCTCTTGAGGGATGGCGTGGTCATGATGGGTCCTTTCAAAGGATGAAGGTTTTGCAGTGGACGCGGGCATCTGCGTCATTCAGGAAGGCGACAGCGGCGCTTTCAATTCGGGCGAGTTGGTCATTTGCGGATGAACACGCAAAACCAAACTTCGCCTCCACGCGATCGCTGGCGATGGTAAGCGCCCTGCGGCTGCGATCGACGAAATCGGCAACCGAATAACTTTCACCCTCGGTGAAAAAATCACGGATGATCAGGGAGGGGGAATAACAGCTCTCTTCCTGGCCATCGGGCCAGGTTATGACAAAGCGCATTTCAGGCATGGTCGGGCTCCAGCAGCGTGTGATAGCGGGCAAGATGGGCAGTCGCGGTTTGCTTCCAGCCATGGCGGGCGGCAACCGCGAGACCACGGGGGATGATCTGCTCGCGGATCGGTGCGACCAGCGCCAGCGCCATGCCTTCGGCAATCGAGACCGGATGATGCGGATCGCACCAGATCGCATCGCCCGGACCCAGATATTCGGTGAAGGGCGCAATCGAGGATGTCACGACCGGAATGCCGCTGGCCATGGCTTCCAGAACGACGAGGCCGAAGCCTTCCTTGATCGAAGGGAACACCAGCGCATCCGCCAGTCGGTAGAGGCTCGGCATGTCGGCATCCGCGATCGCACCGGTGACATGCACCGCCGCGGCGTCCCGACCGAGGCAGGCGAGGCAAGAACGGAACTCCTCCTGATAGTCGCCATGGTCCAGGAGAGAGGCGCCGCCGGCAATGACAAGCTGGGCATCCGGCCGGATGGCGCGGACCTGACGAAAGGCTTCGAGAATACCAAGGGTGTTCTTTCGCGCCTCGATGCCACCAACACTGAGGAAGATCGGCCCGCTTCCGAGCTGCAGCCTGTCGCGCAGAGCGACCTGCTCCCCGCTCCAGGCCGGCGAGAAGCGATTGGTGTCGACGCCATTGCCGACCACTGTCGCCTCGATGCCGCGCTCGTCTCTCAGCCTGTCCTGCCAGAGGCGGCTGACGGCGAAGAAGATATCGGCCGCATCGATCGCGCGATCCTGCAAAGCCATCAGGTGCGGATCGGCGAATTGGTCGATGTGGTGGACAGTGCGGGCAAAATTCGGGATCAGGCGTTCCAGCTTGAGCGTCGCCAGCGCATTGCCGGAAATGCCGTCATGGGCGTGAAAGAGGTCGAAGCCATCGGTTCCGGCTCTCCGGAAGTAGTCGACATAGTCGGCAATCCGCTGCTCGACCATTTGCGTCATGTCGGCGGGTGCCGGCGGCACGGCAATGCAGGCCACGCCGCAGGAGGGTTGACGAAAGAAGCCGGCCCCCTTGGCATCCGGCGCATGCAGGACCACTTCATGGCCAAGCGAGGTCAGCGTTTCCGAAAGTTGCATGGCATGAACCACGCCGCCACGCGGATTGGTGGAATGGGTCAGCATGGCAATGCGGAGCGTTCGGTGCGGCGGGAGGCTCATGCGCATGCGGCGAGATCCTGTCGGCCGAGCTGCAGCAGGGGTGTTTCGGCATGATTGCGCACCACTGCACGGCTCTCGCCGTCGACCAGCGCTACTTGGGCGCCGGCAACGACCGCGCCGACGACCGCAGCGCTGATGCCGCGCGCGCTGAAGCGGGTGACGACATCGGCCACATCTTCCGGCGCGACCGAGAGCAGGTAGCCGAAGCTCGGAAAGGTGACGAGCCAGCGGTCGAGGCTGACACCGGCGGGCAGGGGAATGGCGGTGACGTCGATATCGATGCCGACATGCGAACATTCGGCCAGCATGATGGCCGTGCCGACAATGCCGCCCTGGCTGATATCCTTCGCAGACAGAGCCAGCCCGGCCTCGGCGATCTCGGGCAGCAATTCGAGGTCGCCGCGCAGGCGCGCCGGCGCGGCATCGGTGGCGGCTTCCCAGTTGTTGAAGGGTTCGCGGTAACGGCCGCGATGGTCGATGGCTGCAACCAGCACATCGCCGGGCTTTGCATCGAAGCTGGTCAGCAACTTCCTGGCGCGACCGAGAATGGCGACCGATAACTGGCCGCGTTCGCTGCGGATATTGGTATGGCCGCCGACGATCGGCACGCCAAACGCGCTGGATGCCGCCCGCATACCTTCCAGAACGGGTGTCGCGCCGGCCTCGCCACTAGCCCAGACGGCATCGACCACGGCGATCGGCCGGCCGCCCATGGCAACGACGTCGGAGATATTGACCATGACGCCGCACCAGCCGGCGAACCAGGGGTCGGCGGCGACGAACTCGTTCATGAAGCCTTCGATGGCAAAGAGCAGATAACCGTCGCCGTCGGGCAGCGCAGCGCAATCGTCGCCGACGGCAATCTGCTGCCCCTGCAGACCGAGCCTTGCCGCGATCGTGCCGATATCCTGCTTGGCGGCGATGCCGCTGCTGGTCGAGAGTTTTGCCGCCAGGGTCTTGATGTTGATCGCGGCCATTCTCACGCCGCCTTTCTGGAAAGGGCGGTGAAGCCTGCCTCGGGTGTGGCGCAGGGCGGATAGTAGGCAAGGTCAGCCTTCATCCTGAGATGCGGCTTGCCATAGACCTCGAACTCCTCGATCACATCCCAGTGCAGCCTGCGGAACAGCAGACCGTTCTGCACCTGCACATTGGCGAGGAACGTGTGGCATCCGATCGCATTGGCGGAGGACACGGCAAGCTTGATCAGAGTCGCCCCCAGGGCGCCGATCTTGCGGAAATCCTGGTGGACCGCCAGCCGCGAGCCCCACCAGAGGCCGGGTTCGGCCTGATGGATGCGCACCGTTCCGACCAGCTGGTCGGCGGCAATGCCGAGCATGGAGAGAGCAACGATCGGGATGGCGTGATCGTCGATCGCGTCGCGATCATCGCCCTCGAAGATCTGCTGTTCCTCGCAGAAGACGGCACGGCGCAGCGCATGCGCTTGGCTGCGCTCCCAGGCGGAGGTCGCGAACTTCACCTGGAACTCGCTCGAGCGATAGGGAGCAAAGGTTTCGAGCATCATTTGGTGAGCATCCTTTCATAGGTGGAAAGGGCGGAGCAGGCGCCGCATTTGCCGCAGCCGGCCTTGATGTCGACGGCCTTCAAGCCGCTGGCGACCAGCATCCTGGACAAGGGTCCGAGGATCGAGTGCATGAGGTCGGGCCTCGGCGCCGGATGGCTTTCGAGCGGCGTGCCGGAGATTGGCACGAAGGGCACGACGAAGGGATAGACGCCGAGCGCAACCAGCTTTTCGCAGATGTCCAGAATGGCTTCACGGCTGTCGCCGAGCCCCGCCAGGATATAGGTCGAGACCTGGCCGCGCCCGAAGACCTCCACTGCGGCCTTGAATGAGGCCATGTATTTGGCGATCGAGACCTGCGCCTTGCCCGGCATGATGCGGGCACGCACCTCCGGTGTCACGGCCTCCAGATGCATGCCGAGGGCATCGACGCCGGCCTCCTTCATGCGGGTGAACCATATATCGTCTTCCGGCGGCTCGCATTGCGCCTGGATGGGAATGTTGACGGCCGCCTTGATGGCGCGGGCGCTGTCGGCGAGGATCGCAGCGCCGCGGTCGTCGCCCTTCGGCGTGCCGGTGGTCATCACCATATGCTTGACGCCGTCCAGTTCGACGGCGGCCTTGGCGACCTCCGCGAGCTGCTTTGGCGTCTTGTGGGCGATGGTGCGGCCGGCGGCCAGCGATTGGCCGATGGCGCAGAACTGACAGGTCTTGGTGCGGCTCTGATAGCGGATGCAGGTCTGCAGCACGGTCGTGGCCAGCACGTCCTTGCCGTGCAGAACGGCGATCTGCGAATAAGGAATGCCGTCGGCGGTCGAGCGCTCGTAGAAGCGTGGGCGCAGGGGAAAGGAGACCTCGCCCAGCACCGTGCCATCCCGGCTGATACGGCTGCGGCCCATATCGTCCGGCTTTTCCACCAGATAGGGGCTCTCGAACGCCGGTGCGGTGTGAACCGGCACCATCACCGTCATACCGTCAATGGTCAGTGCCTTGTGGTCGGAAGGTCCTGCACCACCGCGGCGGCTTTCATGTCCGGCCTTGGGGTCAACGAGCCGGGCTCCGTAGGACTGCAATTCGTTGATCAGAATCTCGGTCGGCAGACGTGTCGTATTCTCCATCGGAAAGGGTCCTTGCTTCGGCTGTGGAGAGGGATGGCTGGGTGGTGGTGACCATCGGCGCCGTGGCGCGGCCATCCATGACAAGATGCAGCAGTTCGGGTCGGGCATAATGGCCGACCGAATCCATCATCCGCTTGCGTTTCACGATCAGGCTCATGTCGAGATCGGCGATCAGGATGCCTTCGCCTTCCGTCAGCGGCGGCACGACATGTTTGCCTTCGGGTGAAATGATCGCGGTCATGCAGCCGCCGCGCAGGGCCTTCTGCAGGCCAGCGTCCGGCGTGATGGAGGCGATCTGCTCGTCGGCCAGCCAGCCTGTGGCATTGACCACGAAGCAACCGCTTTCCAGCGCATGGTGGCGGATGGTGACTTCCATCTGGTCGGCAAAAATCGGCCCGACCATGGAGCCTGGAAACTGGGCGATATGGATGTCTTCGTGCTGCGCCATCAGGGCGTAGCGGGCCAGAGGATTGTAATGCTCCCAGCAGGCCAGCGCTCCAAGACGTCCGACGGCGCTGTCGACCACCTTCAGGCCGGAGGCGTCGCCCTGGCCCCAGATCATCCGCTCGTGAAAGGTCGGGGTGATCTTGCGACGCTTGAGGATGAGCGCGCCATCGGCATCAAACAGCAGCTGGGCATTGTAGAGCGATCCGTGGTCACGCTCGTTGACACCAAGCGCCACGACGATGCCATGCTCGCGGGCGGCCGCCGAGACGGCATCGGTGGCAGCGCTCGGCACCGTGACGGCTTCCTCGTAAAGTCGCACGTGCTCCTTGCCGGAGAGAACAGGCGGCAGCACGAAAGAAAAATAGGGGTACCAGGGGACGAAGGTTTCGGGAAAGACGATCAGCTCGGCGCCTTTGGCTGCCGCTTCACGAATTGCATCCAGTAGGCGGGCCAGTGTTTTCTCGCGCGAGGTCAGATCCGGCGCGATCTGCGCGGCGGCAACCCGGACGCTCGGTTTTTTCTCCATGACGAAATCCTCGATTGGCGGTGGGGAGGCGGAGCGCAAGGCTCCGCCCATTATTCTTCGGGGCGCGCCCGGTGCTTAGAGCGTCCAGGTATCAAGGATGAAGGCGCCGTCGCGGCGATGGATCAGGATCAGGTCGAGAACGTCGAGCGGACTGATCGGCGTGATGCCGGGGATCAGCGCGCCTTCGCCATGGCCATAAAGCGCCTGAAGGGCAAAACGGCAGGCATAGACCTTGCCGCCTTCGTCCATGAACTTGACGATCTGGTTGTTGAAATTCAGATGGCCGGGAAAAGCCTCCGCGCCGAGCGTCGGAAAACCGCGCTGGACGCCGAGCGTCACGCCCGGGCCGTAGAGAAGGATCGAGGTTTGGAACCCCTTCCGCTTCAGGCGTGTCGCCTGCAGCAGGTTGACGAATCCGATCGATCCTTCGAAGGCCACGGTATGGAAGGTGACGAGGGCTTTTTCGCCCTCGCCGGCCTGTACGTCCTCGAAAACCTTGTCCTCGTAATCGACAAGAAAGTCGCCTTTTTGATTGGCTGGCTTGGTCACTGCGGGCATGGATGGCTCCTTGATTGAAATCCGATCCCCATCCGGGGAGCATCCATCCAATTGCAAGCGTCATGCCACATTGATTATGCATAAATAGCAGTCAAATCTACCAATAATGCATTCAATTATGCGATCAAGTACGAGGGTTAAAGTTTTAAAGATGATTTTCTGGGCGATCGAATGCAAAAAACGAATGCATGAAAGTTCAAAACAGATGCATTCAATTGATCGTCAATCAGTGCAAGGAGACATAATATTTTGTGCAGAATGAGCCGCTTTCGCGGCTGGGGTCCCAGAGAATCTCTTCGAGTTTGCTGTCTCTTCTGGTGCTGGCCACATGCCCATGGATGCGAGGGAGGGCACTGCGTCAAGATGCCCGGTCGCATCAAATCGGAAAATTCTAACTAATATTGAATGCAATCAATCAATGTATTTGGATGTATTGTGAGGGCTGTTCGGGCGCCAACGGAGTAAGACGCCAATTCCGTCGGCGGAAGAGCGGAGGCTGGCCTGCGCCCATCCTGCGTCGAAAGGGAATGCTTGGATTTCGTTCTCACCGATCACGGCCGTGTCGTCCTTAGCTTCGAGCACGTGCGCGCCGCAGCGAAACTGTTCGGATGTCTGGCTGTTCGGCATTGAATCGACACGCTTCACCTTGAGAGCTAGAGGATAGGCCTGATCGATAGCAGCCCCGTCAAGCGGACACATGATGAACGACACAGTCCTCCTTTTTCACGGCATTGCCCGGACGAAGAAAAGCATGGCAAAGCTCGCCGGCTTCCTGTCCGGCCACGGTTATCGGGTTGTGAATGTCGGTTACCCCTCCACCAAGTTTTCGATCAGCGACCTCGTCGACACCATCCGACCTGAGATCGACGACGCTGCGAAGGAGGCAGGCGATGGTCGGGTCCATTTCGTCGGTTATTCGATGGGTGGGCTGATCATCCGTGCTTTTCTGACGCGTTATCGCCCAGCCAACCTGGGAAGGGTGGTCATGGTCGGAACGCCGAACAACGGCAGCCAGATTGCCGATTTACTCAAGAGCTGGCCACTATACAGGAAGTTCTATGGACCGGCGGGGCAGCAGCTGATTACCGATCAAACCGCCATGACCGAGCTGTTCGGCACGGTGGATTATGAACTTGGCATCATCGCCGGGAATCGGACCATCGACCCGGTCTCTTCGCTTATCATCGGCCTCAGGGTTCCGAACGATGGGAAGGTTTCGGTGGAGAGCACCCGTCTCGACGGCGCGTCGGCGCATGTCGTCATTCCGGCAAACCACACTTTCTTGCCCGTCAACAAGACGATGTGGAGCCAGACCCTGTCGTTTCTGAAAGATGGGCGGTTTACAAGCTGAATTTCCAAATATTCAAACATCCGCCACATGCCCTCTGCTTAATTCCCCGCGGCACCGGTATCGAAGGAAATGTAATGACCGCCATCCTGCGAAAGAAAGTTCACGGCGCGTCTACACGCGGACAGGTCATCGATGGTGCGCCCGATGTCGGCGTCGCCTATCAGGTGTTTTCCGATACGGTGATCGAAGACGTTATCGTCAAGAATTCTCCCCGAGGCTTCAAATTTCACAATGGCAGGAATCTCACCGTCAGGCGCTGTGAAACGGAGAATGTGAACGGCGACGGCATCTACCTGACGAAGACGACGCACGTGTTGCTGGAGAATAATCGCATCGGCGCGGCGCCAGGCGAGGGAGCAGACTGCTGCCAGTTCGCCTATCAAAACAGCGACGACAATATCAGCTCCGATATCGTGATCCGCGGCAACCTCTTCCTGCAGTCGCCGGCGAGCGCATCGAACAAGGGCGCGCTGGTCTGCGACAAAACGCGAAAATACCTGGTCGAGTACAATTTTATCGGCGGCAAGAATTTCTCCTTTTCGTCGATTGGGGATGACGCCGTGGTGCGCAGCAACATCATGCGCGATGGCAGGATGAATGATTATTCCTTCGGCTACGGCGTCGGCGACAAGGCCGACCACGCCGGCCATCACATTTATGATAACTGGATCGAGAACACCAATCGTGGCGTCAGCCTGAGCGGCTTTTCGGATAAGGAGCTGGCATTTCGCAAAGACATCGATATCCACGATAACGTCATTAGCCAATGCGACATCGCGTTCTTCGCCAACCGTCGGTGGTCCGGCAGCCTTCGGCGCAACATATTCTTGCGGTGCGAACAGGACATCGTTCTCGAGAGAAACGGCAAAGCGACTGCGGGTGATATCGATGGCAACTACCGCAACGATGGCAGCTTTCTGAATGTCACCCCGCCGCCGCTTCGCTTCAAGCCCGATGGCAACGCTTCCGTTGCCTCCGGCGAATGGACATCCGAGCCCGACGAAATCCGCATCCAGTGGCGTAACAAGGGCATCGATATCCCAGGCGCCAACCGGCCCTCGATCGCGGTCGAGCCTGGCATGGAATTGTCATGCGTCCTGCTGGCCCGCAAGGCGCAGAATTGGATGCTGGCGATCGCCGAGACTGCCTATGACGATTTCACGCCGCGCGCATGGCAGGAACACATGCTGCCTTGGCGCAAGCGTTATCTCTCGATTTAAACGGTGCGACGGGGGACCAGGATCGCGCCAAAATCAGGATCGACGCCAGCGAAGCCTCATGGCCTTTCCCGCGCTGAGCGCTTTGCGAACCGGTTCATCATAGAGGCGGGTGACGACAATGGCCAATACGACGATCAGCGGAAGAACGATGGCAAAGATCGCCCAGGCCGGCGGTTGTCCGAGGCCAGCGGCTTTCCAGGCTCCCAACAGCAATCCCAGCAGCGGAACATGAATTGCATACAGCGCGTAGGACGCCTCTCCCGCAATGAGAAGGGGCTGCCGTAGCACGCCATCGAAGTTGGCTGTGTAAAGGACAAGCACGGCGAGAGGAAATAAAGCAGTGATGACAATCAGGTCCTTTATGCCAACCAGGGCGGCTGGCGCCTGGAAGACGAGAAGAGCAGTCGCGACGACGATTGTTGTCACTGCGGCTGCTTTTCCGATGCCTGAAGGGGAAAGCCGCTGACGGTAGCGGTACATCAAGATGCCGAGGCTGAAAGAAAAGAGAACGCGGGGAAATCCGGAGAGCAAGGCACCGTCGAGCGGGATCAGGTCGGCGCTTCCATGGGCTAGCGTTTGCGCCGCCAGCCAAACCCATGACGCAAGCAGGATAACAGCGAGCACACCGTTGGACAGCAATCTCGCCGTATAGCCGTAGGCGAGGTTGATCACGATCTCTAGGAATAGAGACCATGACGGACCGTTGAAGGGGAACAGATTCGGCGCCTTCAGCGATGTCCCACCGATCGCCGGCAGGAAGAACATCGAGGCAATCAACGAGGTGGCAAACAGCGTCGGGTCCATTTGCTGATTTCTGCTGAGCGACATGCCTGCATAGGCGAGTACGCCGAGCAGCA
The DNA here is from genome assembly GCF_032464655.1 of Rhizobium sp. 25PS6. Classification (NCBI taxonomy): domain Bacteria; kingdom Pseudomonadati; phylum Pseudomonadota; class Alphaproteobacteria; order Hyphomicrobiales; family Rhizobiaceae; genus Rhizobium; species Rhizobium sp. 25PS6. The sequence continues at coordinate 158,044 of NZ_JAWDIV010000006.1, forward strand.
AACCGAGCAGATAGAGGGGATACAGGCGGATGAGACGCTTGATGGCGAAATCATTGGCAGAGAGCGAAGACTCTTGAATGAGTTTCCTCTCATAGGCGTGGCCGATCACGAAGCCGCTGAGACAAAAAAACAGGTCGACGGCGAGATAGGCAGCAGGTGCTGCATCAAATCCGACAAAACCTTCGGTGTGATGCACGGCCACACAAATAGCCGCCAAGCCACGAATCCCATCGAGGCCAACCAGTCTACGATTATTTGAAGTCATCTTTTTAGCCTGATGCATGTTGCGCGCCTGCCTGGTTCGGCTTGCGGAAGCGGGACAGGAACTCCGGGCCAAGGCTCGAAAGTGCGATCACGGTATGGGGCCATAAGATGAAGGGGGCGAGCATCATTCCGGCTTCGGTAAATGCGCCGATCAGGATCAGGAGGATAATGACAACCTCCTTTCTCTTGGTGATGGCGAGCGCTCGATTGAGAGGCGACGAGGTCATCTTCGCCACGAGCCGCACCACGACGAACGACGTCCAGATTATGGTCGCGGGTATGCCCATGTTCAGCGCAAGTTCGATATAGGTGTTGTGGGTGGATTGAGCGTCCCACGTAAGGCGAACATATTGCTCCATGATATCTGGCTGTCGGAACAAGGCAAATCCCCAGCCTGTAAGCGGCCGCTCGTAGATCAGCGGCAGCAGCTGTTCCCAGACATTCGTACGTCCGCTGAGCGTAAGGTCTTTCCCGAATGACTCGGCAATCGCCTGTGCCACACCCATCAACGCGACGGAGACCACGAAGCCCAGCAGAGCGAATGCAAGAAGAACGACGAAGGATCTGAATATGCGGCCTGGAAAGCGCTGAATCCAGCTCATTCCGTAGTATACAGCTATTCCAATTGAAAGCAGGATGATCGCCGTTGATGATTTCGCCAGCACGATGAGCACGAGGTAGAGCAGCATTGCCGCCCATCGCAGGAGATCATAATAGCGCAGACGCCACATCGGCAGGGCTGGAAGCAGCAAGATGAAGTTTATTGCCGAAAACTGGCCGAGCATGTTTTTGTGGTAGAACGCCCCTTTCACCATCCCGGCATAGCTGCCTCTCATCACCGCAAACCGGGGAAAGGCTGCCGTGTAAAGAATATTGATGAAAGCCGTCGCGATGGCAAATTTCGCCAGGCTTTCAAATGTGTCAACGGCTCCATAACGGGCTCTGTAAAGAAGGGGTCCAGCTGTCAGCAATGCGACGGCCACGAGAGCTCGGATCGAGGCTGTAACGCTGACGGAAAAAGCGATCGAGAGAAAGACGCATAAGCAGACTATGCCGAGCAGCGGCGAGGCGCTGCGGAGCAATTCAACGACTCGCCTGGGCTCCAGCAAACAGTAGAGGCCAATGAGTGGAACGAGCGACATCAGCAACAGTCGCATTGGCATGGGATCTTTGCCGACACCCTCCTGGAAGTCGGCGGGCAGCCCGTACCACATGCCGGTCGCTCTCCAGAGGGAAATATAAAATATTGCCGAGAGGAGGATCCGAACGAGGGTTTCACGCCGAATACGATATTGCGCGCGAGCTCTGGGTCTATGTCTTTGCAGGCCAATCGGTTGGTAGCTGTCAAATGAGGTGCTCATGACATTCCGCCTTACGTTTTGGTAACCACCTGAGCGGCAAAAATCAAAGCTGTAGACCCGCTGCGGCGAGGAAGCTCGTGATCAGCTTGTATGCCCCTTCATTGAAATGAAGATGGTCAGGCTTGTAGTTGGAACAATCCTTATCGCTTGGCTTACCGCACCGCAACATATCATCGTTCATTTGAACGAAGGTGACACCCGGCATTTCAGCCAATGACGATGCGACAAGTTGGTTGGCCGGAATTCTGACATCCTCGTAGAAGGCATAGCGCTTGCCCCGAGGCGGTATGGATAACGCGTAAATATGGGCGCCCGGCCAAAGAGCGCGAACCTTGCTGACAACAGCCACGACACCAGCTGCCACTGCGCATGGCGCGGTTTTCGCACCCAGGTTGTTCGTGCCGATAAGTACGACGACGTCCGCGGGATGGAAATCCGGAAGGTCTAAACCCTCGAGACGGTACAATGCATTTTGCGTGGTGTCGCCGGCGACCGCGAGGTTCATCACCGGGCGGGTGGGAAAGCTGTCCTTGATCCAGGGCTGCCAGAGTTCGACGAGCGAATCGCCGACAAGAGCCAGATTGTATCGGGCCGATCTGGCGCGATAGCTGGGAAGAGCGCGATTAAGTCGCTTGCTTGCCTGCTTTTGCTGGGCCGAGGCATTCGTAGCTTTTGTCGGGTCAGGGCATTCCTGTGCGAAGGACGGGCCAGCATTGCCGACGATGAGAAAGAAATTGCATGCGAGGACGATGAGGAGGTTGGCGAAAAGTCGCAACATTCAGATTACCGATATCCTGACGTCTTGGGGCTTTCATTATTGAAGAGGAAAATGGCGGTGGCAAGGAAAGAGTGGCTCTGGTCCCTCCGCCTGCAATGCGCGGTCCCACGGCAACCGATACATGAATGGAATGCACCTGCCGGAACCAAAGGCCGAACCCGCCGTTGATTGCCATGCCCAACCGTGTCCGGGAGACAGGACAGACATGGCACGTCAGACATTCTGGAAAGGTTATCTCAAGCTATCGCTCGTCACCGCCGCCGTCTCGCTGACGCCGGCGACGACCGAAAGCAACAAGGTCCGTTTCCACGTCCTCAATCGCCAGACCAAGAACCGCGTCGAAAGCCACTATGTCGACAGCATCACCCACAAGCCGGTGCCCGAGCGGGACCAGGTAAAGGGCTATCCGCGCGGCGAGGACGACTATGTGCTTCTCGAGGACGAGGAGATCGAGCAGGTCGGGCTCGAAAGCACCCGCACCATCGAGATCGACAGTTTCGTGCCGCGCGGCTCGATCGATTGGATCTGGTACGACAAACCGCATTTTCTGGCGCCCGAGGACAAGGTGGGGGTGGAAGCCTTCTGCGTCATCCGCGAGGCGATGAAGGCAAATGACGTCGTCGGCATCGCCCGCCTTGTCCTTTATCGTCGCGAGCGTGCGGTGCTGCTGGAACCGCTGGGCAAAGGCATCGTTCTCTGGACTCTGCGCTATGGGGACGAGGTGCGTGATCCCGTGGCCGAACTCGACATCAAAACTGAAATCGACAGCAAGCTGCTGACGCTGATGACGCAACTGGTGAAGGAAGAGACGAAGAATTGGAGCCCGGCCATGGTGCAGGATCCGATCCAGAAACGCCTGAAGTCGATGATCCGCGGCAAGCAGAAGAGCCTGAAGAAGGCGGCGCCCGCGCAAAAACCTGCACCGGTGAAATCGACCGGCAACGTCATCAATATCATGGATGCGCTGAAAAAGAGCTTGGCGGCCGAAGGCGGCGAGAAGCCGCGCCAATGAAAAAGTGGCCAGCGATTTTGGGAAACGACATACATAAATCAAAGACTTAAAGCGCATCGCGGGAATCCACTTTGACGCGCTTCAGGTCCAGCCGGCTTCGCCGGCGCGATTAACCGACGCATTCGCGCGAGGTCGGGTGCGTCTGAGATTGCCCATCGCCCGCCGGGGGCGAGGCCATCTCAGCTTGCCTTCTTGCTGCGGCTGTCGCTGCGCGCCGGTGCCTTCTTCTTCGCCAGGGCCTTCCTTGCTGGGGCGTTGCCGCTCATCTTGGCGCTCTGGCGCAGGGCTTCCATCAGGTCGACGACCTTGCGTTCCTGGGCCGGTTTCTTCTTCGGTGGCGCCCGGCCCTCGATCTTCGCCTTCACCAGCTCGACGAGGGCAGCCTCGTAGCGATCTTCGTATTCGCTCGGTTCGAAGCTGCCTTGCTTGGTGCCGATAATATGGCCCGCAAGCGCGATCATCTCCTTGTCGAACTTGATGTCGGGAATGTCCTTGAAAACCGTATCGGCCGAGCGCACCTCGTAGTCGAAATTCAGCATGGTCGCGACGATGTAGTCGTCATGCGGACGGATCAGCAGCGTCCGGTTGCGCCGGAAAAGCACGGTTTGGGCCAGAGCCGCGACCTTGCCGTCGCGCATGCCCCTGGCGATCAGCGACAGCGCCTCCTCGTCATGTTCGTCGACGGGCGCGAGATAGTAAGGGCGGTCGAAATAAAGCTTGTCGATATCGTCATAGGCGATGAAAGCCTTGATATTGAGGATCTTGTCGCTTTCCGGCATGATTTCGGCAATCTCGTCACCCTCGATGACGATGTAGTCGCCATTCTCCATCTGGTAGCCCTTGACCTGGTCGCCCCGCTCGACCGGTTTGCCGGTCTCGCTGTCGACGAATTGCCGTTCCACCCGGTGGCCGGTCCTGCGGTTGATGATGTTGAAGGAGACGCGTTCGGAGGAGGAAACGGCGGTGTAGAGCCCAACGGCGCAGGCAAGGTCGCCCACCTTCAGATGACCCTTCCAGCTTGCCCGAGCGGCCATTCCATCCTCCGCAGCAAATCAGAGCCGGCTGCCGCTCTTGTCGGTTTCGAGTTCTTGGAATTCCCAGCCGCCATCAGGCGCGGGATAGGCGAGGAGCGCATCGCCATCGCCGATCTTCTGGCGCGATGCGGCGTCCTTGGCATGGACAATTGCCTCGTCCGCTGTCGCATAGGTTTCCGAAAGTGTGTCGCCGAGCTTATAGGCCCAGCCATTGTCATGCGGCACGACCTGATAGGTGATATCGGCCATTTCGGATCTCCTCTTCTCACTCAAATAGGGTGCATGATGTCGTCGGCTAGTTCCGATTTGGTTTGCGCCGTTCATCGAGCGCAATGATCTTCTCCAGCGACGCGATATCCTCGCTGGTGACGACCGGAACCGGATCGGCAGCGATGGCTTCCAGCACCTCCTGTGAGACGGCGCCGTTGCGGATCGCCCATTCCAGCGTTTCGCGGGTTTCCCGCTCGGCCTTCAGCTGCGCATAGAGCGCAACGATCAGCCGATCGCGAGCATCCATCCGCCGGCCTTGGTTATCCGTGCTGCGGATGTCAGGCATCGCAATCCACCTTTGTCACTGATTTCGTTCAGGTGTATTCAACTGATGACGGATGGAAAGGTTCCGAAACCCATGGGCGGCGTTTGCCATTGCCGCGCCGGGTGAAATCACCATCTGCAAGAGGTTCGCAAGAGGATTTCAACATGGCCGATCTCAAGGCTCGTCCCCGCCCGACTGGTGCCACCGCCGTTCTCGGCCGTACCGGTTTTCCGCACGTCACCTCCGCCACCAAGGGCGAGATCGATATCGTCACCGCGCCGTCGCAGCCGGGTTTCAATCCGCTCGATCTGCTCTATTCCTCGCTCTCGGCCTGTCTGGTGCTCAGCGCCCGCATCGCCGCCAGCCAGATGGGCGTTCTCGACAAGATCAGCGAGATCACTGCAGAGGTCACCGGCGAGAAGGCGACGGAAGGCCTTTCGCGCGTTGCCAAGTTCAACGTCGCTTTTTCGATCAAGGGCGATATCGACGAAGAAACCCGACAGAAAATCGCCCATGCCGCCGAAGACGAGATCTGCACGGTCAGCAACACCATCCGCGGCAATCCCGAGTTCTCGACGACGATATCGGGGTGAGGCTAAATCTACAAATTATAGACAATCGAGAGCGGAGGATTGCGTGAGTACTGCCCCGCTTCTATGCTCGGGCATCGAAAGCAATGATCCCGGCCACCATGCAGCCCAAGCCTCTCCCGACGTCTGAACAGCCCGTCGTTGCCATCATCGGCGGCGGTGTCTCCGGCGCTGGCGTCGCCTATCATCTCGCCAGAGCCGACTGCGGCGAGCGCCCTGCCATCGTGGTCTTCGAGCCGCGCGCCGAGCTTGGCCGCGGCCTTGCCTATGACACGGCCGATCCGGCCCACCGCATCAATGTTCCAGCCCCCAAGATGAGCCTGCAGCCCGACGACCCGGGCGAATTCCTGGCCTGGATCGAAGCTCGCGACGCCGTCGCCGGCGACCCTGAGGCCTCGCAGCCCGATGGCACGCTCTTCCCCCGGCGCCGGCTGTTCGGCGATTATGTCGCCTCGCTGCTGAAGCCGCTGCTGGAAGACGGTAGCGTGTGTCATTGCCGCGCTGCGGTGACGGCTGTCGAACGCCGTGCCGGCCGCTGGTCGATCCTCGACGACAGAGGCGGCGTGACGGAGGCCGATATCGTCGCGATCGCCACCAGCCATCCGCCGCCGGCAGCCCCCGGCCGGCTTGCGATCCGGCTTGCCGCCCATCCCCGTTTCGTCGCCGACACCACCAAGCCGGGCGCGCTCGAGGTGATCCGCCCGCAGGACCGGGTGCTGGTCATCGGCAATGGCCTGACGGCCGCCGATGTCATTGCCTCGCTTGCTGAGCGCGGGCATGATGGTCCGGTGACCGCGATCTCGCGCCGCGGTCTGCGGTCTCGCGGCCATCCGTCGGTACCGCAGGAGCTCTTCGGCGATTTCGTCTCCAGTGCAGCCCATTCCGCCGTGTCGCTGCTGAGAGGGATCCGCGCCGCCATAGGTGCGGCGAAGGAAGAGGGCATAAGCTGGCATGGGGTGATCGATCAGGTGAGGGCGCAGGGATACGATCTCTGGCAGGCGCTACCGGTTGCCGAACGACGCCGTCTCGTTCGCCATCTGCGTCCCTATTGGGATGTGCATCGTTTCCGGATCGCCCCGCAGGTCGAGGCCGCGCTCGACGCAGCTGTTGCTGCGGGCCGTCTCGATATACTGGCCGGCTCCGTCGCCGATGCGCGCATCGAGGGCGAGCTCATTCTTTGCACTCTGCAGCCGCGTCATCAGCGCCAGCCGTTAGAGCGAAGCTATGACGCCGCCGTTGTCACCACCGGGCCGGCGCATGGCGGCATTCTCGAAACCCAGCCCTGGCTCGCCGCACTCGCGGCAAGCGGCCACCTGTCGCTCGACCCGACCGGCCTCGGCCTTGCCTGCACCGAACGTTCGGAGGCGATCGGCCCGTCAGGAAAAGCAGATCCCTCGCTGCTGATCTCCGGTCCGCTGGCGCGCGGCACCTTTGGTGAGCTGATGGGACTGCCGCAGGTGACCGAGCATGCGTTCTTCATCGCCGGCGAGATCGCCGAAAAGCTGCGGATCAGCGCGACGAATAGGCATCCTGCCTGATTTTCCACCGATATGTCGCTCTTCGGCTGTCCCCGGTGATCGACTTCTGATAGTCCCTTGGCCATCACTGCATAATTCCTTAAATCGAAATCGATTTAAGGATAAAATTATTCAGCAATTTAAAGTGTTACAGCGTCCTTTGCGCGTCTGAAAAGACGCGCGGCGCTGTATCCCGTCGGCCCGGCATTCGGGCGACCAGAAATATCGAGATCATGTCGCAGGCCGCTCCCACCCTTTCCGAAGCCTCGCCTTCCAATCGTTTCGCCCTTGCGGCGCTCCTTCTCGGCGGGGCGGCGATCGGCGGCTCGCCGATCTTCGTCAGGCTGTCCGAAGTCGGTCCGATGGCGACGGCCTTCTGGCGCGTAGCGCTGGCGCTGATCCCGATCGTCATCGTCTCGCTCTTGAAGAAGGAAAGGGGGCCGAAGCCGCAAAGCCTTTCCGACTATGGCATGCTGGTTCTCCCAGGCGTGATGTTGGCGCTCGACCTCGCCGCCTGGCACCTTTCGCTCACCATGACGTCGGTCGCCAATGCGACGCTGCTTGCCAACCTCGCACCGGTTTTCGTCACGCTGATCGCCTTCGTCTTTTTCAGCGCGAGGATCAGCCGCGTCTTCGCGCTCGGGCTTGTCCTGGCACTGTCAGGCGTCGTCATTCTGAAGTGCGGACCGGCAGCCATCGGCAATGGCGACCTTCGCGGTGACGGCATCGCGATGATCGCCGCCTTCTTCTATGCCTGCTACATCCTGGCGATCGGCAGGTTGCGCAGCCGCTTCGATACGATCCGCATCATGCTGTGGAGCACGGCCTGCGCTGCCGTCTGCATCTTTCCGATCGGCCTGATCTACGAGGGGCATATGCTGCCCGCGAGCGTCTATGGCTGGTCGATTGTCTTCGGCCTCGCCTTTATCAGCCATGCCGGCGGACAGGTGGCGATCACCTATGCGCTCGCCTATCTGCCGGCGGCCTTTTCATCGCTGACGCTGCTGCTGCAGCCGGTCGTTGCGGCAATCCTTGCCTGGGCGCTGCTCAACGAGGCGATCGGAACAATGCAGGCGCTCGGCGGCGCCGTCGTTCTTGCCGGCATCATGGTTGCCCGGACGTCTCGCGCGCCGGCTTAACCGCTTGCTGCTCCAGCGGCTGTGGATCATCACCCATCCTCTGCAGCAGCCACTTCTGGATGATCGGTACATCGGCATCGCCGAGGTCATGACCACCGGGGATGACGTCGGAATCGACGGTGGCACCCGAACTTTTCAGCCTCTCTTCCAAGTCGCTCGCATATTTGCCGTAGGCATCCGTCTTGCCGCTGATGACGAGCAGGTCGGTGCCCTTGAGATCGGCATGCGGATAGTCGCTGAGAACCGGCATGGAGCGTAGCAGTACCGCCTTGTGAACAAGGTTCGGGTGCAGGTAGAGCAGAGAGTTCAAGAGGTTGGCGCCGTTGGAATAGCCGACATAGACCACCTTCTTGGGATCGAGGCCGTAGGATTTGACAGCGCCTTCGATGAAGGCCGCGAAGGCTTCGGCCTCAGTCTTGATGTCGTTCTGATCGAAGGAGAAGGGTGTAATGCGCTTGTACCAGCGCGGAAAACCCTCTTCCGTCGCGCGCCCTCGCACGCCCATCAGGGTTGCTCGAGGCGCCGCCTTGTTCAGGAGCGGCATTAGCGTCGTCTCATTGCCGCCCGAGCCGTGGAGGAGCACGAAGACACTGCCGTCGGGATTCGGCGGCGTATAGAAGCGATGGACGAACGGCAGTTCGCGGTAGTTGATGCGGGGCTGGCCGGGCATCGAAAACTGCGGCAGAATCACCTTCAGGTCGTCGAGATTGGTGATTGTTTCCGGCGGCGCGAAGAGCTTGGTGCCGAGGGATGCATGCTCTTCGTCAACAGTCATGCCGGGCTTGTCGGTTGCAAGCTCCACCAACGTGCCGCCAGGCTCGCGGGCATAGAGCGAGCGGAAATATTTGCGGTCATGCATGTTGGTCGGCGATGCCTCGGTCGTCTCCAGAGCCTTGGATACCGAACGTAGCGCGTCTTCATCAGGGGCCCGGAAGGCGACGTGATCGACCGTGCCGGTGCCTGGCGCACCGGACCAGAAGCCGCGTGCATCGCGCACGTCGATGACGTCGCCCGATTCCGAAACCAGCCTGTCGATCGTGCCGCGGTTGGTCTGGAAGCGGTAGCCGAAATGCGTCTCGAGGAAGCTGCGGCTTTCGGCGGGCTTCTCCGTCAGCATGGTCGCGCCGCGCACGCGCTGAACGGCATGCTCGACCGGGATCGAGGCGCCGTCCCAGGCGGACGGCGATGTCAGGTTCTTTGCGCCCGCGAGCTTGAGGATGATGTTGTCAGGATCCTTCAGCCGCAGGACAGGCTCGCCGAATTCGTCGGCCGGTCCCTCTGACCTCAGACCGAAGCTCATGGCGCGCGTCAGCCAATAGCCGATGCTGGTGGGATCGATCGACAGCGATATTTCGCTGATCTGGCCGTAACCGGCCCGGCCGGGCGCGCCGTCTTCCCAGGCGAGGAAGGTGAGAAGGGAACCCGGCGTTCCTGCCGCATCGCCGTAGAACAGATGAAGTTGCGTCGCGTCCTCGTAACCGGCCGTCTGCTTGACGAGCCGCATGCCGAGAAACCCAGTGTAAAAATCCACATTGGCCTGCACCTTTCGGGTGATGGCCGTAACGTGATGTATGCCTGATACCATCGAGAGCAGTCCTGATTGAAGCGGCGTCGTCAGGAGCGCGAGTATGAGAGCTGCGAAGGTCATACCGTTGCCAATGACCATCGCTTAATTTTGTTCCGCACAAAGCGCAAGCGAATCGCCGCGCTGCAACAATTCCAAATGTTCGACATCTTCGAGCGCCTCTTCCAATTGCTGTAGGGTCGGCGGCTTGACCATATAGGCGCGCGCGCCGAGATTTTTGGCCCGGCGCATGTCGGTCTCGTCGCTCGATGTGCTGAGGATGCAGACGGGAATTCGCTTGAGGCGGGCATCGACGGAAAGCGCATGCAGCACCTCGAAGCCGTCCATGATCGGCATGTTGATGTCGAGCAGCATCAGGTCGATCTGTGGCACATCGGCGATGCCGGCGCGTTCTTCGAGCAGCCGCATCGCCTCGCGTCCGTTGGTGGCGACATGCAGGTTGAAATTGACCTTGTCCCGCCGCATCAGCTTGATCTTCAGAAGCTGGATGTCGGCCGGGCTGTCTTCGACCAGCAGCACTTCGGCGATCCTGCCCGAACACTCGCCTGGCTGCTCCGCGGGCCTTGTGCTGTGCGGCACGGCCGATGCGGCTGATGGCACGGGCCTCGCCTCGGCGAGCGGCACTTCGAGAATGAAGGTGGCGCCGGGTCCATTTTCCGCCTCGCACCAGATCGAGCCGCCATGCATCTGCGCGATGCGGCGGCAGATGGCAAGGCCGAGCCCGGTGCCTTCGATGCCACGCCCGACGAGACGCTTGAACGGCTGGAAGATCAGTTCGCGGTGCTCGGGGTCGATGCCGGGCCCGTTGTCACGCACGGTGAGGCGACAGGTATCGCCCTGCGCTTCGCCTGTGATGCTGATCTCCGGAACCTTCTGCTCGCAATAGCGGATGGCATTCGACACCAGGTTCTGCAGGAGCTGGGTCAACAGCGTCGCATCGCCCATGACCTCCGGCAGCGCCCCGCGGATGATGACGGCGCCGCGGCTTTCGGTCTGCTGGCGCAGATTGTCCTCCACCTGGTCGAGCACATTAGAGAGCGAGACCGGCTTGAGCTCCAGCCCGCCGGAGGCCTCGAGCTTGGTGAAGCCCGAGACTTTGACGATCAGATCTTCCATATGGTCGGCGGCGCTGAGCACGTAATCGAGCAATTCCCGGTCTTCGGCCGGAAGCGCTGCAGAACCGTGCAGGATGCGGCTGAAGGATTTGATCGTCCGGAGCGGCTCCTTCAAATCATGAGCCATGGCGCGGGTGAAGATCTCAAGCGATTGCCGCTTCTGCTCCAGCTTCGCTTCCAGCATGCCGTGCATGATGGCGTTCTGAATGCAGCGATGCAGTGTCTCGGGCGAAAGCGCATCCTTCGTCAGATAGTCGCGTGCCCCGCTCTTCATCACCTCGACGGCCACGGTTTCGTTGCCCTGGCCGGTCAGCATGATGACGTTGGCGGCGGGATCATCCTCCAGGATATCGGCAAGAACGCCGAGCCCGTCGCGCCCCGGCAGCGAATAGTCGAGCAGGATGCAGTCCGGCCGTTTCCGGCCGTTCAACGCACGACCCTCTTCGCCCGTTTCCGCCTCCACGACGGTATAGGCAGTGCTGGAAACGCGGCCCAATATGCGGCGATAGACCTCGAGATCGTCGATGTTGTCGTCGATGATGAGAATGGAGCAGTGTTCCGCCAATCTGTCAGTCCTCGAGTGGCAGGATCGCGATTTCGAACCAGTATTCCTTCAGCCGCTGGATCGCGGCGAAGAGCCCGTCGAGATCCACCGGCTTCTGCACATAGGTATTGGCGCCGAGTGCATAGCAGCCTTCGATGTCACGTTCGTCGTCGGAGGTCGTGAGGATCACCACCGGGATCTTGCGCAAGCCGGCGTTCGACTTGATCGCCTCCAGCGTCTTGCGGCCGTCAAGGCCCGGCATGTTGAGGTCGAGCAGGATCAGCCCCGGTTTCGGCACCATCTCGGCGAGCATGTCGAGCGCTTCCTGACCGGAGGCTGCCCAGCGGATCGAGTTGCGCAGGTTGGTGCGCTTGAAGGCGCGCATCGTCGCTTCGAAATCGTCTTCGCTGTCCTCGACGATCAGGATCGGTTGCGTATCACGCTGCTGCATTCTGCCCCTCGCGCTTTTTTCCCAGAGTGAAGTAGAATGTCGTGCCGGTGCCGACCTCGGATTCCAGCCAGATATCGCCATTGTGCCGCCCGATGATCTTGCGAACGAAGGTGAGGCCTGCTCCGGTCCCGTCGTCGGAATCCTGGGACTTTTCCAGCCGTTTGAAAATGCGGAAAATATCCTCGTGGAATTCCTGCGGAATGCCCTTGCCGTTATCCTTAACGAAAAACACGTTGCGGGCAACCGTGCCGTCCTTGCCGACGAACCGGTCAAGATAGCCGATCGAGACGAGTGGCGCCGGTTTGTCGTTGTATTTGATCGCATTGGTGATGAGATTGCGGAACACTTCGGTCAGCCGTGGCGCGTCGCAAACCACCTCCGGCAGCCGGCCGTCGATGATGACCTTGGCGTGCCGTTCCTCCAGCAGCAACTCCATCGTCGCGACGACATCCTTGACGATCAGGCCGATATCGGTGCGTTTGACCGCCAGCTGCTGGCGTCCGAGCCGGGAGAAATAGAGAAGCTCGTTGACGAGCTTTTCCATGCGCTGGCTGAGACGCACGAGCCGGTTCAGCCGGCGCACGCCGTCCGCATCGAGCTTGTCTTCATAATCCTCCAACAGGAAGCGGGAGTGGTTGTGCAGGCCGCGCAGCGGTTCCTTGAGATCATGCGAGGCGATATAGGCGAATTCATCGAGGTCGTGGTTGCTGCGCTCGAGCTCGGCCGTATAGGCCTCCAGCTGGGAAAGCGTCGTTTTCATCCGTTCTTCCTGCCGGACGCGCTCGCTGATGTCGCGCACGATACCGACGAAGGTTTTCGTATGGCCGGTGACGACGGCGCTGATGGAAACATCGATCGGAAAGACGATGCCGTTCTTGCGTCGTCCGGAGACCGTGCGCGTCGTGCCGATGATGCGCTCCTCGCCGGTCTGCCGGTAATGGGCGAGATAGCCGTCGTGCTCGGAATGGTAGGGTTCGGGCATCAGCATCTTGATGTTCCGGCCGATCGTTTCCTGCGGGGCGTAGCCGAACATGCTTTCAGCCGCCGGATTGAAATTCTTGATCGTTCCACGCTCGTCGATGACGACGACGGCATCAGGCGTGCCGCGCACCAGCGCGCCGAAGCGGACGCGCTCGGTCTCGAGGTTATAGTTGTTGCGCATGAAATAGAAGACGAGGAGCGCGATCAGCCAAAGCGTCGCAGCCGTAATGGTGCGGTTGGCGATCTCCTGCCAGAAACCGGCCTCGTCGTGCTTGACGGCGAAGAAGCCGAGCATCAGGAGCACGGTACAGGCAAAGGCGAAGAAAAGCGGCGCATTTCTGTTGCCGAACCAGAGCGCCGTCAGCACCAGCGGTACATAGAGAATGCCGTTGGCGACACCCAGCGGTGTATAGAGATCGACGAGAAGGCCGGTGAAGCAGACCGCAGCCGGGATCCAGAGTGGGATCTGCGCCCGGTTTGCCGGCTGCATCCACCAGGAGCGGGCGAGAAGCCCGGAGCCGAAGATCACCATGCCGACCGCCGTATGCAGCGCCATCGCCGCATAGGGCCCCCAGCGGTAGCCCTGTTCGGCATCGGTGACATAGCCGGCCAGTGCGATCATGCCGAGCGTGATAACGACATAGCTCGTCAATTCCTGCACCACCTGGCTTCTCGACCTCTCCACCTGGAGCGAGAGCAGCAGCGAGAGATTGGCGATCAGGAAGACCAGCGCCGTGTTCGGCCCCATGCCGCCGCCGATCTCGGCGATGAAATCCGGCGAAACCAGGAAGCGCGAGATCAACACGTCGACATTATGAAAAGTCCGCCCGATCATGACGATTTCCACGAGCCGGGCGGCGGCGATCGCCGCCGCAAGCCCTGCCGTGATCGCCGCCGTTGCTCGAAAACGGCGCGCGGCGAGTGTCGAAGCGGCAAGCCCCACGCCGGAAAGCACGAAGCAGAGCGCGGTATTGAAGGCCATCGACGGAAAGCCGGGAACCAGCGAAATGACAATCTCGACCTGCAGCAGCCAGCCGGTAAGCGCCGTCACGCCGAGAAGAAACATCAGGCAGCCGACGGCAATCGCAAAGGCTCGGTAGTGCCGCCTTGGCTGGTCCTGCAGGTCCACGTTGCCCTGATCCTGCACCCGTGTGTCCTCCTTCGGTTTGCGCGGCCATCTTTTCCGAAATCGAGGAATACTCAATAGGCAAGGCAGGGCGGCGCCGTGCTTTTTGCGAAGTGATCTGCGATGAGGTATATCGAATAGTGGAACCGCGGTATCGTGATGTCGAAGGACAGCGAGGTTCATTCGAACAATATCCAAATCACGGTGCTGGATGACCACCCTATTTTATGTCGACGACAGCAAGGATGACCTCTTCTATGTCGACTATATGAGCAAAAAGCAGCAGATAGACGTCGATCTATTCTGTTTTTCGACCGCCGAAATGGCACTGGAGGCACTGGAGACGCGCGCGGCGGAAGGCAAGACCTCGCCTGATCTGCTGGTCGCCGATCTCTACATGCCGCTCGATAGCGGCATCGGCCTGATCACTCGGTTGCGCCTGGATGATCGTTTCAAGGCGATGCGGCTTGCTATCTGCAGCGGATCGGATGCTGCCGAGGACCGCGCGCGCTCACTCGATGCCGGCGCCGATGTCTATCTGGAAAAGCCACTTGACCTTGCCACGGTCATTCTCAATCTTGAGATGTAGAAAACGGCGAAAGCCGCATGCCCTATTCCTCCTCACTCGTCCCAACCATTTGACAAACCGCAATTGACAAGGGCGAGGACGCATCACAAGATGCAACCGAAGCGAAGAATATAAAACGCAAAATAAGCGCTGAGAGAACCGATCAACCCGCGTTCGCCGCCACGAACATCAGCCAACCCCTTAGCTGAATGGGTCTATCGGCTCTCTCGCGCTTACGTCTGGCACTGCCTTCTCGCATTCATGGATGTTGAATGCAGGAAGAATACGATACCCAGGTAAGAGCTACTGCCCCTCAGTAAAATCTGCCCGTGCATCACCTGTCGTTTGAGATAATTGATGATTTCCGCCTTACATATCGAAAGTCCCCGTTTTCGATATCTCTCATCAACCGTCTCGCAATTTTTGTAGCTCTTCGCGTTTAAGACGTATATCCCAAGATTTCGGGATTAGAGGCATTGGCGGGAGGAGAGGAAGAGTGGGAATGAACAATGCCCCGGCAATTCCCTTTCATGCCGGACCGGAACTGAGCCGGGCGATCAACCGCACCGATTTTTTCCGTCTGCTGAAATCGGCGGCGCAGCATTACAACTTCGACAATTTCGCGCTGGCCCGCATTTCCGAGGCTTCGGCCCCTTTCGGTGAACGTGATATCGTCATCACCAATGTTGCCGAGCGGCGTGTCGGCCTTTTCATAACCACGTTGAAGGAAGCGCTGGGCACCGTCCGGGCGAAGACCGCCCAGTTCCTGGCAACGCCGGTCCATGGCCGGAACGCACAGCCGGCAGATTATCCGTCCGATCTTGTTTTCAACGAGTTCCTGAGCGGCGTCTTTCTCTTCATCCCGCTGTTCACGCCGGAAGGGCGGCGATATTGCCTCGTCCTCAGCGGCGAGCGCCAGGAGCCGGATCAGAGTGAGATCGCCGACATGCTTCTCGACGCCATGCGTATTTTCGACAAGCTCTACGAGGAAATCCTGACGCCGGAAATGTCCGGACGGCTGACCCAGCGCGAATCGGAAATCGTCAAATGGACGAGCGAAGGCAAGACATCGGCGGAAATCGCGATCATTCTCGGTCTTTCCGAACATACGGTCAATTCGCACATCACCGCGGCCGCGCGCAAACTTGACGCTGTGAACCGCGTTCATATGGTGGCGATCGCCTTGAGGAATGGTTTAGTTTCGTGAAGTTGGTTTCGGATTGGGGAAATGAGACGATGATCACCGAAACGAGCCGAAGGAATGCCGTAAAGGTTCTCTTTGTCGACGACGAATTCATCGAATTCCGCGCGCTCAAGAAGAAGATCGCCGATCTCTCCGAGCCGGCCGTCGAGGTTGAATATTCGCAATCGATCGGTGACGCGCTGGAAAAGATCCGCGCGGCGCGCTTCGATCTCATCCTGCTCGACAATCGCCTTTTGCCCAATGCCGATTTCCGCGACACGGTGCCGGAGCTGCGCGGCATCGGTTATACTGGTCCCATCGGCGTCGTCTCGACCGATATATCGGGCGGCTATTTCCAGGAATTCCCGGATTACGGCGTCGATTTCCGCATCGGCAAGGACGAAATCGATGCCCAGACGCTGCAGCACATCATCCGCGAATATGTGACCTATGACGTCCCGGATTTCTGGAAGGACGATTACAGCATCTGATCTCAAGCGATGGGAAGGCGGATGATGAAGCGACTGCCGCTTTCATCCGAATGTTCGAGGCTGATATCGCCGCCGAGCGCCGTCAGAAACTCCCGCGCCGTGGTCAATCCGAGACCGGCGCCCTGGACTGTTCCCGGCTTCGGCAATTTCCAGAAAGGCTCGAATATCCGCTCCCGATAGGCGGGATCGATGCCCGTCCCATTGTCGGAAATCCGGATGAACCAGTCCGTTCCCGCGCGCTCCGCGGCAATGGCCACACGCGGCGCCGCTTCGCTGCGATACATGAGGGCATTGGTCAGCAAGTGCCGCAGCACCAGATCGAAGAGGGCAGGGTCGGTCCGGATGGAGGGCAGGCCGTTGCTTTCGAGCGTCGCCTCGCCGACCGCCGTCTCGTCGGTCAGTTCGCCCCAGACATTTTCGGCGAGCGCCTGCAGATCGACCTCTTCAGGCGTCACCTGGGGTGTGCCACCGGCAAGGCTCATCAACGCCTTGGTGAGGCGCTGCGCCGTCTGCGCCTTTTCCATGATCATCCGCAGGCTCTGAAGCTGTTCGCCGTCGAGCGTTTCCTCGAGATCGTCGAGCAGTAGCTCGGCATACATGGCGATATGGCGGAGCGGCGATTGCAGGTCGTGCGAAGCGGTCGCGAGAAAACGCTTGATGCGCTCCTCGCTGTCTCCGGCAACGGTGGTTTCCTGCGGTCTTGTCGGGTCGGATGACATCTGGCGGCTTCCCCGATCTCAATGACAGCGCCGCGCGTCTTTTGAGACGCGCGAAAGATGCTGTAACACCTTGAATTGGCACATAATGCAGTAGCCGACAATAGAAAGAGGGCGCCGGCTCTGCAACCGGCGCCCTATCAAGGATGCGTTAACGGGATTTTAGCTCGCGGATTTGCGCGGGCGACCCTGTTCCGGCGGAATGATCTCGACTGCCTCATCGGTTGCCGGTGCCGCCTTGGCATGGCGGCGGCGCCAGTCGCCGAGGAAGAGCAGGATGGGTGCCGCGATGAAGATCGACGAGGCGCCGGCCACGAGAATGCCGAAGACCATCGGAATCGCGAAGCTCGAGACCGCGCTGCCGCCCCAGATCGCCATCGGCACCAGCGCGAGGAAGGCCGTCGCATTGGTGTAAAGGCTTCGCGCCAGCGTCTCGTTGATCGACTTGTCGATGATCTCGCGCAGCGGCATCGACTTGTAGAGCCGCATGTTTTCGCGCATGCGGTCATAGACGACGACCTTGTCGTTCACCGAGTAGCCGACAAGCGTCAGGATGGCGGCGATCGCTGTTAGGTTGAAGTCGAGGCCGGTGATCGCGAAGAAGCCGATCGCCTTGGTGACGTCGAGCACCAGCGTGACGATGGCGCCGACGGCGAACGGCCATTCGAACCGCACCCAGATATAGATGAGCATTGCAAAGCTTGCGATCACCACCGACAGGATGCCGGCCCAGGCAAGCTCGCCGCTGACCTTCGGGCCGATGACGTCGGTGCCTTCGACGGTGGCGGTTGGATCGATCTTGGCGACTTCGGCCTTCAGCTTGGTCACCGCCGCGGTCTGCGCTTCTTCGCCGCCTTCCTGCCGCTGGGCGCGAACGAGAATGCTATTGTTGTCGCCGAAGGACTGCAGCGTGATTTCGCCGAGGCCGAGACTATCAAGACCTTCGCGGAACTTCGCAAGATCGGCCGTGCCCTGGGTCTTGACGGCCATCTGGATGCCGCCGCGGAAATCGACGCCGTAGTTGAGACCGGGATGAATGAAGAGCACGACGGAGGCAATCGACAGCAGCGCCGAGACGGTGACGCCGAAGAAGCGGGCCTTCATGAACTCGATGTGCTTGTCATAGGGGCTGAACGGGATTAGCGGCCGGATATTCAGCACTTTGAGTTTCTGGCGGCGGGTGATCTCGATCATCGCGACACGCACGAAGGCGACCGAGGTGAACATCGAGATGATCAGGCCGAGCGCCATGGTCACGGCAAAGCCGCGAACCGGCCCGGAGCCGAACCAGAACAGGATGGCCGCGGCGATCAGCGCCGTCATGTTGCCGTCGATGATGGTCGAATAGGCGCGGCGGAAGCCGGTATCGATGGCGGCGAAGGCGCTCTTGCCCTTGCGCGTTTCCTCGCGGATGCGCTCGTTGATGAGAACGTTGGCGTCAACCGCAAGGCCGATGCCAAGAACGACACCGGCAATGCCCGGCAGCGTCAGTGTCGCACCAACCAGCGTCAGCGCCGAGAAGGTCAGGATCGTGTGGATCAACAGCGCGATATTCGCCAGGAAACCCCAGGTTCCGTAGAGCACGAAGATGAAGAGCGCGACGAGAGCAAAGCCGACGATGCCGGAATAAATGCCCATCTTGATGGCGTCGGCGCCAAGATCGGCTCCGACGGTGCGCTCTTCGATGACTGTCAGCTTGGCGGGCAGGGCGCCGGCGCGCAGCATGGCGGCCAGCGTCGTGGCGCTGTCGGCCGAGAAACTACCGGAGATCTGGCCCGAGCCGCCGGTGATCGGCTCGCGGATGACGGGCGCGCTCAGCACCTTGTTGTCGAGGACGATGGCGAAGGGATTGCCGACGTTCTGGCGGGTGATCTCGGCAAAGCGGGTGGCGCCGGCGCTGTCGAAGCGGAAGCTGACAATCGGCTCACGCGTATTCGGATCGAAGCTGACGCGGGCATCCGAAAGGCGGTCGCCGGAGATTTCGACGCGGTCGAGAACCGGATAGGACCTGCCCTCATCATCGTTCAGCATGGTCACACCGGGTCCGGGCGCATTGTTCGGCGACAGCATGTGGAACGACATCTTGGCGGTGGAGCCGAGAAGTTCGCGCAGGCGCGACGGATCCTGCGCGCCCGGAAGCTGGACGAGCACGCGGTTGGCGCCGATGCGCTGAATGGTCGGCTCGGAAACGCCGACCTGGTCGACACGCTGGCGGATGACTTCAAGGCTCTGCTGGACGGCGTTGTCGACATTGGCGGAGATGCCGGCCCGCGAGAAGCCGACGGTAATGGTCGCTCCGTTCGCCGTGACATCAAGATCCGCCTGGCCGGCGCTGAGGCCGGTGCTGATTGGGTTGGCAAGCGTCTTGAGTTCGGTGACGGCAGCATCGCTCTGCGCGGCATCGGCAAGCGTCACGACGATCTGGTTCTGGCTGCGGACCACGGCTTTCGGCTGGATGCCCTTCTCGCGCAGCACGCGGCGCGCGTCCTGAAGCAGCGATTGCAGCCGCTCCTTGGTAAGGTCGGCTTCGTCGACTTCCAGAACGAGGTGCGAACCGCCGCGAAGGTCGAGGCCGAGCGACACTTGCTCATGCGGCAGCCATGCCGGCACGCGCTGGAGGACGGATTGCGGCAGGACGTTCGGCAGGGCGATCAATAGGCCGAGTAGGATGATCACCGTATAGGTGAGCACCAGCCATGGTGAAGTACGCATGTTGTATTCCTTGATATCGAGGGCCGGCGCTCGGGCGCTGGCGGCATGTCGTCAATGGTCGGAAGCGCCGATCGGCGCAAGCGTCAGGCAGCAACCGGCGGTGCGCGCGGCTGATGGGTCCTGGAGACTGCGGCATGAAGCAAAGCTTCGAGTGCCGGAAAAGGCGCGGCCATGGTCCAGCCGGAAAAATCGGCAGCCGGGGCGGCGGCCAGGGCAAGCGGTCCGGCGTCATGCGCCGCCTGCTTCGGCGCAAGCTTGCGTTCAGTGGCAAGCAACCCGCGCACGGCATCGCGCGCAGTCAGCTGCGGCGGCTGCGAATCCCGATCGGAAGAGGAAAGCGTATTGGCGGCGGCGACCGGCGAGATCACCAGATTGCCGCCGAAAAGCAGGCCGAGATAGGCAAGGACGGCGACGAGGAGGGAAGCCGCGATACGGCCCGTCAGACGGCGCTGGTCCAGCTCCATCTTCTCCGTCCCGGCGATGTCACTCCCGTATCGGCTCAAAAGCGCGCCAATCTCTCATTCTCTTTCCGGCGGAGGGTCATCCGTCGGCATAATTGTATCAGGCCCATGCCCGTCTTCATAGGGCACACTCTCATGATGCACTTGGGCGAGCCGGTCAACCATGCCAAGCGCGATTTCACGCTCGCCCGTGATGACTGCGTCGGCGCCATATTGCTTCAGCTCATCGACCTCCGCGTCGGAATGGGCGCGGGCGACGATGAGGATCGATGGATTGACGCTGCGTGCCTGCTCGGCGATGCGGCCACGATTGTCGAAATCAAGGGCGTATCGTGTGGCATCCGTGTCTCCCGATCTGGAAATCCCGTTCGCAATATGACATATATGGTCTATATCGACCAATATGGGCAACTTGAAATCATGGGTCAAGGCGCAAGGGAAACAATTCTCACTCCCGCTCTCTGCCGCGCGGCGCGCGGCCTGCTCGACTGGACCCAGACCGACCTTGCCGAAAGGGCCGCCGTTTCGCGCAGCACCATCCGTGATTACGAGGGCCGGCACCACGACATCCATCGCGCGACGGAGGCGCAACTGCGCCTCGCCTTCGAGGAAGGCGGCGTCAAATTCGTGGAGATCGAAGGGGCGGGCACCGGCCTCTGCCTGCCCACTGCATAAAATCATGCAGCCATTCAAAGTGTTACTGCGTCGCACCTCTGAAAAGAGGTTTGGCGCTGTTGTCGGGCAGGCTGAACACGCTCAGGGTGCCAGGCAGGCGGCAGAGACCTTGTAGATGGAAAGCGTCTTGCCCTTGTAATTGCCCTCCGTCGGCTGCCAGTTCTTCAGCACTTCCGGCGTCTCGGTGGCGCAGGTGAGGCCCCCGTCCGTCAGGAACAGCACCTTGCCGGTGATGCCGGCGGGCAGAGCGAATTCCTGCTCGTAATAGCTTTCCGGCAGGCCGGCGGGCGCCCGCGCATAGATCCTGTAGGATGCATCGCGGAGCGTATAGAAAAGATCGGCGACCATATCGCGATTGTCGGTGACGATGATATCGGTGCCGGCTTGAGCTGCGAGTGCGGCGGCCTCGCGGCTGACCTCGGCGCGGCCGAGATAGCGCTTCATCAGCGCGTCGCCGTTCGGCAGCAGCAACTGATGCGGAAAGATCGTCGCCAGCGGAAAGAGCAGGCTGGCAATGCCGTTGATGGTCAGCGACAGCCTGAGCCCCTTCGGCCACATCCGATAAAGCAGCCAGACGGCAAGGATGGTGCCTGCGACATAGGCGGTCACCGCCCAGTTCGCGTAAGCCTTGGCGACCGTTGCCTGCAGCGTGATGAGCAGCACCACCGGCATCGACAGCCAGACCAGCATCTTTTCCCGGTCATCGCTCCTGCCCTTGGCCATTCGGTAGACCGCCCAGAGCATTGCGAAGAAGATGATCGGTCCGACGACGCCGAACTGGGCGGCGAAGAATTCAAGCCCGGGACGGAGATTGATGCCGAGCTCGCTCCAGTGGGCGATATCCTGGGTATGCCGCACCGTGGTGTTGTCGTGCTGCAGGTTCCACCAGAGATTCGGCAGAGCGACGACCGCCGCGACCGCGACCGCGATGATGAAATCGCGAATGGCGATGCGCGCCGCCGGAATGAGGAGGAGGGCAATCGCGCCGCCCGGAACGACGAACAGCACGGCATATTTTGTCAGAAAGGCGAGGCCGACGCCAAGGCCCATGACCAGCGCCAGCCCGACCGAGCGCCGCTGCGTCAAGCCGAAATAGGCAAGCAAGGCGATCGCGATGAAGAACAGCAGGATCACGTCGGTCGAGAAGAACACCGAAGAAAGCGCCACACCCGGGAGCGTGATGTAGGTGGCGCCCGTCCAGCCTTCGATCTCCGGCCCGACGAAACGTTTTGCCGTCTTCATCAGCACCAGTGCTGCTGCCATGTGGATCAGCGGTCCGAGCAGCCTGATCCAATAGATGGCGTTGGAGCCGGAAAGCTCGGTCATCGCCCGGATCACCCAGGCAATCATTGGCGGCTTGGAATAATAGCCGAGATCGAGATTCTGCGACCAGAACCAGTACTGCGCCTCATCGACGAAAAGGTCCGTCGCATCGAAATTGAGCGTGACGACGCGCCAGAGCGTGAAGCCAAGAACGATGAGGAGACCAGATCTGGGGGACATGAACCGATAGTTCCGCTGACATGAAAGGCGCGAGTGCGATACACCAAAGGTGCCGGACTGCCAACGGGGAAGGGTGGGTCTAAAGCATGTCGCGCAAAAGTGTGCAGCGGTTTTGTGATAACGACTTGCGCAAAACAAAGAGCTAAAGCGCGGAGCGTATCTGAAAGATCGCGACGCGCTTTAGAACACTCGAAGGGCGCGGATATCGCGGTTTGCGGCGAGGGAATCGAGGCGGGCGACGGCTGCAAGCAGCGTCATTGCAATCAAGCAGGCACCCAATCCGAGAACAATCATTGCTCTGTCCTTGTCGACGTCATGTCTTGGTTATCGACCGGCATATAACACGGAGCTTGCGTGTGCCTTGTAGCAGCCATGCAACTCCGCAACAGTATTTGCTGTGAACGGCCTTGAATTGCTTCAAAAGCCTGTCCTCCAAAAGGGTTATTAACCTTCAAGCAAGGAATTAACCATAAACATTGATGTACACGTCGGAATGGGAAGATGCACTCGTTCCCACCAGGCATGACGCCGTCCCGCCGTACCGGGTTGATCCGGTATCCATCTCTTCAGGCAGCTCCGAAACATGGCTGATCAGGGGGGTTCGATCCGCCGGTTGTAACCGGTGGCGAGGACCGTCTTAACGCTTCGCGTTCAACGGATGCTGCGCAAGTTTTTGGCCGGGCCTTCGTCCGGAAAGTGGTTGGGGACAGGTGTTGAGGCAGGATATGCCATCAGATCAGGCTCGTGGAGCGCAGGCAGGCAGCTTGCGCGACCGCCTGCGCTTTGCCGGTCTCGATGCCGAGCAGTGCGAGCTGGTGCGCCGTAACCGGCCGGCGCTCGAAGCGCATCTGAAGGCAGGTCTCCGGGATCTCTTCCACAGGTTCCAGTCATTCCCCGACGCCTCGCGCAATTTCGAGAGCGAGCGCCAGGTCGAGCGCCTGCACGATCTGCAGTCCTCGCATTGGGACGTGCTGACCGATGCACGGTTCGACAGTCTCTATGCTGAGCGCGTCAAGGTTCTCTCCGATACCGAAAGCAAGATAGGCCTCGACCCGCGCTGGCACGTGGCCGGCCATGGCGTCATGCTGGAGCATGTCGTTTCCGGCCTCGCCGAGCAGATTGCCGGTCGTCCGCTGCTGCCGTCGGCCAAGCGCCGCACCCGCGAAATCTCCGATCTGATGACGGCGATCATCCGCATCGTCATGGTCGATGTGGAAATTGCTGTCTCGCTCCGCTTCAATGCGCTGCGCGCCGCCCAGAGCCGCGCGCTCGCCGACCAGCGCGCCGACAACGAGGCAGAGATCATCAGGATCTTCGGCGATGTCATCGAAAGCCTCTCCGCACGCGACCTGACGCGCCGCGCGCCGGTCGACGGCGACGGCGCCTATGGCGGCATCGCCGTCGCGCTGAACGGCGCGTTGGACGGCCTCCAGGCCGAGTTCACCACTATTACCGAGCGCACGGCCAAGGCCGAAGCGGCGACAGGCTCGCTTGCCGGCCTGTCGCGGCAGTTCGCCGGCACGGCTTCCGCCCAGGCCGACCGGTTGCAGCTTTCTGCCGCTGCCCTTGCCGGCATCGCCGGCAGTGTCCGCAACGGTGCTGCCGACAGCCGCGCTGCTGAACAGGCGGCCGCCTCGACGCGCGCCGCCATCGAGGAAAGCGGCGAGGTCGTCGGCCGCGCGATTAGCGCCATGGCCGATATCGAGCATTCGGCCGAAAAGATCGGCCAGATCATCGGCGCGATCGACGAGATCGCCTTCCAGACCAATCTTCTGGCGCTGAATGCCGGCATCGAGGCCGCTCGCGCCGGCGATTCCGGCCGCGGCTTTGCCGTCGTCGCCCAGGAAGTCCGCGCCCTTGCCCAGCGTTCGGCCGAAGCCGCCCGCGAGATCAAGACCCTGGTGACGACGACCAAGGCGCAGGTCGACGCCGGCGTGCAGATGGTCGGCCGCACACAGGATTCGATCGGCAGCATCGTGCGTCAGGTCACCGACATCAACGCCGCCATATCAGGCATCGCCACCCGAACCGGCGAACATGCCGCAAGCCTCGACAGCGTGACATCAGACGTCAAGGGCCTGGGTGGCGAGGTGGCCGATAGCGCCGGCCTTGCGGAGCGCTCGGCCGAGGGCGCCGACCACCTCCACACCGTCATTCTCGAGCTCGGCCAGACCATTCGCGAATTCCGCATTGCCCGGGAAAACGACATTGCCCGGCGCCCGGCGCCGGTGCGCGTGACGTCGCCGCGCGCCCTTGAGGGCGCTACCCGCCCGGCACCTGTCGTGGACGAATACGAAAATGACGATTTTGGCCTTCCGCAAGCCTTCGCAAGCGTCGGAGGTGGGCGGAATGTTTACTAACCTATCGGATGATTGCCTCAGCTCGTCTTTTCGGGCCGGGGACAAGGGGACAAGGAAAAGCTGATGGCAGCAAAGAAGAGTGGCAAGACGTTGGATTTGACAGCGGTGCTCGACCTCAACGAGGCTTCCGCCTTGCGCGATAAACTCCTCTCTCTCAGGGGTAGCGGTCTTTCGATAGACGCTTCCGGCGTCGAACGGATCGGTGCTCTTTGCGCCCAGGTTCTGATGTCCGCCGAGAAGACCTGGGAGCAGGACAAGCAGCCGTTCACCTTCTCCAAGGTGTCCGACGCATTTCAGAAAACCATGCAGCTGGTTGGCGTCAATATTGACCACCTGCTTGCCAAGGAGATTCGGCAATGAAGAAAAAAGTGCTGACCGTGGATGATTCCCGCACTATCCGAAACATGCTTCTCGTGACGCTGAACAATGCCGGCTTCGAGACGATCCAGGCGGAAGACGGCATCGAGGGCCTCGAGATCCTCGAAGAGTCCAATCCTGACGTCATCGTGACCGACATCAACATGCCGCGCCTCGACGGTTTCGGCTTCATCGAAGGTGTCCGCCGCAACGAGAAATATCGGGCGATCCCGATCCTGGTCCTGAC
The DNA here is from genome assembly GCF_032464655.1 of Rhizobium sp. 25PS6. NCBI lineage: Bacteria > Pseudomonadati > Pseudomonadota > Alphaproteobacteria > Hyphomicrobiales > Rhizobiaceae > Rhizobium > Rhizobium sp. 25PS6. The sequence continues at coordinate 183,349 of NZ_JAWDIV010000006.1, forward strand.
CACCGAAAGCGACGCGGAAAAGAAGAACCGCGCCCGCCAGGCCGGTGCCACGGGCTGGATCGTCAAGCCTTTCGACCCGGCCAAGCTGATCGATGCCATTGAGCGTGTAACCGCTTAAACCCAGGATTTGCTCCTATGGATATGAACGAAATCAAAGAGATCTTTTTCCAGGAGTGCGAGGAACAGCTCGCCGAGTTGGAATCCGGTCTTCTGAAATTGAATGATGGCGATCGCGATCCGGAAACCGTCAATGCGGTGTTCCGTGCGGTGCATTCGATCAAGGGTGGCGCCGGCGCCTTCGGCCTTGACGATCTGGTTGCCTTCGCCCATGTCTTCGAGACCACTCTCGATTGCGTTCGATCCAACAAGCTTGAGCCGAACCAGGACGTCCTGAAGGTGATGCTGAAGTCGGCCGACGTGCTCGCCGACCTGACGAATGCTGCGCGCGACGGCGGCAGCGTCGATGAAAGCCGCAGCCGCGGCCTCGTCAAGGAGCTCGAGGCGCTGGCCAACGGCGAATTGCCGTCTCCCTCTGCGTCAGCCGAGGCGCCTGCGCCGAAGGCCGCCGCAAAGGCTGCTCCGGCCGCTCCGGCGCCGACCCCCACGCCGACTGACGACAGCGGCTTCCAGCCGGTCCCCTTTTCCTTCGACGACTTTGGCGGCGAAGACGATGCGGGCGGCATGCCGACCTATGAAGTCATCTTCAAGCCGCGCTACGAACTCTATTCCAAGGGCAATGACGCCACCCTGCTGCTGCGTGATCTCTCGCGCCTGGGTGAAATGACGATCTATTGCAATACGGATGATCTGCCGGGCCTCGATGAACTCGATCCGGAAGGCGCTTATTTCTTCTGGAACGTCACGATCAAGACGGACAAGGGCGAGGACGCCATTCGCACTGTCTTCGAATTCGCCGAGTGGGATTGCGAACTGACGGTCAAGCCGGTCGAAGAAGCAAGGGCCGACGCGACCAGCAATGACGAACTGCCGATGGTGCCGGTTCCCTTCGATCTGTCGATCCTGGACGAAACGGGCGCAATGGAAGAGGTTTCCGCCTCAGACGCGCGGGCCGAGGAGACGGCCGCAGCCGTTGCCGCCGCCGAGACTGCCTCCAACGTCACGCAGATTGTCGCCGCCCGCGTCGAGAAGAAGGAATCGGCAGCCGCCGCAGCGGCAGCAGCAAGTGCCGCCGCCCAGAACAATGCCGCCGGCGCCGGCCAGACGATCCGCGTCGATCTCGACCGTGTCGACCGCCTCATCAACCTCGTCGGCGAATTGGTCATCAACCAGGCGATGCTGTCGCAGAGCGTCATCGAGAATGACACGACCGGCACCTCCTCGATCAATATGGGCCTCGAGGAGCTGCAGCAGCTCACCCGCGAGATCCAGGACTCGGTCATGGCCATCCGCGCGCAGCCGGTGAAGCCGGTCTTCCAGCGCATGTCGCGTATCGTTCGCGAAATCGCCGACATGACCGGCAAGTCGATCCGCCTGATCACCGAGGGTGAAAACACCGAAGTCGACAAGACGGTCATCGACAAGCTCGCCGAACCGCTGACCCACATGATCCGCAATGCCGTCGACCACGGCATCGAAACGCCCGAAAAGCGTGCAGCCGCCGGCAAGAACACCGAGGGTACGGTCCGCTTGACCGCCAAGCATCGTTCGGGACGCATCCTGATCGAGCTTGCCGACGACGGCGCCGGCATCAACCGCGAGAAGGTCCGCCAGAAGGCGATCGACAACGACCTTATCCCGGCCGATTCCAACCTGTCGGACGAAGAAATCGACAATCTGATCTTCCTGCCGGGCTTCTCGACGGCCGACAAGATCTCCGACATCTCCGGCCGCGGCGTCGGCATGGACGTCGTCAAGCGTTCGATCCAGGCGCTCGGCGGCCGTATCAACATCACCTCGAAGCCGGGTCACGGCTCGGTCTTCACCATGAGCCTGCCGCTGACGCTCGCCGTCCTCGACGGCATGGTGGTCACCGTCGCCGGCCAGACGCTGGTCGTGCCGCTGACGGCGATCGTCGAAACCCTGCAGCCGGAAGCGGCCGCGATCCACTCCTTCGGTGCGAACCACCGGCTGATCTCGATCCGCAACAGCTTCTGCCCGCTGGTCGATGTCGGCCGCATCCTGAACTTCCGCGCCACCCAGGCCAATCCGGTCGAGGGCGTGGCGCTTCTGGTGGAATCCGAAGGCGGCGGCCAGCGCGCCCTGATGGTCGATGCCATCCAGGGGCAGCGCCAGGTGGTCATCAAGAGCCTGGAAGCGAACTACACCCATGTGCCGGGCATTGCCGCCGCCACCATCCTCGGTGACGGGCGCGTCGCTCTCATCCTCGATGTCGACGCGGTCGTCGGCGCCTCGCGCGGCCAGTCGCTCAAAGCGGAAATGTCGTTAGCAGCGGTGGGATAAGGGAATGTCGTACACTGTAAAAAATCTGAACGAGGGGGATCGCGAGCTGATCGCGTTCCGCATCGGGGATCAGGAATTTTGCGTGAACATCATGTCGGTTCGCGAAATCCGCGGCTGGACCCCGGCGACCGCCATGCCGCACTCGCCTGGCTATATGCTGGGTGTCATCAACCTGCGCGGCGCGGTGTTGCCGATCATCGATCTTGCGGCCCGGCTCGGCATGAAGCCGGCCGATCCGACTGCCCGTCATGTCATCATCGTCGCCCAGGTCCGGCGCAAGGTCGTCGGCCTGCTGGTCGATGCCGTTTCCGATATCCTGACGGTGACCGACGAAACCATCCAGCCGACGCCCGAGATCTCCTCCGAACTCGAGCGTCAATTTGCCCGCGGCGTTCTCGCCATCGAGAAGCGCATGATCTGCCTGATCGAACTCGAATCCCTCTTTCCAGAGACCGAAAGCGAAGCCGCATGAGTGTAATGGGCGCAAGAGATCAAAGGCAGGGATCCGACGAGGTCCTGGCGAGCGGAGAATATCCGCTGACGCGCCGCGACCTCACCGAGATCGCCGCGATGATCTATTCGGATGCCGGCATCTTCCTCAACGAGACGAAGGCGTCGCTCGTCTATTCGCGCCTGTCGAAGCATATCCGCAATCTCGGCCTGTCCGGCTTCCGGGAATATTGCGACCTCGTCGCTTCGCCGGCGGGTGCTGCGCCGCGCCGCGAGATGCTTTCGCATCTGACGACCAATTTTACCCGTTTCTTCCGCGAAAACCACCATTTCGACCATCTGCGCGACCATGTCCTGCCGGAGCTTCTGCAGCGGGCGAGATCGGGCGGCAGGGTGCGCATCTGGTCGGCCGCCTCCTCCGACGGGCAGGAACCCTATTCGATCGCGCTGACGGTGCTGTCGCTGATGCCGAATGTCGCGGATTACGACTTCAAGATCCTGGCAACCGACATCGATCCGAAGATCCTCGCGATCGCCCGGGCCGGCGCCTATGACGAGAGCGCGCTAGAAACCGTATCGCCCGCCATGCGCAAGCAATGGTTCAGCGAAGTCGAGGTGCAGGGCCGCAGGAAGTTCCAGGTCGACGACCGCGTGAAGCGGCTGATCACCTACAACGAGCTGAACCTGATGGCGCAATGGCCGTTCAAGGGCAAGTTCGACGTCATCTTCTGCCGCAACGTCGTCATCTATTTCGACGAGCCGACGCAGATGAAGATCTGGCAGCGTTTCGCCGGCCTGCTGCCGGAGGGCGGGCATCTCTATATCGGCCATTCCGAGCGTGTTTCGGGCGAGGCAAAACACGTCTTCGACAATATCGGGATCACGACCTATCGCTATACGGCCAAAGGTCTCGGGAGGAAGGCATGAGCGCTCCGGCAAGGGTTCTCGTTGTTGACGACTCGCCGACGATGCGGGGGCTGATCACCGCCGTCTTGAGTTCCGATCCCGAGGTCAACGTCATCGGCCAGGCCGGCGACGCGCTGGAAGCGCGCGAGGCGATCAAGCGGCTGAACCCCGACGTCCTGACGCTCGACATCGAGATGCCGAACATGAACGGCCTCGATTTCCTCGAAAAGATCATGACGCTGCGTCCGATGCCGGTGATCATGGTATCCACGATGACTCATCGCGGCGCCGAGGCGACGCTTGCGGCGCTGGAGATCGGCGCGTTCGACTGCGTCGGCAAGCCGGCGCCGGGCGAACTCCGGCCTTTCGGCGACCTCGCCGAGAAGGTCAAGGCCGCCGCGCGCACGCAACGCCAGTATTCCCAGCCTGTTGCCGCCGTGCCACCACCCTCGGTCGCCGATTTCCGCGTCGGCCGCAAGATCGTCGCGATCGGCTCGTCGACCGGCGGCGTCGAGGCACTCATTGCCGTGCTGCAGAAATTTCCGGCGAATTGCCCGCCAACCGTCATCACCCAGCATATGCCGCCGACCTTCACCAAGAGCTTCGCCGAAAGGCTGAACCGCCTCTGTGCGCCGGTGGTGCAGGAAGCGACCGACGGCGCCCGGCTCGAAATCGGCAAGATCTATCTGGCGCCCGGCGGCGAGCGGCACCTGCAGGTCAGCGGCGCCTCGGCGCCGTGCTGCCGTCTCATTGACCGCGCGCCGGTCAACGGTCACCGCCCTTCCGTGGACGTGCTGTTCGATTCGGTCGCGGAACTGGCGGGCCGCAACGCTGTCGGCGTGATTTTGACCGGAATGGGCCGCGATGGCGCTGCCGGATTGTTGAAAATGCGCCACGCCGGCGCCAGAACGCTCGGCCAGAACGAAAAAACCTGTGTCGTTTACGGAATGCCAAGGGTTGCTCACGAACTTGGCGCCGTTGAGCAGCAGCTGCCGCTGTCTGCCATCGGTGAAGAAATATTGAAAATGACAGCCGCCCGAAAGGAAGGGACCGAATAAATGTCGCTCGCGGAGAAAATCAAAGTACTGATCGTTGATGATCAGGTAACGAGCCGGTTGCTGCTCAGCGACGCGCTGACCCAGCTCGGTTTCAAGCAGATCACGTCGGCCGGCGACGGTGAGCAGGGCATGAAGATCATGGCCGAGCAGCCGCACCACCTGGTGATCTCGGACTTCAACATGCCGAAGATGGATGGCATCGGCTTCCTTCAGGCGGTGCGCACCAACCCCAACACCAAGAAGGCGGCCTTCATCATCCTGACCGCCCAGGGCGATCGCGCACTGGTGCAGAAGGCGGCCCAGCTCGGCGCAAACAACGTGCTCGCCAAGCCGTTCACGATCGAGAAGATGAAAGCGGCCATCGAAGCCGTGTTTGGAGCCCTGAAATGATCACTGAGGGGGCAGCCCGCCGCGTGCACATCATTCAGGGCGAGTATAAGGTTCTGAACGATCCGAATGCGGTCCTCTCGACCATTCTCGGTTCGTGCGTGGCTGCATGCCTCAGAGATCCTGTCGCCGGTGTCGGCGGCATGAACCACTTTCTGCTGCCCGGTTCGGCGACGTCGCCGACATCAGGCGGCGATGCCACGCGGTACGGCGTGCATCTGATGGAACTGCTGATCAACGGTCTCCTGAAGCAGGGCGCCCGGCGCGACCGGCTGGAGGCAAAGATCTTCGGCGGCGCGAAGACGATCTCGACATTCTCCAATGTCGGTGAGCAGAACGCGGCCTTCGCCGTGCAGTTCCTGAGGGATGAAGGCATTCCAGTGGTCGGTTCCTCGACCGGCGGAGAGCATGGACGCAAGCTTGAATATTGGCCGGTCTCCGGTCGTGCCCGGCAATACCCCTTGACCGGCGCCGAAACGCAGAGAACCGTCGCTCTCGAGCAGCGTCCCGCCGCTCCGCAGAAGCCCGTCGAAACCAGTATCGAATTTTTTTGATGGCGAGGATTTTCATATGACATTTACCCAGATGATGGAGCCGCCTGCGCCTGTCGAAGCGCTGAGCGACATCCTGATGCGCATCGTTTCCGAACTGCACGATGTCGCCTATCTCATCGAGCGTATCGAGCCGCAGCTTCTCGACCTCGGCGGCGCCGAAATCCTGAATTCGCCGGATGCCATGAAGGTCATGCAGGGCATCGATCTGGCTGTGCAGAAATCACGCGGCCTTGCAGAATTCATCGACACCATCACCGGCGAAATCCCGCACGGCTGGGCAGTCGACGTCGCAACCGCGCTCAGCCTCGTCAAGCTGGCGGAGATGCAAAAGGCATTGGGCGGCGCCACACGCCACGGCCACTCCCAGCCATTGAGCAAGGCAGCCGGCGACTTCGATTTCTTCTAGAACGACCCCGTTTTTTCCGAGTCACGGAAACGCTCTCTCTTTGTTCTAGCGCAATTCCGGACGCAAACCGCCGCGCATTTTTGCTGGAATTACCTTAGGCCTTTTCGCTCCCGCATACTCTCACGAAACGCTCGCACAAGTTTCGCCGACTATTCGTCTGATGAGGCAATAAGCCTGCTTTGTCTTTGACGGATCGTGCGAGAACAGAATGAATCTGTTAAATCAATTAGTTCAGATCTTTAAGAACTTCGGTTCCCTGGGCCGAACACGCCTGATGATTCTCGGAGGCGTCGGTGCCGTCTCCATCGCAATCGTCCTTGCGGCCGCCCTTTTCGTCAACAAACCGGCGCAGGAAACGCTCTATGTCGGTCTGGACTCGCCGGATCTCAACCAGATCAGCATGGCGCTTGCCGAAGCCAACGTCGATTTCCAGGTTGGCACGGACGGCTCCAGCATCAGTGTTCCCGCGGGGATGACGGGCAAGGCCCGCCTGATGCTTGCCGAGCGCGGCCTGCCGAACAGCGCCAATGCCGGTTACGAACTCTTCGACAATGTCGGCTCCCTCGGCCTGACCTCCTTCATGCAGGAGGTAACGCGGGTTCGAGCGCTGGAGGGCGAAATCGCCCGCACCATCCAGTCGATCTCTGGTATCACCGCCGCGCGCGTCCATATCGTCATGCCGGAGGTCGGAAACTTCCGGAAGGCGGAGCAAAAACCGACCGCATCCGTCATGATTCGCGCGAGCGCCACCACCGGGCGGAGCGCGGCGACCTCGATCCGCCACCTCGTCGCCTCGGCCGTGCCGGGGCTTGATGTCGATGACGTGACGATCCTGGATTCCGCCGGCCAACTGCTCGCTTCCGGCGACGAGGCGAGCAACAGCTCGCTGAACCGCTCGCTCAACATCGTGCAGAACGTTCAGCAGGAAGTCGAATCCAACATAGACAAGGCGCTGGCACCCTTCCTCGGCATGGACAACTTCCGCTCCAGCGTCACCGCCGATCTCAACACTGACGCCCAGCAGATCCAGGAAACGGTTTTCGATCCTGAATCCAAGGTCGAACGCTCGGTCCGCTCGACGAAGGAAGCCCAGCAGTCGCAGCAGAAGCAGTCCGATAGCGCGACGACGGTCGAACAGAACATTCCGCAGGCGGCTCCCGAGGCCGGCGGCTCCGCCGGGCCTGAATCGCAGGACAAGTCCGACAAGCGCGAAGAGCAGACCAACTACGAAATCAACAGCAAGACGACGGCGACGACCCGCAGCAGCTATAAGGTCGAAAAGCTTTCGATCGCCGTGGTGGTCAACAAGGGCCGCATCGCCAAGATGGTCGGTGAACCCGCCGATCAGACCAAGGTCGACGCCTATCTTGCCGAAATGCAGAAGATCGTCGCTTCAGCGGCCGGCATCGACGCCAAGCGCGGCGACGTCGTCACCGTGACGGCCATGGACTTCCTCGAGAACCAGTTGCTCGAAGACGCCACCGGCGGTGTCCGCGTCATGGACATGCTGAGCCGCAACCTTGCCGGCATCATCAACTCGCTGGCCTTTGTCGCGGTCGCTTTCGTAGTGGTCTGGATGGGCCTGCGGCCTCTGGTGCGCAGCATCAACGGCAACGGCAGCTCCGCGGCTTTCGGCGACGCGTCGCCGGAAGCGGCTGGCCTCGAGCTTCCGGACTTCGCGCCTGCATCGGGAGCACCCGGCGGCGCTCTCATGGACGGCTTCGGGTCCGACTTCGGCTTCGACAGTACCGAGGACCTGCTCAGCCTCGGCGACGACGATGGAAACTTCAATCGTCGCGTCAAGGAAGGCCCGGAACGCAAGCTTTCCCGTATGGTCGAGATCAACGAGGAACGCGCCGCGAAAATCCTCAGGAAATGGGCGATCGACGAAGCAGCGTAAAGGAAAGGCCGGGCAACCGGCCTTTTTTCATATCGGTACAAAAGCTGGATTTCCTGACCGCTGTTGCTGAAAACCATGACCGGCTATGTGAGAGACTTGGGGCATGACAATCAGGGTTGGGAATTCGAACAACACTATAGACCCGACTCATTAAATGCGGCTGTAACGCGACATGATGAGAGGGGTTCGCGTAAAACGCGAAGCTGGTTGCGATACCGCCAGAATCACCTTAGCCTCCTTAGATCTTGAAGGCTGGAACGATTGGTCGAATCAGTGCATTGGCGACAGCGAAAGTAAATCCCTAGAAGTCGGAGATGGTGATTTGCATCGGCTGGCTTACCCTTAGGTGATTCGAAATGGGATTCGAGCGGGACTTGACCTGAATCCTTTACAGAAAAATTGCTGTTGCACCGAGTTCGATCGTTTCTCAGCCGCAGGACATTGCCAATGGATATGAATGTAATTCAGGCGAGCAAAGGCGAGAGGCATATGGCGAATTTCGCGAGTGCGGTGGTGCCGGATCTGTTGCCGCGCGATGAGCTGCTCCAGCGCCTCCACGGCGTCGCCAGCACCGGCAGGTTGCAGTCTGGTCTGCGCGCTCTGACGGACTACGTGGGTGCTTCGCACTACCTTCTGGCGCGCTGTGATCTCCTTCAGGAAAGTGGCCTCGATTTCATCGTTTCGTCGGACTGGCCTTTCGATCTGGTCAGGGACATCGCCAATGATCTGGTCCGCGGCTATGCCCGCTCGACGGAGCTGGAAAAATGCATGCAGGTCTTCCAGCCGAATTTTGCTCTTCTGCCTGACAGTGCCGAAGTTCCGGACGGCGCCAGCCGCCAATATTGTTCGGTGACCTTCAATGTCGGCCGGTCGCGACTGGCCTTGATGTTCCTGTTCGGCGAGGGGTTCATCCTTTCGCCGGAGCGCCTGCGGGACGTAGGCCTGCTTGCAGGTTATGTCGCGAGCTTCCTGCGCTGCGGCGGTACGAAGGTCGATCGTGATTTCGAATTGACCGACCGCGAGCTGGAATGCCTGTTCTGGATCGCCGAGGGCAAGACCAGCGACGAGATCGCCATGATCCTCGGAATCTCCCGCAACACCATCAACAACTACATCACCAGCGTGATGCGCAAGACGGCGACCAAGACCCGGTCCGAGGCCATTGCCTTCGCCGTCCGCAATAATCTCGTATAGGGGGATCTATGGGCTATCCAGCAGGCAGGACGATGAGCAGCGCCGAGCAGCTGCGCACGGTGCGTGTGAACAGGATTTCCAGCCGGTCCGACCTTTTTCCGCGGCTGATCGCGATGCAGAAGCTCGCCGATGCGCAAGGCTTCGCGATCTTCCGCGTCAGCGGCTCGGGCCTTCCGGCAAAGCAGAGGCTTGTCTGCGAGCTTGAGAACTGGGGTTCTTCCAATGCCGGTTTCGGCAAGGCCTTCACGGATGCCTACGGCGATATTCTTCTCGATCATATCGACAAGTCGCTGCTGCCGCTCTCATGGGCCGGCGGTTACGACCGCGCGGCACCCGGTCCGGCAGACTTCTCGCCGTTCATGACGCGACTGCAGGACGGTATTCTGCCCTTCTCCGGACTTGCCTTACCGGTGCGGCTCGGCGCCGTCGGCAATGGTTTCATCCTTTTCACCGGCGATGAGATCGATCCTTCGAGCGATACCATCGTCGAGCTGCACGGTCGCTGCTGCCATATCATGATGGATCTGCTCTCGCTCGACGAACGCCGCACGGCTGCCGCTGAGGCGCTCAGCGAACGCGAGATCGCCTGTCTGCAGCTTGCCGGCGACGGCCGCATCAGCGAAGAGATTGCTGACAAGCTTGGACTGTCGGTGCACACCGTGAACGCCTATCTCGGCTCGGCAACCATCAAGCTCGATTCCGTCAATCGCATTCAGGCGATCGCCAAGGCAATCCGGCTCGGTTATATCAGCTGAACCCGCGCAGTCCCTTACAGCGTCGCGCGTCCTTTCAGCGAGAGCATATCGCGCAAAAGTGTGCAGCGGCTTTGCGATATCGACAGGCGTAAAACAAAGACCTAAAGCGCGACAAGCGAATCTGAAAGATCGCGATGCGCTTTAGGACGCTGTAACGCTTTGAATTGCAAGGCGAATGAAAGCTTGGTTGTCTTGAAAGAGGTTAGCCGGCCAGCGCCTGAGGCGGCTGGTTGACGCTGTAACGCGCTTCCCGAAGGCTCTTTTTGAGGAAGATGGTGTTCTCGTCGGGATCGGCCGAGGGATCCTGGAAAGCGATATGATTGATCTCGATGCCGGCGTGATCTTCGGCAAGGGTGAGCTGCGCGTAGACGGTGACACCGCGCGGCTTGATTTCCAGATCGAGAACGACTTCGGGCTTGCCGCCCCACTCCAGAGTATAGTTGCCGCCCAAGCCGAAATTCACCGTGCCCGGATGAAAGAAAAGCTCCGCCGCCGAAGCGACGAGATCGGAAAGGTTGCCGTAATACTCGAAGCGCAGCAGTGAAATAAGGTCAGAAGCATCCAGAAGGCGCAGTTCAGTAGCGACCGGGCTGATCGCGTCTGCGAGGATCTTTTCACGCTGGGTAGAGTGGGGGCATTTTTTCATTCGGCTTATCTTACCCGTTTGTTCTTGGCGTCCGCAGCGTAGACCCGGTGGATGAGCTCCGCTACCGCCTTATAGAAGACTGACGGGATGACACTATCGATCGAGACTTGCGCAAACATGGAGCGCGCAAGTGGCGGATCTTCGAACACCGGTATGCCGTTCTTCTCGGCGATCTCCCTGATTTTGAGCGCAATCAGGTCCTGGCCCTTGGCCAGCACCACCGGCGCGTCGTTCTCTTCACGCGCATAACGCAGCGCCACCGCATAGTGCGTCGGGTTTGCAATCACCAGCGTCGCGCGGTCCACGTTGGCGATCATGCGCCGGCGCGCCCGGTCGCGCATCAGCGAGCGCTGCCGGCTCTTGACGAAGGGATCGCCCTGCGCCTGCTTGTTTTCTTCCTTCACCTCGTGCCGCGTCATCTTCAGTTCGGTGAACCAGTGATGGCGCGTCCAGAAAAGATCGGCGATCGCCACGATAGCCGTGGCGATCAGCATGACGATGATGATCTTGCGCATCGCCGCCGTCACGCGCACGAGGATCGTTTGCGGATCGGAGAACATCGCGTCGATTGAGCCGAAATATTCGCTCCTGAGCACGAAGAACAGGATCACCCCGACGACGACCACCTTGAACAGCGACTTTCCGAATTCGACCAGGCCGGGCACGCTGAAGAGCCGTGACCAGCCTTTGATCGGCGAGATACGCGAGGCCTGCGGGCGGATGCGTTCGAGCACCAGTGTCGGCAGATTCTGGAAGACGGAGGAGGCGACGCCGAACACCATGAACAGGATGAAGGCGGGCGCCAGCAGCGCGGCACTTGCCCAGCCGATCCGGACGAACAGCGCCAGGACATCCGGTCCCGTCTCGATCTTCCACTGGTCGGGCTGTTCGAAGATGTCGCGCAGCATTTCACTCATGCGCCCGACGCTGTCGGGAAGGAAGAATACGAGGTAAATGAAGGTCGCAAGGATGGTCGCAAAGATAGAAAGTTCGCGCGAAGACGGCACGTTGCCCTTTTCCGCGGCATCGCTTTGCTTTTTCGCGGTTGGGGCTTCTGTTTTGCTGTCCTTGTCATCGTCTGCCAAGTCGCGGCCCTCCGTCAAAGAAATAGGCCGCGCGTAATGCATGTCGCCCAAAAACGTGCAGCGCTTTTGGGGTGACGACATGCATCAGAACAAAGACCTAAAGCGCGTCGCAAGAACCGGGTTCTATGCGACGCGCTCTAGAGCACGGTCTATTGTCGGAAGGGTAGTCGTCTGTGGCACGGCGATCAACAGCCGCCTTTCGGCATGCCGGATTTGTCAACAGTCTCGAGCGCCAATCATGTCGCGCAAAAGTGTGCAGCGGTTTTGCGATAACGACATGGATAAAAACAAAGAGCTAAAGCGCGAAGAGCGAATCTGAAAGATCGCGACGCGCTTTAGGCGGCCGCCGAAGCGTCGCCTTCCTTTTCCTTGAGCTCGATCTGGCCGGAATTGGCCAGCCGAATCGCTTCCTGCGCCACGGCGCGGCGGGCAATCGCGATCTCACGCGGATTGACGCCGCCCATGCCGCTCTGCAGATCCGATTCGATCATGCGGCGCTGGCGTGGGCTGATGGCGGAGAGAACCGATTCGCGGATCTCGGGCGGCGACCCGCGCAGCGCGACAGTGAGCACGTCCGCCGAGATGTCGTTGAGCAGCATGACGCGGCTGCGCTGCGGCATGTACATGAGGTCCTCGAACAGGAAGATCTTCGGGCGAACCTTGTTGACCGACTCGCGGCTGATCGATTCGAGCGAGCTGAGCAGCGTGTCGACCTGCGGCTTGTCGAGTTCGTTCATGAGATCGGCGACCTTCGTCGAGCCGGCTGCATTGCGCTCTGCCTCGACCTCGGCAAGCAGCGTCATGACCTGGTTTTCGATGATCTGCGCAGCCTTCGGGCTGACCGCCTTCATGTTGACTGTTCTGTTCATGATGTCGGCGCGGCGGTTGTCGGGAAGCTGCAGCAGCACCTTGGCGCCGAAGGCGGAGGGCATCATCGAAAGAATATAGGCGACGGTCTGCGGATGCTCGCGCAGCAGGAACTGTGCGACGAACGTCGGCTCCGCCTCACTGAGGCGATCCCAGATCGAGGTTTCGTAGGCCTGGAATGCGGTGCGGCGGCCGAGCAGGCTGTCGACCTCGTCGGGCGTCAGGCCTTCTTCAAGAATGGCCTCGATCGCCTTGGCGTTGTCCATCAGTCCGGCGCCCTCGGTGAAGAGGTCTTCGAACTCGGAGACGAGCAACAGGAGCTCGTCCGGCGGGATAGCGCGCAGCGACTGGGCGGATGAGATAATGGTCTGCAGTTCGGCCTGGGTGAAATATTTCAACAGCCGGCCGGCGACGCCCTTTCCCATAGCGAGAAGAACAGCCGCCGCCTTTTCAGCCTGGGTCAACGGTTTCCCGGCTAGTGCGCCGCCGAAATCGTCAAAGTCCATCATGGTCTAACCTCTCCGTCCCACACAGGGATCAGGCTTTTTTCGTACTCAAAACTTCAATCAGTTTCACACCGAATCGCGTGTCGTCGTTATCAAGCACCGTAATTTCGCCGCGGGCAATCCTGCGGCCATTCACCATGATCTCGACCGGTTCACCGATCTTCTTGTCGAGAGCGATCGTCGCCCCTTCATTGAGGTTCATCAGGCCGGAGACCTGCATGCGGCTGGTGCCGAGCATGATCTGGACGTCGATCGGGATGTCCATGATCAGGTCGAAGTTGGAATTCAAGGCGCTGCCGAGCGGGGCCGGCGACGCCTCGAAGGAGGGGCCTTCGCCGAAATCCATGCCGGCCGCCGGGCTGGCATTGCCAGCGCCAAAATCACCGCCGAAATCGTCGCTGCCAAACGGGGTTTCCGAAGCCTCGCCGCCAAAGGCGGCTAGGTCCGTTCCTGCTGCGAAGGGGTCGCTCTGCAGGTCGTCGCCAAACTGCGACAGGTCGCCATCGGCATCCTGCTTCAGCACGCCGCGCAGATCGTCGATCGCCTGGTCGAGATCGGCTTCGCTGCCCGGAAGATCCAGGGAGAGGTCGCTGTTCTGCTGTGTTTTCTTCGTAGCCATGAAATCACTATTCCAGTTGAAACTTGCCTCAAACTGCCTTTGCAGCCCAAAAGCCAGAGAACCGATTAATTCATTAAATGACGGATGAGTTCGTCATCCGAGTTCATCGTATCCTTGACGCGGACCATGTAGTTTTCACCTGAACGCCCGAACTCGCACACATACAATTCCTTGCTGTTGGCGCTGACCTCGACGCGCACCTCGCCGTGGTCGCGGAACGGAATGACGTCGCCGACCATCAGCTTCGATATGGTGCGCAACGTCAGGTCCTGCAGCCTGATCTTGGCCTCGAGCGTGACATGTGAGCGGCGGACCTGGTCGCCAAGCTGTTCGGTCCATTCCGCTGAGTTGCTGCTGGCCTGGCGTTTCGGCTTCGGCGGCGTTACCTTGGTCTTGAGCAGTGCCGTCTGCGGAACGATCAACGTAAATTCCGAAACGATGCCGGCAAGCGTGATCGACATGTTGATGGCGGCGGCGAATTCGTCCGGACGATCCTCCTGCGGCCGGGCGCGCATGTCATGGGCGTACGGAGCCGAAAGGCTCGGTTCGAAACCGCCCGGCGCGTTGACGGCCGAGCGCAGCACCTTGGCGATCTTGTCGAAGACCATGACCGCCAGATCCAGCTCGATGATCGACAGCAGCCGGTCGGCCGGTTCCTCGATCGTATCGGCTGTGGCGCCGAGCAGATGCTCCATCAGCGTGATGACGAAGCCGTTGCCGCAGGCAAGCGTAATGTTCTGCGACCAGTTGCGCAGCGTCGCGTCGACGAGTGTGACGTTCGCGCTCAGGTCTTCGATGAGGTGGTTCTTGTAGCCGATATCGCAGCCGAGATAGTTGACCGTCACGTCGAGGCCAGTCTCGCTTTTGATGACGTCGAGAAAGAATTCGCTGTAGATTTCCCCGAAGGTGCTGCAGATCTTAGCGACCCTGCCTCTGTCGCCAAGCCCGCCTGTCAGCTTGGCGAGGAGGGTAGGATCCATTGCCGGTTTGTCGTGCGAAGCATTGCTCATAGTCATTTAAGCCGCCTTGTTTTCGCCACCTGGGTTCATCATTTCCTGCTCGACCGCATCGATGGACGGACGCTCGTAAGCCGAGATCGTCTTGCGACCGTATTCGAGAGCGACCTGCGGTACCGAGCCGTTCATATAGGCAAGCAGCGTCTGCTTGACGATGACGTAGAGGCGGTGCTGCTTGTTGCGCACGACCTTGATCTGGGAGACCAGCGGCGAGCAGACGCAGTAGGACAAGAGAATGCCGAGGAAGGTGCCGACGAGCGCCGAGCCGATCAGGTGACCGAGCACTTCGGGCGAATCGTTGATGTGGGCCATCGCCTTGATGACGCCGAGAACGGCCGCGACGATACCGATCGCCGGGAACGAATCGCCCATGATCTGGATCGCGTGGTAGGGTTTCATCTTGTCGTGCATGATGGTGTTGAGCTCTTCATCCATCAGCGCCTCGATCTCGTGGCTGCGGGCGTTGCCGATGATGATCAGGCGCACGTAGTCGCAGATGAACGCCGTCAGTTCCTTGTTCTTCAGAACGGTCGGAGCCGATTGAAAGATCGTCGATTCGGCCGGATTGTCGATATGGGCTTCGATTTCGTTTCGCGACTTGGTGCGCAGATCGCGCATCAGCGAATAAAGCACGCCGAGCGTATCGAGATAGTTACGTTCCTTCGGCACGGCATGCTTGAAGGCTTCGCCGAGTGCCTTGCCGGAATCCTTCACCACCTTCATCGGGTTCGCCATGATGAAGCTGCCGAGACCGGCGCCACCGATGATGACGAATTCGAAGGGCTGGAACAGAGCGTTCACGTCGCCGCCCATCGCCATGAAGCTGCCGATGACACAGCCGCAAGTCACTATAAATCCGATAATGATGTTCATCGTCAGCCCAATCTGAACGTTGCTTTTCATTGAGACCGATAGGGTTTCTGCCTTGCGTGAGGCTGATGAAAGGCCCGCTCGCGGGGCATTTCCGCGTGCCAGCTTCGCGCAAGCATCTGCCGTCAGTCTAAAGGGGACGAATGGGTGTCCGCGCCCGTTTCTGAGATGCCGCCTCAGCGAAATCCCGGCCGAACCACATAAGACGACGCCCGGCTTTTCGTTCCGTTCATCGCCAATGCTTGGAGCTTACCGACATGCAATCCGGTCTTTATGTTTCTCTGTCGTCGCAGATGGCCCTCGAAAAGCGCCTGACCACCATCGCAGACAACATGGCGAACGTGAACACGACCGGTTTTCGCGCCACCGAGGTGAAGTTCGACGAGATGGTGGCAGCCACCAAGAACAAGCTGAACACCAAGGTCGCCTTCGTTTCCCAGGGCAACGACTACCTGAACGAGGGAAATGGCGAGTTGCAGCACACCGGCAACATGCTCGATTTCGCCGTCAAGGGTGATGCCTGGTTTGCGCTCGACACGCCGGCCGGCCAGGTTCTGACGAGGGATGGCCGCTTTACGATCAAGGATACCGGCGAACTCGTCTCGATCCGCGGATACCCGGTTCTTGACGCCGGCGGCGCACCGATCCAGCTCAACACGACAGGCGGCGAGCCGGCCGTCGGCACCGACGGCATCATCTATCAGGGCGGCCGGCAGATCGGCTCGCTCGGCCTGTTCGAGGCCGATGTCAGCAAGGGTTACCTGCGCTACGAAAACAGCGGCATCATGACCACCGACCAGCCGCGCGCTGTCGTCGACCGCTTCAATGTCGGTGTCGAGCAGGGTTATCTCGAAAACTCCAACGTCAATGCCATGCGCGAGATCACCCAGCTGATCGAAGTCAACCGCGCCTTCGAAAGCGTCTCGTCGCTGATGCGCGACAGCGAGGATTCTTTCAAGGAAGCCGTCCAGACGCTTGGGGGCAGCCGCTAGGCTAGAGTTAAAGCATGAGCACCACATTACTGTCTGAGGACGGCCTTTCCCCGAAGCTGGCGCATCTGGCGGGCCTCGTCGACCGATACGCATCGCCGGAGTTTGCGGTTGCCCATGGCGGCCGCGTGCAGACCATCGCTGCCGGCCACTACACGGTTCACGGTCTCTCCCGCCATGTTCGTCTGGGCGAGTTCGTGGCCCATAAATCGGCCACCGGCATCCATCTCGGCGAGGTCGTGCGCGTCGAGCCGGAACTGATCTATGTCTGCCCGATCGAACCCGGCGAACCGATCGGCATCCACGATACCGTCATCCGCAAGGGCGCCTTCCGCATTTCACCGACGGACAGCTGGTGTGGGCGCACCGTCAACTCGCTCTGCGAGCCGATCGACGGGCTGGGCCCGATCACCGAGGGCCTCGATCGCCGCTCGATCTCGAATACCGCGCCGCCCTCGATGACCCGCAAGCGTGTCGAGACCGGCTTCAAGACCGGCGTGCGCGCGATCGACATCTTCTCGCCGCTCTGCCTCGGCCAGCGCCTCGGCATCTTCGCCGGTTCGGGTGTCGGCAAGTCGACGCTTCTGTCCATGCTCGCCCGCGCCGATGCCTTCGACAAGGTTGTCATTGCGCTCGTCGGCGAACGCGGCCGCGAAGTGCGCGAATTCATCGAGGATACGCTCGGCAGCAATATGAAGAAGGCGATCGCCGTCGTCGCCACCAGCGACGAGAGCCCGATGCTGCGCAAGATGGCGCCGCTGACGGCGGTCACCATCGCCGAGCATTTCCGCGACAAGGGCGAGAACGTCCTCTTCATCGTCGATAGCGTCACGCGTTTCGCCCATGCGATCCGCGAGGTGGCGACCGCCTCCGGCGAACCGCCGATCGCGCGCGGTTATCCCGCCTCCGTTTTCACCGAGCTGCCGCGCCTCCTGGAACGCGCCGGTCCCGGTCCCGAAGGCGCCGGCACCATCACGGCGATCATCTCGATCCTCGTCGACGGCGACAATCACAATGACCCGATCGCCGATTCGACCCGCGGCATCCTCGACGGACATATCGTCCTGCAGCGCAGTCTCGCCGAAGAAGGGCGGTATCCCCCGATCGATCCGCTCGCCTCGATCTCGCGTCTCGCCCGCAAAGCCTGGACGCCCGATCAGGAAAAGCTGGTATCGCGGCTGAAGGTGCTGATCCATCGTTTCGAAGAGACGCGCGACCTGCGCATGATCGGCGGTTACCGCCAGGGTGCTGATCCCGATCTCGACATGGCGATCAAGCAGGTGCCGATTATTTACGACGTCCTGAAGCAGTCTCCGGGCGATCGCGACTCGCTCGACGCTTTCGCCGATCTCGCCAGCGCGCTCAAGGCTGCAGCCGGCATGGGCAATCAGGGCGCCCCTATTCAGAGGAGAGGCTAGACGTGGCTGATTTCGACGACGAACGTATCGCTTCCCTGAAGCAGCGCAGGAAAGCCGCCATCCTGGATCGGTTTCTGACCTTCTCCGGCCTGGCGCTTGCCGGCGCCTCCGCCTTCTTTCCCTGGTACGTCTTCTTCAATGCGGACAAATTCGGCATCAATGTCGCCGCCAGCGAGAATTCGCGTGAACTGCCGGATTGGCCGGCCCGCAACGTCTTCAGCGTCTCGCCGCTTGCCATGGTCAACAAGAACGAGGCGGACAAGAAGGCCCCGCCGATCGATCCGCTGACGACGGCGACGGTCTCCGATCTCGGCAAGGAGCGCGATGGCCGCGCCATACAGGAAGATCAGCCTTTCCCCGGCAAATCTTCCTTCCGCCTGCTGCATGTTTCCAACGGCCGGGCGCTGATCGAGGATCCCTCGGGCATGTATGTGGTGCGCATCGGCTCGATCCTGCCCGACGAAAGCCGTCTTGCGACACTCGAGCAGCGCGACGGCAAATGGGTGATCGTCACCTCCAAAGGCGAGATCTACCAGAACAATTGAACCTGTCCGTAAACGCCGAAGGCAACAGGAGCTCCGCCGTGAACCGGCCGGAGCCCCTGTTTTTTATTCCGTCATTTCTTGGATCGATTCCGATTTATGGAATGACGCAGCTATTCAAAGAGTTACAGCGTCGCGGCGGCGTTCCCCCGAAAACCGCCTCGACGCCTGAATTCCCCGTAAGTCCCACGCAAGATTACCGCACTAGGTTCGGGACAGTAAAAACGGAGAGTTCTCATGCAACCGATCCAACTTTTCGACTTGGCTTCGCGGCAGGCGGAATGGCTGACGATCCGTCAGCAGGTTGTTGCCGGCAACATCGCGAATGCCAATACCCCGAAGTTCCGCGCCAAGGACGTTACGCCCTTTGATGCGGTGCTCGACAATTCCGATATCAACATGGCGCGCACCAATCCGGCGCATCTCAGCGGCAACGATTTCAGCGACAGCGGCGATATCGACGTCAAGGACGCCGCGCTCGATCAGGAAATCGGTGTCCAGGAATCCGGCAATACGGTCGGTTTGGCCGAGGAGCTCTCCAAGTCGGGCGATATCAAGCGTCAGTACGATCTGAACACCTCGCTGGTCAGTTCCTTCAACCGCATGATGTTGATGACGGTCAGGAGGTAAAGTCATGGATCCGCTTTCAGCAGCAATGAAAATCGCCGGTTCCGGGCTCGAGGCGCAGTCGACGCGCCTGCGCATCGTTTCGGAAAACATCGCCAATGCCCGCTCGACCGGCGACACGCCCGGCGCCGATCCCTATCGCCGCAAGACGATTACCTTCGGCCAGCAGATGGATCGCAGTAACGGCGTCGAGACTGTCGGCGTCAAGAAGGTCGGCGTCGACGAAGGCGACTTCAGCACTGAATTCGACCCCAGCAATCCGGCTGCGGACCAGAAGGGCGTCGTCAAACTGCCGAACGTCAATATCCTGGTCGAGATGGCCGACATGCGCGAAGCCAACCGCTCGTATGACGCCAATCTGCAGACCATCAAACAGACCCGCGATCTCATCTCCTCCACGATCGACCTCCTGAAGAGCCAATAATAATGATCAGCAGCGTCCAGAATGTCAGCAACCTTTCGATGACCCGTGCGCTCGGCGCCGTCGACACCGAAAATTCCGCCTCCTCGTCTGCCGCCACCATGTCGGGCGCCGCAGGAGCGGCCAACGGCATGAGCTTCGCCTCTGTCATGGGCAACATGGCGAGTGAGGCGGTCAACAGCCTGAAGGGTGCGGAAAGCATGTCCTTTGCCGGTATCAAGGGCACGGCGACGACGCGTGAAGTCGTCGATTCCATGCTCCAGGCCGAGCAGACGCTGCAGACCGCGATTGCCATCCGCGACAAGGTCGTCTCGGCCTTTCTCGAAGTCACCAAGATGCAGATGTAACTGATTTGAGGACGAACACATGAGAGCGCTCGCCATCGCAGCAACGGGCATGGATGCCCAGCAGACCAATCTGGAAGTCATCGCGAACAACATCGCGAACATCAATACGACCGGTTTCAAGCGCGCCCGCGCCGAATTCTCGGATCTTCTCTACCAGACCGAACGTGCCAAGGGTGTCGCCAACCGCGCCAACCAGGCCGTCGTTCCGGAAGGTGCCAATATCGGCCTCGGCGTCCAGACCTCGGCGGTTCGCAACCTGCATCTCCAGGGCGAACTGACCCAGACCGGCAACGATCTCGACGTAGCGCTGATCGGCAAGGGCTTCTTCCAGATCCAGTCGACCGACGGTACGACGCTTTACAGCCGCGCCGGCGCCTTCAACAAGAACGACCAGGGCCAACTCGTCACCATCGACGGCTACGAGGTCCTTCCCGGCATCACCATTCCGACGGGCTCGACCGAACTGACGATCAGCCGCTCCGGCCAGGTCTCGGCCAAGCTGCCGGGAGCGACGGAGGCGACCGAGCTCGGCCAGTTGACCCTTGCCGACTTCGTCAACGAGGCGGGTCTCCAGCCGCTCGGCGACAATCTCTTCCAGGAAACGCCGGCCTCCGGCGAAGCCGTCATCGGCAATCCTGACGAGGAAGGTTTCGCCTACATGAAGCAGGGTTACCTGGAATCTTCCAACGTCGACCCGGTGAAGGAAATCACCGAGCTGATCTCGGCCCAGCGCGCTTACGAAATGAATTCCAAGGTGATCACCACCGCTGATGAAATGGCCTCCATCGTCAGCAAGAACCTGAAGTAAAGGGAAGGGCCGAAACATGATGTTTTGCCGGGCAGGACACATCGCAGGATGGGTGGCGGCAGCCACGATCGCAGTCGCGGGCATTTTCCTGCCCGCGGACGTGGATGCCGGCATGGGTTATGCCGTCGTCCCGACGACGATCATCTATCCCGGCGACACATTGTCGTCGAGCCAGCTTCAGGAGGTCGAGGTCACCAACCCCAACCTCGCCGGCGATTATGCCAAATCCATTTCGCAGGTCGAAGGCATGGTCTCCAAGCGCACGCTGTTGCCGGGCCGCACGATTTCGGTTTCGGGTCTGCGCGAGGCCTATACGGTGACGCGCGGCTCTTCGATCCGCCTGGTCTTATCGCTCGGCGCGATGACGATCTCCGCCGCCGGCACGCCGCTCGAAGACGGCACGATCGGGCAGGTCGTTCGCGCGCGCAATATGGACTCCGGCGTCATCGTCAGCGGCACTGTGCTTGCGGACGGCACGGTCCATGTGAGGGCAAAATGAAATTGTTCTTCCGTTTCGTCACCCTTGTCGCGGTTCTCGCCATGAGTTTGGCTGATGTCGCGCCCGCCTGGGCGCTGACCTCCCGCATCAAGGACATCGCCTCCCTTCAGGCCGGGCGCGACAACCAGCTGATCGGTTATGGCCTGATCGTCGGCCTGCAGGGAACCGGCGACGGCTTCCGTGCCTCCCCCTTCACCGAGCAGTCGATGCGAGCGATGCTGCAGAATCTCGGCATCTCGACGCAGGGCGGCCAGTCCAACGCCAAGAATACCGCGGCCGTGATGGTCACCGCCAACCTGCCGCCCTTCGCAAGTCCCGGCAGTCGTATCGACGTGACGGTGAGCTCGCTCGGCGACGCGACGTCGCTGCGCGGCGGCACGCTCGTCATGACCTCGCTTTCCGGCGCCGACGGGCAGATCTATGCCGTCGCGCAGGGCGCTGTCATCGTCTCCGGTTTCCAGGCGCAGGGCCAGGCGGCGACCGTGACCGAAGGCGTCACCACCGCAGGCCGCGTGCCCGGCGGCGCGATCATCGAACGTGAACTGCCGTCCCGCTTCAAGGACTCGGTCAATCTCGTCCTGCAGCTGCGCAACCCAGACTTCTCGACGGCGATCCGTATCGCCGACATCGTAAACGGTTATGCCTCGGCGCGCTTCGGCGGCCCGGTCGCCGAAGCCAAGGATTCGCAGGAAGTCGTGATCCAGAAGCCGCGCGCGGCCGATCTCACCCGGCTGATGGCCGACGTCGAAAACCTCATCGTCGAAACCGATACGCCGGCCAAGGTGGTCATCAACGAGCGCACCGGAACGATCGTTATCGGCTCCGACGTCCGCGTCTCGCCGGTCGCCGTCAGCTACGGCACCTTGACTGTCCAGGTCACCGAGACGCCACAGATCATCCAGCCCGAGCCCTTCTCGCGCGGCCGGACCGCCGTCCAGCCGCAGACCGATATCGCGGCCGAGCAGACTGGTGGGCGCGTCGCCATCATCGACGGTCCAGATCTCAGGACCCTTGTCGCCGGCCTCAATAATATCGGTGTGAAACCGGATGGCATCATCGCCATTCTCCAGGGCATCAAGTCGGCAGGCGCCCTGCAGGCGGAGCTTGTGCTGCAATGATTGATATCATCAACCCTGACATGACGGTTCTGCAATTGCTGCGCCGGCTGGCGCTGCCGGCCGCAGGCCTCGTCCTTCTGTCGATCCCCAGCGCCTTCGCGCAGGAACATGCGCCGGCAGGCGACATCACCTCCCAGGACGAGATCAAGCAGTTCTGCACCAACATCGCAGAGCCTGCCCGCGACCAGCGTTACCTGCTGCAGAAGCAGGAGCTGGAAAAGCTTCGCGCCGACATCGACGCCCGCATGGCGGAAATGGACAAGCGCAAGGCCGAATACCAGGATTGGCTGAAGCGGCGTGACGATTTCCTGAAGCAGGCGGAAGCCGGCCTCACTGAAATCTACAGGAAGATGAAGCCGGATGCGGCCGCACTTCAGTTGCAGGACATGAAGATCGAGGTGGCCTCCGCCGTGATCATGCGGCTCGGCCCGCGTCAGTCGAGCCTCATCCTCAACGAGATGGACCCTGAGAAAGCCGCGGTCATCGCCAGCGTCATCGCCAGTGCGTCCGATCCCAATACGTCGAAGGATCCTTCATGAATATGCGTTTCCCGGCCGCGATCGCCGCCCTCGCACTCCTTGCAGGTTGCCAGTCTCCGACGGCGGTCAGCGAGATCGGCCGTGCGCCTGCGATGAGTCCGATCGGCAGCGGCCTCGCCTACGGCCAGACACCACAGATGGCGCTTTATCCGAAACAGCCGCGCGCCGTGGCGCAAGGCTATTCGCTGTGGAGCGATTCTCAGGCCGCCCTCTTCAAGGATGCGCGCGCGCTCAACGTCGGCGACATCCTGACCGTCGACATCCAGATCAACGACAAGGCCTCCTTCGACAACGAGACCAACCGCAGCCGCACGAATTCGAGCGGCATGAACTGGGACGTCAACGCCCAGATCTTCGGCTGGACGCCCGAGTCGAAGACCGACCTGACTTATGGCTCCGACACCAGCACCGACGGCAAGGGCAAGATCGAGCGCACCGACAAGCTCACCCTTCTGGTCGCCGCCGTCGTCACCGGCATTCTCGAAAACGGCAACCTCGTCATCTCGGGCTCGCAGGAAGTCCGCCTGAACCAGGAGCTGCGCATCCTGAATGTCGCCGGTATCGTTCGCCCGCAGGACGTCAATGCCGACAACCAGATCTCCTACGACAAGATCGCCGAAGCCCGCATCTCCTACGGCGGCCGCGGCCGCCTGATGGAAGTGCAGCAGCCTCCGCGCGGCCAGCAGGCCGTCGATCTTTTCTCGCCGCTTTGAGGCTGAACGACGATGGCAGAGCCAGACGCAAGCACAGGTCAACCGAAGAAGAAATCCGGCGCGCTGATGACGATCATCGGCATCGCCGTGCTCACCCTGCTCGGCGCCGGCGGCGGATGGGCGGTCGGCACGATCGTCGCGCCCAACGTCAAGGGCGCCAAGGAGGCCGAACAGGCCAAGGAAGCCGAGGCCAAGAAGAAGGCCGAGGAAGGTCTGGCGCGAATTTCGACTGAGGCCAACAACGTCGTCCAGCTCGAGCCGATCACGTCGAACCTTGCCTACCCGTCGGAAAACTGGGTGCGACTCGAGGTCGCGCTGCTCTTCAACGGGCCGCCGGATGTCAAGGTTTCCGAGGATATTCACCAGGATATCCTCGCTTATATCAGGACCGTTTCCCTCCAGCAGATCGAAGGGCCGCGGGGCTTTCAATATCTCAAGGATGACATTCAGGAACGTGTTGACCTTCGCTCGCAAGGGCGGGTATCGAAGGTCATGTTCAGGACATTTGTCATCGAATGATTCGTCTCATAGTTTTCCTTGCCGCCATGATGGCGGTACCGGAACTGGCGGTGGCACAGCAGCTGCCGACTGACTTGTTGAACCTACCGGTCGATGGCTCCGTCGCCGCCTGGATCATCCGCACATTCGGCCTGCTGACCATTCTTTCGGTCGCGCCCGGTATCCTGATCATGGTGACGAGCTTTCCGCGCTTCATCATCGCTTTTTCGATCCTGCGTTCAGGGATGGGCCTCTCCTCGACGCCCTCCAACATGATCCTCCTGTCGCTGTCGCTGTTCATGACCTTCTACGTCATGTCGCCGACCTTCGATCAGGCCTGGCAGAACGGCGTGCAGCCGCTGCTTGCCAATCAGATCAACGAGACCGAGGCAGTCCAGCGTATCGGCGAACCCTTCCGCACCTTCATGGCGGCCAATACCCGCGACAAGGATCTGGCGCTCTTCGTCGATCTGGCGCGCGAACGCGGACAGAATATCCAGACGACCGCTCCGATCGACTACCGCGTGCTGATCCCGGCCTTCATGATTTCCGAGATTCGCCGCGGCTTCGAGATCGGCTTCCTTGTCGTGCTGCCGTTCCTCGTCATCGACCTCATCGTCGCGACCATCACCATGGCGATGGGTATGATGATGCTGCCGCCGACCTCGATCTCGCTGCCTTTCAAGATTCTCTTCTTCGTGCTGATCGACGGCTGGAACCTGCTCGTCGGCAGCTTGGTGCGCTCGTTCAGCTGAACGGCTGCCGCCGTTTGGATATTCGCCAATGAGAAAACCCGTCGGATTGCTCCGGCGGGTTCTTTCATTATGCAGCAATTCAAGGTGCCAAGCGTCGTTTACGACTCTGAAAGACGCGTGGCGCTGCAGTGGTCGAAAAGCCTCACTCGGCCGCGAACGGCGCCGTGCGCGGTGGCAGCGCCGGAATGTCCATATGATCGGGTGCAAGATCCTGCTTGGCGCGCTCGGCCATGATTTCATAGGCTTGCTCCAGATGGTCGCAGAACCGTTCGGCATCGAAGAGCGGCGCGATATAACGCTTCTCCTTGAGATGCGCTTTGTATTCGGCGATCCGCCCGGGGTTCTCAGCCAATTCGACAGCCATATCCTCATAGGCCTGCAGGTCGGGCGCAACGAGATCGGGCAGGTCGATGGCACTGAGCAGGCTCTCGCTGACGCGTGACGCGAAGTTGGTGCCCTTGACGGTCAGGACCGGCAGGCCGCCCCAGAGCTGCTCCGAGGTGGTCGTGTGGCCATTGACCGGGAAGGTGTCGATGCCGAGGTCGGCTGCCTGCTGACGGTCTATATGTTCTTCGTAAGGGGCGCGCGGGCAGAAGATGATCCGCTTGGGCGAAATGCCCGCCGTCTGGAACTGCTTCAAGAGGTTTGCCTGGTTGCGCGGCGTATTCGCCATCAGCCAGAGCACGCTGTTCGGCGCGCGCTTGAGAATACGGCACCAGCTGTCGATCGTCTCCGGCGTGATCTTGCGGTTGCCGTTGAAGGACGCGAAGATGAAGGCGTCATCAGGCAGGCCGAGCTGCTCGCGTGTAACAGCACGTGGCTTCGGACGATGCATCGGGTCGTTCGGCTGGTAGCTCTCCGGCAGGCGGCAGAACTTCTCGTGGTAGAAGGGTTTGGCCACCTCGGGCAGCACCGAATGGTCGCCGATGACATAATCGAGATCGATATTGACCGTGCTGCCGGGAAAACCGAGCCAACCGACATGCACCGGCGCCAGCGGCAAGTTGAAGGCCGTGGCGCGGCTGCCTGACGTATGGCCCTTCAGATCGACCATGATGTCGATATTATGCTTGCGCACCGCTTCCAGCATCATCTGGTCGGAGAAGCCGTGAACGGTGACGATCCTGCCCCAACGGCTGCGGTCTGTGTCGTTGTGCTTCAGGAATTCCGGTTCGGTATGGCAGAAAAGGGTTACCTCGAACCGGTCCTTGTCGTGCAACTCGAGGATACGCTGCAAGAGCTTCATCGTCGCGTGACGATCCCAGAAGTCGGATGACATGTAGCCGATCCGGATCTTGTCCGACCATGTGTGCGGCTGGCTGCGGCGGAAGGCCACCCGTTCCGGGTTGAGGGGCGTGGTGCCGATCGTCGCATACCGGTTGAAATCCTCGTTGCCGCACCAGTGCAGATGATAGAATGGGTTGTCCTTGCGTAGGATCTCGACATCGCCCTTTGCAAGGGTGGCGTCGATCACTGCCTGATGCTTGCTTGCCTCTTCGAACTCGTTGAATTCGCGGGCGAAAACAAGATGAAGGAAGCGGAATGCGAGATTGCCGGGAAAACGCTTGAAGAGGTTGCGCGCAAGGGCCTGGTTGGTTGCGTCGTGCAGATCGTCGCTCAGCAGCAGGGCTGCCAGGCGCATATGATCGGGATTTTGGCTCTCCGACAGCACCGTCTTGAACGGCCGGATGATATCCCGCTGCTGGCGCTTCAGATAGATCGCGGTGATGATGAAGGCGAGTTCCGGGTCTTCCTGGGCCTTGCTGAGGTTTCGCATGGCGATCAGCAGGGCGTCGTCCTCGCTGCCGGTCTCGTAGTGCAGCTTGGCAGCCTGTTTCTGGTATTCGTAGGCGTTCGGTCCTTCGCAGTTGCCGGCCAGGCCATAGGCTTTCGCGGCATCGGCCTTGAAGCCGAGTTGCACGAGGTTTTTGGCCAGCAACGCATAGGTCTTGGCGTCCTGCTGGATATCCATCAACTGGTTGAGCGTCGCCAAGGACTGTGTGTAGCGGCCCATCTGGTAATCCTTTGATGCCGCAGAGAACGAAACTTTGCTGTTCAAAACTCAACTCCGTGAAGGAAATGTTCTGGCATGGCTGTCGATCGCCGAAGCGCGCATGGCTCGTCCTCCCAAAAACGGGGTCGGTCCGATGATGCTATCCCGGCATCCGCCACACTGGCATTCGAAGCTTGCTTGAAACCGGTGGCGCGATGAGCGCCTGCTTTGTCCGGAAAGCCTTCGACTGTCCCAGGAAAGCGCACCTTTCGGATGCCAAAAATTATCTTCAGCCGGCATTAACTAAGCCTTGTGAGAAGGCATTAACTATGCCCTGCAAGGAGCCGGCCCAGGGTCTGCATTTTTAAGAAGTTGGCAAGCATTGGCTGCGAAATTGCCCTGGACATGACGGGTTTGGGCCAAACAAAAAAGGCGCCGAGTAGCATGAAGCTGGTCCGTCATCGCCGGTACTATAGTCCGGTATGTCCTCCTTTTTGTATCTTGTTTTTCAGGGGACAGACTTATGACAAGCATTAACACCAATTCTTCCGCAATGGCCGCTCTCCAGACGCTGCGTGCCGTCAACCAGGGCCTCAACCAGACGCAGAACCACGTTTCGTCGGGCTATCGCGTCGAAAAGGCTTCTGACAACGCCGCTTACTGGTCGATCGCAACGACCATGCGTTCGGACAACAAGGCTCTCTCGGCTGTTTCCGACGCTCTCGGCGTAGGCGCTGCCAAGGTCGATACCGCTTACACTGCCATGGACAGCGCCATCGACGTCGTCGGCGATATCAAGGCCAAGCTGGTTGCTGCTACTGAAAGCGGCGTCGACAAGGCCAAGGTCCAGGAAGAAATCGGCCAGTTGCAGCAGCAGCTCCTGAGCATTGCTCAGTCGGCTTCCTTCAACGGTGAAAACTGGGTTGCCGGCGCGTCTGGCACCAAGAGCGTCGTTTCCTCCTTCGTCCGCGACGGCTCCAACGCTGTTTCGATCAAGACGACCGACTATGCTCTCTCGAGCGGCTCGCTCGGCAACGTCCTGTTCGGCATGAGCGGCGGTTCGGTTGAAACCTCCACGGGTATCCTCGGTACTTCGACGGGTACGGTCGGCTCGATCTACTCGATGAGCATCACCACCTTCACCGCCGGCCAGATCCAGACGGCTTTGACCAACGTTGAAGCGGCTCTGAAGGCTATGACCAGCGCCGGCGCTGCTCTCGGCTCGCTCTCCAAGCGCATCGACAGCCAGGACGACTTCGTCAACGCGCTCAGCGACTCGATCGACTCCGGTGTCGGCCGCCTCGTTGACGCCAACATGGAAGAGGAATCCTCCAAGCTCAGCGCCCTGCAGACCCAGCAGCAGCTGGCGATCCAGTCGCTGTCGATCGCGAACTCTTCTTCGCAGAACATTCTGTCGCTGTTCCGCTAGGACAGCCCACAACACTTGCAAGTTTCGCGGCCGGGTCATCCCCGGCCGCGAAATGTTTTAATATAAGGTTAATCAAAATCCTCCTAACTATCAGATATTTTTACGCTATTTCCAATTTGAATTTAGCTTTCCTTAACCATCTTGCTGTCATCTAGGCCCATCGAAACGGCGAGTTAACCCTAACAGGAATGGTTAACAGGCATGATGCTGATCGCTGTGGGCCGGCCCAAAATCCGGAATGTCCCTTCTTAAAATCTGCCAACAAGGGGCAAGTAAACAATGACGAGCATCAACACCAATAATGCTGCAATGGCAGCCCTCCAGACTCTCCGTGGCATCAACCAGGGTCTCCAGGAAACCCAGGCTCACGTTTCGTCCGGCTATCGCGTCGGCAAGGCTTCCGACAACGCTGCTTACTGGTCGATCGCAACGACCATGCGGTCGGACAACAAGGCTCTCTCGGCTGTATCAGACGCTCTCGGCCTCGGTGCCGCCAAGGTCGACACCGCTTATTCCGCCATGGACAGCGCCATCGACGTCGTCGGCGACATCAAGGCAAAGCTCGTTGCCGCCACTGAAAACGGCGTCGACAAGGCCAAGGTCCAGGAAGAAATCAGCCAGTTGCAGCAGCAGCTCCTGAGCATCGCACAGTCGGCGTCGTTCTCGGGTGAAAACTGGGTCGCCGGCGCGTCTGGCACCAAGAGCGTCGTTTCCACCTTCGTCCGCGATGCCTCTAACGCCGTTTCGGTCAAGACAACCGACTATGCTCTCTCGAACGGCTCCATGGGCAACGTCCTGTTCGGCATGACCACTACCGGTGCTGTTGAAACCTCCACGGGTATTCTCGGTACCTCGAATGGTGCGGTCGGCTCGGTTTTCGCAATGAGCATCACCAGCTTCACGCTCGGCCAGATCCAGTCGGCTTTGACCAACGTTGAATCGGCTCTGAAGGCTATGACCAGCGCCGGCGCTGCTCTCGGCTCGATCTCCAAGCGTATCGAGTTGCAGGAAAACTTTGTCAACGCGCTCAGCGACTCGATCGACTCCGGTGTCGGCCGCCTCGTTGACGCCAACATGGAAGAAGAGTCCTCCAAGCTCAGCGCCCTGCAGACCCAGCAGCAGCTGGCGATCCAGTCGCTGTCGATTGCGAACTCTTCTTCGCAGAACATCCTCACGCTGTTCCGCGGCTAATAGCCCGCCGAAACATCGGCCCGCCGGTCCCCGGCGGGCATCCAGGAATAGAGCCGCGCTTCGATGGAGCGCGGCTTTTTAATTTCTATTAACCAATGATTAACTATAATGCTGTCTTCTGCGGTCAACGAGACGGAGAGTTAACCAAGTTTAAGAACCGGTTAACAGGCATGAGGCTGCTTTCCGTTCCCGGTAGCTTTCCGGAATGTCCCTTTTTCCCATCTGCCAACAAGGGGCAATCATTTTATGACCAGCATTTTGACGAACGTCGCGGCGATGGCCGCTCTTCAGACACTTCGCGGAATCAACGACAGCCTTGAGACTACGCAGAACCACGTATCGTCGGGTTACCGCGTCGAAAAAGCAGCCGATAACGCCGCCTACTGGTCGATTGCAACGACCATGCGTTCGGATAACAAGGCTCTCGGGGCTGTTTCTGACGCTCTCGGTCTCGGCGCCGCCAAAGTCGACACCGCTTACTCCGCCATGGACAGCGCCATCGATGTTATCAGCGAAATCAAGGCGAAAATCGTCGCCGCGACCGAAAACGGTGTCGACAAGACCAAGGTCCAGGAGGAGATCAGCCAGCTGCAGCAGCAGCTCCTGAGCATCGCCCAGTCGGCCTCCTTCTCCGGTGAAAACTGGGTTGCCGGCGTCGACGGCACCAAAAGCGTCGTTTCCACCTTCGTCCGCGACGGCAACGGCAATGTCTCGGTCAAGACGACGGACTATGTCTTGGACACGAGCTCGACGGGCAACGTCCTCTTCGGCATGACCTCGACCGGTGTGATCGAGACGAGCTCGGGCATCATCGGCACGTCATACGGTACGATCGGCTCGATCTACTCGATGGACATCAGCACTTTCGGCTCGGCTGAGATCTCCATGGCTCTGACGTCAATCGAGGCCGGCCTGGAAGCCATGACCAAGGCTGCATCGCAGCTCGGCTCAATTTCCACTCGCATCGAGCTGCAGGAAAACTTCGTCGGCGCGCTCAGCGACTCGATCGATTCAGGCGTCGGCCGCCTGATCGATGCCGACATGGAAGAGGAATCGAGCAAGCTGACGGCGTTGCAAACGCAGCAGCAGCTGGCCATCCAGTCGCTGTCGATTGCCAACTCCAGCGCGCAGAACATCCTCACGCTGTTCCGCAGCTAAGTCGGGCGCTGAAGCTGGACCGAATCTTGCGCCGCCGTCTGGCAGCAAGCAAAAACCTCCCGGACCGCGCCCGAAACGGCGCGGTTCTTTCTTTTAGATCAATAGCTTGATCGAAATAGCAATCGGGGCGCCGCGCTCGGTGCTGCGCTCTTGCCGAACAGGTTGATATCGAGTTACCTTCGCCTTGAGTTGATTTGCTTTTGCGACACACCGGCGGAAACCCTGCCGGAGGCATGATGCCACCTCCGTCGCCGCCGGCAATCCGGCCTGCCCTTTCACCTTATTCCGAGACCCTGTCGATGACCGTTAAGATTACCAGCGCGTCCGCGGTGAATGCGCTTGCGGTGCTGCGCAGCATCAACAAAGAAGCCAGCCAGACTCAACAGCAAGTGTCCTCGGGATATCGCATCGAGACGGCCGCCGACGATGCGTCCTACTGGTCGGTCGCGACCGTCATGCGCTCGGACAGCACCAATCTCGGAACAATCGGAGATGCGCTCGGTCTCGGCGCTGCCAAGGTCGATGCGACTTACACGGCGATGACCTCCTCGATCGATCTCTTAAGCCAGATTCGCGCCAAGCTGGTTTCGGCAAGAGAGCCCGGCGCCGACAAGGAAAAGATCAACGCGGAGATCAGCGAATACAAGGAGCAGCTGCAGACGATCGTCGAATCGACATCGTTTGCGGGTGAAAACTGGTTGCTGAACGGTGACACAGCTCCGCCGCCGACATGGCAGGTCATCTCTGGCTTCGTGCGCGCTCCGACCGGCGAATATCAGGCCCAGACCATCGATTTCCCATCCTCGCAGACCATTCTCATCGACAAGAACAATGCAAGTGGCGGCCTATTGACCAAGTCGGTCGATGCCAACGCGATCAACAACAGCGGTGTGACGTCACGCAACTACTACCTTTTGAACGCCAACTCGACCACGCCGGCGACAGGTACGGAAATTGCGATCGGCAAGAACACGACGGATGCGCAACTTACTGACATGCTTGATGTGACCGATTCGCTGCTCGCCTCGCTGACGACGACGGCGGCTTCCATCGGCGTGATGAAGGCACGTATCGACGATCAAATAGACTACACCGCCGATCTGTCCGATTCGATCGACAAGAGTGTCGGCGCACTCGTCGATACCGACATGGACGAGGCTTCTATCCGGCAGAAGGCGATCGAAACCCAGAAGCAGATGGCGGTCGAAGCGATCTCGATCCTCAACACGGCCGCAAGCAAGATCCTGATCCTGCTGGAATAGGGGTGGGTGCGATCACGGGTGGCGGCGGCGCCATTCATCCTCGCGCAAGTTTGACTGCATAATTTCCGGCATGAAGGCATCGTCCGAATCCGTGCCGGCGCAAGGTCAGCCCCTTGCCCGTTCCGAAGGGGATGCCGGCGCGCAAGGTCACTTTGAGCGGGGGCGGGCATGCCGCATGCCTCCCGAATGCTGGATGGTTTTTTATGAGCATTACGCTTTCCCGGTATTTGAAGGATTTCGGTGAACCGGAATCGTCGGCGCCGATCCTCGATATGAACAATTTCGGCGGCGACGATTTTCCCGAAATGCCGAGCGAGCCGGCGATCGACGTCGAGGCGGAGCGCCGCGAAGCCTATGCGGAAGGTCATGCCGCAGCGACCGTGGAATTGACCGAGAAATACGAACTCGAGGCGCGGACGTTGGCGGAGGTCCATGCGCGGGAGCTCGAAGAACTGAAGCTTCGCTACGAGGTCGAGGCGGCGGCGGTCATTGCGTCCCGCATCCGCGATATCGCCGAAGAGGTCGCCCAGCTGGTCAGCGCCGGCGCCGCCGTGGCCATTGCGCCAGTCATGACGGAGGCGCTCGCGGCCAAGGCTACCGAAAGCCTCGCCGCCCTGCTGCGTGATGCGATCCTCGAAGGCGCGGCCGGAGCGATCGTCGTCAGGGGGCCGATCCGGCTTTTCGACATATTGAAGGCCGAGCTCGGCGAACATGCAGGCGCGGTTCGCCATTTTGAGACCGACGATATCGATCTCACCGTCGAAATCGGTGATTCCGTTATCGTCACCCGTATGTCCGCCTGGGCGGCCAGCTTGAAGAAAGTTCTGGAATGAGTGAAGGCGAAAACCACCACCACGGCAAGAACGAGATCATCATCGTCAAGAGACATGGCGGCGGTGATCACGATGGCGCCCATGGCGGTGCGTGGAAAATTGCCTATGCAGACTTTATGACGGCGATGATGGCGTTCTTCTTGGTTATGTGGCTGGTCAATGCCGCCAACGAGGAGACCAAGGCCTCGGTCGCGACCTATTTCAATCCGATCAAACTCTCCGACGAAAAGCCAACCGAGAAGGGCCTGAAGAAGCCCGTCGACAACGCCGAGGGCGAGGAGAAGCAGGAGAAGTCGAAACAGAAGGAAGAAGATCCGAACGACGGCAAGGCCGCGGCGGATGGAGACGACCAGACATCGACCTCCGGTGACCAAACCAATTATTCCGAGGCCGATTTCTTCGAAAACCCTTATTCGGTTCTTGCCGAGATCGCGCAGGAAGTCGGCCAGCAGGCCAATGTCAGCGCAAAGGGCGATGGCGGTGCCGCCGATTCCGGCCCGGCCACCGGCGCCGATGGCGGCGAGGCCTATCGAGATCCCTTCGATCCGGATTTCTGGACGAAGCAGGTCGAGGTCACGACGGCCGGCAAGCCGTTGCCGCCCGGCAAGAGCGACGAGCAGGCGGTCGAGAGCGAGACGACCGAGATCGCCGAGCTCGAGGACGCCAAGCCGATACCGCTGACCACCGATCAGAAGGCCGCCCAGGAAACCAAGGAAACGAAAGAAACCAAGGGCCCCGTCGAGGCCAAGGACGGCAAAACGCCGGGTGGGAAGTCGACCGAGGACAAGAAGGCCGAAGCTCAGAAAGACGCGGATCATCAGAAGGATGCGGACAAGAGTGCCGCCGAGACCGAGCAGAAGCAGCAGAAGGAAGCCGAGCAGTTGCAGGCGCAGATCACCCAGCAGATCGGCGGCGTTGCCGGCAAGCTCGCCGAAGGCCTGACCGTGACGGCGTCCGAAGGCGGATTGCTGGTCAGCATCTCCGACCAGGCCGACGATTCAATGTTCAATATTGGTTCTGCGGTTCCGCGCCAGGAAATGGTGCTCGCCATGGAAAAGATCGGCGCGATCCTGAAGGAGAGGGGTGGTGCGGTTGCCATCCGTGGCCACACGGACGGTCGCCAGTATAAGGGCACCCAGAACGAGAACTGGCGGCTTTCGATGGACCGCGCTCAGAGCGCCTACTACATGCTTGTGCGCGGCGGGCTCGACGAGAAACGCATCTCCCAGGTCTCCGGCTTTGCCGACCGTCGGCTGAAGCTGCCGTCTGACCCGTTCAACGCGACCAACCGCCGGATCGAGATTCTGGTGCAGGCGGATCAAGGATAGTCGAATGGCGCGTCGGCAGCATCGCTACTTCGGATTTGTGGCTCTCGGCCTGGCGATGCTTTCGCCGGCCGCAGCCAATGCGCAGGATCCGGACGATCTCGCGCCCTACAAAATGCTGCGGTCGCTGCAATTCGTGCAGGATTCCGTCGTTACCGGTGATCATTCGGCCGGTGAGATGCAGCGCTTCATGCTGGGCACGATCGACACGCGGCTGCGCACCGTCGAACCGTCGATCTTCGACGACGACCGCAATGTCGACGCAGCGCTGATCTACACGATGAGCGGCGGCAACCCTCAGACGCTCGAATATCTGATCGCCCACGACGTCAACGGCTATTTCGATAACCGTGTCACCGACGTGCTGCGCAAATATTTGAGCGGCAAGGGCCTCCTCGTCGCCAAGACGCTGCAGGAGACCGCCAGGGAATATCGCGACAAGAAGATCGGCCCCTACCTTGCGCTGATCGGCGGCAACGTGCTGATCGCGACGAAACCGACAGACGCGCTGGATCTCTACGACCAGGCGCGTCTTGCCGCCCCGGGCACGATCGTCGAGGAGGCGGCGTTGCGCCGCTCACTCGCCATTTGCGTCGACAAGGGGATGCTCGACAGGGGAATGGCCTATTCGCAGCGTTATGTCAGACGATTCCTGCATTCGCCCTATGCCAGCCAGTTCGCCGATCTTTTTGTCACCCTCGTCGTCGGCCACGATCACGACGTGAAACCACAGGATGTCATCGACATCCTGTCCTTCATGGACGCACCGCGCCAACGCGAGGTTTATCTGCGCATTGCCCGCGCCGCCGCGATATCAGGCAAGCCGGAGCTGGCGCGCATGGCGGTCGGACGCGTGCAGTCGCTTGGCGGCACTGACAATGCTTTCGGTCCGCTCGCGGATTTCTATGGCGGCATGGCCGGCCTTCCCACGGAAGATATCGATCAGGCAGCAAAGAATGTCAGCGGCATCGACGGCAACGCGCTGTCGCGGCGGGATCAGGCGCTGCAGGCGGCGGCGCGATCCGTTGCCGAACAGATCCTGCGCGCTCCCGACCCGGCAAGCTTGACGCAAGCCTCCAATCCTAACACTGATCATCAAGAAATCACTTCTGAAAAGGCTGCGGCGATAGCCACGCAACCGGGAGCGCCAGGCGCGCTTCCCGAGCCTGTTCCGGGAGGTGTGGCATCGAATGGCCAAAGCCAGGATACCGACCCCTCATTCAACGCATTCGTGACGACCAATCGATCCAAGCTCGACGAGATCGATGGTCTTCTGGCGCAAGAAGGCAACGAACAATGATGGATATAAGCGTCTCGGGCGGAGCCTCCGGTACGGAGACGGCTGCGGTTGCGAAATCCGCGCGACTGGCCGGAAAAGGTGATGCTGACGGCCAAAAGAATGGCTTCTTCGACGCGCTTGCCAAGGCAGGCAGCGATGCGGTCAATGACGAGCCCGACGATGCGCAGCCGGATCAGGGCGTGGCTGCCGATGGCGGCGCCGAGAAAGTGGCGCGGACGATCCGCGGCCGCAGCAGTGCAAAGCCGTTGATCGACCTCGGCGACGCCGCGCTGAAGGCACAGGCCGAGGTGCAGCCGGAAACGATTGCCGGTATTGAAAAGGCCACGACAAAGCCCGTAAAGGCTGAGGTTAAAATGCCGGCCGATCTCGCCTTCGGCAAGCTCGATCCGAAGGACAGTCCCGCAGACGACGTCGCTCCGGCAGCCAAGAGCGGCAAACACATCAAGGCCGACGCGCTGGAAACCGATACGGACAAGGTCAGCGACGATGATGACGGCGGCATTTCCGATGTTCTGGGTCTGCTGAAGCAGGAGCCTGCCGACGGGACCGTGACTTTGCCGGCGACCACCGCGCATCACGTCTCCGCCAAGGTCGACGAGGCTGGAGCGGCCGACAAGAAACTCGATGGTATCGAAGCCAAAGCGGGCGGCCATGCGTCCGACGCTCTTGCGGCCGTCAGCGGCAACGTCGAGAGCGGCAAGGCGGATGACATCAAGGTCCCCGGATCGGAGACTGCCGAAGCCGCCGATGGCAAGAAATTCAGGTTGAGCCGTGCCGATGGCCGCGGCGTGTCGATGGATGTCCACATCGGCACGGAGCAGGCCGGACCGAAAGATGGTTCGAAGAAGGCCGATGTCGAAAACGTTTCGGTGCTCGAATCGCGCCGCTATATCGGCCTGATGCAGAATACGAATTCCGCCGCCGTCACCGCCGCTCTCTCCGGCGATTCCGAATGGGCGCGCGCCATGGAGCCGAGCTCGGCGCTCTCCAACGCGGCGGAATGGACGAGCACCGGCAAGGTGGTCAATACGTTGAAGATCCAGATGAACCCACTCGATCTCGGCCTGGTGACGGCGACCATGCGCCTGTCCGGCGACGCTCTGAACGTCGACCTCAAGGTCGAAACCGGGGCGGCCTATCGTCAAATGAAGGAAGATCACGGCAAGATTCTCGAAGCTCTGCGCAGCCAGGGTTACGCGGTCGAAAACGTCACCATCAGCATGGCGCCGGTCGAGCGTCCCGACGCCGGCAACCAGGGTCAGGCCTCTCAGCAGCAGTCGCTCTCTCAGCAGGGGCAGGGCGGCGAGGCGCGCGATCGCCACAATCAGACGGCACAGCGGACGGACGGAGGCTTCAATGGCGCAGGCGATACCAGTATTGAAGACGCTCGTTCTGGCGGCGGCAGCAGCACTGGCGGCGTTTACCTCTGAGGCGATCGCCTCCACCGGCGCCTGCGAACGCGAGATCCAGTCGGCAGCGGCCAAATACGGTATCCCGGAAGGCATCCTCTATTCGGTTGGGCTGACGGAGACCGGCCGCAAAGGCTCGCTCTATCCCTACGCCATGAACGTCGAAGGCAAGGCGATCTTTCCGCCCTCGGAGCAGGACGCGATGCGGCAGTTCGATGTCGCCCGCAGCAGCGGCGCCAAGCTCATCGACATCGGCTGCATGCAGATCAACCATTACTTTCACGGCGAGAATTTCCGCTCCACCGAGGAGATGTTCGACCCGCATCGCAACGTCGAGTATGCGGCAAAATTCCTCCGCAATCTGCATGACCGTCACGAGACATGGACGATGGCGGTAGCCAGATACCATGCCGGACCCAACAACAATCCGGCGCAGAAGCAATATGTCTGCCGCGTCATCTCCAATCTCGTTGCCACCGGCTATGGCAAGTGGACTCTCAATGCGAGTAACTTTTGCCGAAATTGATTCAACCAAAGATGGAAGAGGCGCATTGTGACGAAACTGTGTCACAATGTGGCGGGAATCCGGCACAAAACCCGTACGCAAGTCATATTTAACCGACTGTTAACTTTTCCACGAAATTTTGGTGTGCATAATCAGGCGTACCCACTAGATATAGATCAAATCGCTACCCAGATCTTAATCAATTATTAGTTTCTGCCATTAACTTTAACGAGTTGTCGCCGATTCGTGCGATTCGTACCCATAGATCATCGAAGTGCCACACTGATTCGGAGGCGGACGAATGATCGTAGTGGTTGATGAGCGTGAGCTCGTGAAAGATGGATACACATCTCTGTTCGGTCGTGAGGGCATTCCCTCCACCGGCTTTGATCCAGCGGAATTTGGCGAGTGGGTGCAGACCGCTGCCGATTCCGATATAGCTGCAGTCGAGGCCTTTCTGATCGGTCAGGGCCAGCGCAATTTCGAACTGCCCCGGGCGATCCGGGATCGGTCGATGGCGCCGGTGATTGCGGTCAGCGACCAGCACTCGCTCGAAAACACTCTTGCGCTTTTCGATTGCGGCGTCGACGACGTGGTGCGCAAACCGGTGCATCCCCGCGAAATCCTCGCAAGGGCGGCTGCGATCCGGCGCCGGCTGAAGGCGATCACCAATTACACCGAGATCGGCGGGATCCGCGTCTTCTCGGATGGTCGTGACCCCGAGATCAACGGCGAAGTCTTCGCACTTCCCCGGCGCGAGCGCCGCATCCTCGAATATTTGATCGCCAATCGCGGTCGCCGGGTCACCAAGACCCAGATCTTCAACGCCATCTACGGCATCTTCGACGAAGAGGTCGAGGAGAACGTCGTCGAAAGCCACATCTCGAAGCTGCGCAAGAAGCTGCGCAAAAAGCTCGGCGTCGATCCGGTCGATTCCAAGCGCTTCCTTGGTTACTGCATCGATTGGGCCTGATTTCTCGGCCGGGCGGCGGCGCCCGGCTGAACATCGATATCAGGCCTCCCAGCTCGCATGACAGACAGCTTCACGCAAGGCCCGACAAATACTCTCGTGCATAACAGGTAAAACGAGGTTTTCAGATGAGCATTTTCGGCAGCATGAAGACGGCAGTATCGGGGATGAACGCGCAGGCCAACCGCCTCAGCACCGTCGCCGACAACATCGCCAACGTTAACACCACCGGTTACAAGGCTGTGTCGACGAGCTTCTCGTCGCTGGTTCTGCCCTCCTCGGGCGGCAATTACAATTCCGGCGGCGTTCAGACCTCCGTTCGCCAGGCCGTCTCCGACCAGGGCGATATTTCCTACACCACGTCGAGCACCGACCTTGCAATCTCAGGCGACGGCTTCTTCATCGTCCAGGGTCCTGACGGCACCCCGGTTCTGACCCGCGCCGGCGACTTTACCAAGGACGACGAAGGCAATCTCGTCAACGCCGCCGGCTTCATGCTGATGGGCTATTCCTACGACTCCGGCGCTCCAGCCGTCGTCGTCAACGGCTTCGATGGCCTCGTTCCCGTCAACGTCAACCAGGATGGTTTGACCGCGATCGCATCGACATCAGGCGTCTTCAAGGGCAACCTCGATTCCAACGCCAAGGTCGCTCCGGTTGCTCCTGCGACGCTGCCGAGCGACAACTTAGCCACGACGACGACCGACACCAAGAAGGTCTCGATGGTTGCCTATGACCGTCTCGGCAA
The DNA here is from genome assembly GCF_032464655.1 of Rhizobium sp. 25PS6. Lineage (NCBI taxonomy): Bacteria > Pseudomonadati > Pseudomonadota > Alphaproteobacteria > Hyphomicrobiales > Rhizobiaceae > Rhizobium > Rhizobium sp. 25PS6. The sequence continues at coordinate 222,386 of NZ_JAWDIV010000006.1, forward strand.
CAAGGTGATGTACGACTTCTACTTCACGAAGACTTCTGTCGTGACACCGCCGCCGGCGACAGGTACGGCCGCCACCTGGCAGGTTTCGATCTACCGCAACGCTGACGCGGCGGTGGGCGGCACGACCTCCTTCCCATACGCCCCCGGTGGGGCCGCTGCAGCTGTCGGCACGGGAACGCTCACCTTCGACCGCGATGGCAAGATGCTCACGGGCGGCGCCGTTAACATCGCCGATACGGTGACTGGCCAGACGATCGCCATGGATTTCTCCGGTTTCACCCAGCTCGGTGCCGACTTCTCCGGCACCGGTACGCCGAACGGTCAGGCAGCGACCCCGGTCAAGGACGTCACGGTTGATGGCGACGGCATCGTCTACGCGAAATACGAAGATGGTAGCACCAAGCCGCTCTATCGCATTCCGTTGGCCAATGTCGCAAGCCCCGACAAGCTGACGCTGATGAGCGGCAACGTCTACAGCGCCAACGGCCAGTCGGGCGTCACCGTCACCGGCTTCCCGCAGACCAACGGTCTGGGCACCATCAAATCAGGTGCTCTCGAGGGTTCGAACGTCGACCTCGCCGGCGAGCTGACCGAGATGATCGAATCGCAGCGCAGCTATACCGCCAATTCCAAGGTGTTCCAGACGGGTTCCGACATTATGGACGTTCTCGTCAACCTCAAGAGATAAGCAAGGTACCGGGTAAGCCATGTCGCTCACATCCGCACTTAATACCGCGCAGAACATATTCAACAATACAGGCACTCAGAGCAGTGTCGTATCGAACAATATCTCGAATGCCGGCAACAAAGATTACGTGCGCCGGCAGGCGATGCTCACCACGTCCTTGAATGGCGCGCAGGTCGTCAAGATCGATCGGGCGCAGGAAGAGGCGCTGCTGCGCCAATACCTGAAGACATCCTCTCAGGACAGTGCCCAGCAGGCATTGCTCGGCGGTCTTGAGGACCTCAAGTCGATCGTGGGTGGCAACGACTACGAAACGTCGCCATCCACCTATCTCGGTGTTTTCCAGCAGAAGCTTCAGGCCTTCCGCACGACGCCGGGCAGCACCGTCGCCGCTCAGGGCGCCATCACCGCCGCGCAGGACGTCGCCAACTCGCTGAACAATGCCTCGCAATCCGTTCAGAACGTTCGCGCCACCGCCGACAAGCAGATCGCCACCGACGTCGATAAGCTGAATACGCTTCTCAGCGACTTTGAGAAGGCCAACAATGCGGTGAAGACCGCCACGGCCTCGGGTGCGGATGCATCCGGCGCTCTCGACGAGCGTGAGAAGGCTCTTAAGCAGATTTCGCAGATCGTCGGCGTCAACGCAACGACGCGCGACAATAACGACATGGTGCTGAGCACGTCTGACGGGACGATCCTCTTCGAGACGATCCCGCGCAAGGTGACGTTCAAGTCTCAGGATGTCTATACCGCGACCATCGCCGGCAATTCGGTCTATATCGACGGTGTGGCACTTCCGCGCGGCAGCGGATCGACGACGACGGGGCAGGGAAGCCTTCAGTCTCTCCTCCAGGTGCGCGACGAGATCGCTCCGAACTTTCAGAAACAGCTCGACGAAGTCGCCCGTGGCCTGGTCTCGCTCTTCAAGGAGCAGAACACGGCAGTCGGCCCGGCCTATGTGCCTGGCCTCTTCACCTGGAGCGGCGGCACGGTCGATACCGGCGCCACCGCGGTTGCCGGCATGGCGGCGACCATCACGGTCAGCAGCCGAGTCATTACCTCGCAAGGCGGCGATCCGATGCGCCTGCGCGACGGTGGCGTCAACGCCACCGGCCTCGTCCTGAACACGTCAGGCGCCAGCGGTTATACGACTGAACTCGATCGTCTCTATACCGCATTGGGCTCCGACATCGATTTCGATCCAGCGGCGGGGACGCCGGTCGGGTTCGACGCCACGACCGGCATCGATTCAAACGTCAGCATCATGGAATTCGCCACAAATTCCCTCGGCTGGCTCGAACAGTACCGCAGCAATGCCACGACGGCGGCGGAAAACACCTCGGCGGCGCTGTCACGCTCCGACGAAGCCTATTCCAACGAGACGGGCGTCAACCTGGACGAGGAGCTGACGCTGCTCCTCGACATAGAGCAGTCCTACAAGGCGGCGACCAAGATCCTGAACGCCGTTGACGAAATGTTGAAGTCATTGCTGGATATTGCGAGTTAAGCCATGAAGAGCTCATTTATTTCAAGTTCGGCCATTCAGAATGCGATGCGGTTGACGATCCGTCAGGCGCAGAACCAGATGACGAAGGCGACGATGGAAGCGACGACGGGAGTCTATGCCGATATAGGCGTCTCGCTCGGCGGCAACGCCGCCAGGAGCGTCGACTTCAGCCGCGAGGTCGACAGGATAGCCTCGATCAAATCAAGCAACTCGCTTGTCACTGCGCGCATGGAATCCTCGCAGCTTGGCCTTTCCAAGATGAAGGATGTCGGCGACGGCCTCGTTTCGAAGCTGACGGCGCTCCAGGGCAGCCACGACCCAGGCAGCATCACCGTCGCCATCCAATCGGCGACCAGCGCCCTGTCTACGATGATGGATACGGCCAATACCATGGTAAACGGCGAATATCTGTTCTCGGGCATCAACACCGATGTGCAGCCGCTGACAGATAAGACGGCCGCGACAAGTGCTGCCATCGTCACGCAGTTGAATGCATACGCCGCCGCTCTTGTCCCCCCGAAGGCAGTCAAGGATCTGACCGGCGCCGAAATGAGCACCTTCATCACCACGACGGTAGAGCCGATGTTCAGTCAGGCAGCCTGGACCGACCCGACGACCGGTTGGTCGCAGGCGTCGAACCAGAACATGACGAGCCGCATCAGCAACTCCGAAGTGATCGAATCCTCGACCAATGCCAATTCCGAGGGCATGCGTTACTTCGCGCTCGCCTCGGTGATGGCCTCGGCACTGTTGGGACAAGGCCTCAGCAGCGATGCGATGAGCACGGTGTCCAAGCAGGCGATCAGCTACACGGCGAAGGCGACCAGTGGCCTGGTTACCCAGGCAAGCCAGCTCGGTCTTTCCCAAGAGCGCGTCAAGAAGTCGAACGACGCTCTCGACGCTCAATCGAACATCATCAAGAACAAGCTCGTCGATCTCCAGGGCGTCGACCCTTACGAGGCGTCCACCCTCGTCAAGACTTTGGAAACGCAGCTTGAAACGGCTTACACGATCGTCTCGAAGATCCAGCAGTTGAGTCTAGTAAACTACCTTTGATGATCAAAGGCGCGCAATAAAGAAGGATGCATGAATGTATCAGTTCTCATATGCCGAAGTCATGCAGGACTCGGTGGCCGACGCGAAAGAGCGGGAATGGCAGGTTCTTGACCGGTCCATAGACCTGCTGGCGGCGGCGCGCGAAAAGGAAAAATACGGCCGGGAAGCCATTGAAGCCCTGTTTTATACCCGCCGGGTCTGGATCAGCTTCATCGAGGATCTCAAACATCCCGACAACCAGCTGGAGATCGGGCTCAGGGCCAACCTCATCTCGATCGCGATCTGGATATTGAAGGAATGCGACAGGATCAGAAAACGTCAGTCTAATAACTACCAGGGCATCATCGACGTTACCACCATCATCAGGGATGGACTTAAATGAAAAGCACACTTCGCATCTCTCTGAAAGCCGGAGAAAGAATCTTCATCAACGGCGCCGTCCTGCGCGTCGACCGCAAGGTCGCGCTGGAATTCCTGAATGATGTGACGTTCCTTCTCGAAAACCACGTCCTCCAGCCGGAGGGCGCCACGACGCCGCTGCGTCAGCTCTATTTCATCGCGCAGATGATCCTCATCAACCCTGAGGGCAAGGACCAGTCGACGGCGTTGTTCCGCAAGTCGATCACCATGCTGCTCTCCTGCTTCAAGAACGAGGAAATCCTCGCCGAACTGAAGCGCATCGATGCGCTCGTCTCGACAGGCCGTGCCTTCGACGCACTCAAGGCGATCCGCGGCCTTTACGCCATCGAAGACAATATCCTCAACAACCACGAAATGCCGCCGACGATGGTCGAGCAGATTCGCAGGGAGATTGCACCATGGCGGTAGATGCAACATCGAACGTGGCCAAAACGAGTTCGACGACCACAACGAACACGGCCCAGACGAAGGCGACGCTGAACTACGACAATTTTCTTCAACTGCTCATCGCGCAGATGAAGAACCAGGATCCGACCGATCCGATGGATGCCAGCGAGCAGATGTCGCAGCTGGCGAGCTTCTCGCAGGTCGAACAGACGATCCAGACCAACACCAAGCTGGACACGCTTCTGGCAAGCTCGAGCCTTACTCAGGCCAGCAGCTACGTCGGCAAATACATGGAAAGCGCCGACGGTAAGGTCAAGGGCACCATCGAATCCGTCAAGGTTTATTCCGACGGAATCATTGCGACAACCACGGCTGGCGGGAATATACTCGTGCAGGCGGGAATCACTATTGCCGACAAGGCGCCGACCACGTCGACCGACACCAGCGATACCTGATACCCACGGCGCCGGCGCGCCGCATAAGTCGGGTGATACCAATCAATGGCGGTCCGGCCACGGCGGGGCCGCTTCAAGGCGATATGAGGTTGCCTTCGGATGAATGAAGCTGATGCATTGGATCTGTTTCAGGCGGCGATCTGGACCGTCCTGATTGCCGCCGGTCCCGCCGTCATCGCGGCGATGGTGGTGGGTCTCGTCATTGCCTTGATCCAGGCGCTGACCCAGGTGCAGGAAGCGACACTGACCTTCGTGCCGAAGATCGTCGCGGTGCTGATCACCGTCGGGGTCACAGCACCCTTCGTCGGCTCGCAGATTTCGATTTTTACCAATCTGGTCTTCTCGCGCATCCAGTCAGGTTTCTAGAGCAATTCCAGCAAAATTGCGCTGCGGTTTTGGCAGGCAAAGCGCGAAGCGCTTTTGCCGGGGGATTGCGTAAAAACAAAGGTTAGAGCGGGTCTACGCTTCCATGAGAAGCTGAACCGCTCTGAGCCACCTTCGCGCAAGCTTCGCCATTTAATTCTCGATCCGAATTGGGCGGGCCGCATGCCCGCCTCCTCTCATGAAGAGACGGAATCGTCATGGCGCAACCACCTGCACTCCCCCTTCCAAAAGTCGCCCCCAACCTGCGCGATGTTGGATTTGCCCTCGGCATCATCGGCATCATCTGCATTCTCTTCCTGCCGATCCCGCCGTTCCTGATCGATATGGGACTGGCCTTCTCGATCGCCTTCTCGGTGCTGATCCTGATGGTCGCGCTGTGGATCCAGAAGCCGCTCGATTTCTCGTCTTTCCCGACCATTCTGCTGATCGCAACGATGACCCGGCTGGCGCTGAACATCGCGACAACACGCGTCATCCTATCCCACGGAAATGAAGGCCATGACGCAGCGGGCGGCGTCATCGCCGGTTTCGCGAGCCTGGTGATGTCCGGCGACTTCGTCATCGGTCTGATCGTCTTCCTGATCCTCATCACCATCAACTTCATCGTCATCACCAAGGGCGCCACGCGTATCGCCGAAGTCGGCGCGCGTTTCACCCTGGACGCCATTCCCGGTAAGCAGATGTCGATCGACGCCGATCTTTCGGCCGGCATCATCGACGAGAGGGAAGCCCAGCGCCGGCGCCGGGAACTCGAGGAGGAAAGCTCGTTCTTCGGTGCGATGGACGGTGCGTCGAAATTCGTGCGCGGCGATGCCGTCGCCGGCCTCATCATCACCTGCATCAACATCTTCGGTGGCATCATCATCGGCTACTTCCGCCACGGTATGCCGATCGGCGAAGCGGCCGACGTCTTCGTCAAGCTCTCCGTCGGCGACGGCCTCGTCTCGCAGATGCCGGCCCTCATCGTTTCGCTCGCCGCCGGCCTTCTCGTCTCCCGCGGCGGCACCACCGGCTCCACCGACCAGGCGGTCGTCAACCAGTTGAGCGGTTATCCCCGTGCGCTTTCCGTCTCGGCGGTGCTGATGTTCATCCTGGCTCTGATGCCGGGTCTGCCGTTTATCCCCTTCGTGGTCCTCGGCGGTCTTCTCGCCTTCGGCGCCTGGTTCATCCCGCGTCAGGTCGAGGCAGAGAACATGCTTCGCCGCGAGCAGGAAGAAAAGAAGGTCGTCCAGAATAAGGAGCTGGAAAAGGATTCGGTCAAGGCGGTGCTGCGCACCTCCGAAATCGAGCTCGCACTCGGCAAGATGGTCTCGACGCGCCTGCTCGGCGCCCACCAGGAGCTCGCCTTCCGCGTTGGCAAGATGCGCAAGAAGTTCGCCACGCAATACGGCTTCGTCGTGCCCGAGATCAAGGTGACCGACGATATCGCCATCGCTGAAAAGTCCTATCAGATCCGCATCCACGGCACGACGGTCGCTTCCAACCTGCTGCGCGTCGGCGAAGTCCTCGTCGTTACCGGTGCTGGCCGCCGGCCGAGCATTCCCGGCGACGAAATCCGCGAACCTGCTTTCGGTATGCCTGCCGTCTCCATCCTCGAAAACTTCGCCGACGATCTGAAACGCGAGGGCTTTCAGCCGATCGACAATGTCTCCGTCGTGCTGACCCATATGAGCGAGGTCATCCGCAACAACCTGCCGCAGCTTCTGTCCTATAAGGACGTCAAGGTGCTGATCGATCGGCTCGATCCCGAATACAAGAAGCTTGCCGACGAGATCTGCTCGTCGCACATGTCCTATTCGGGCCTGCAGGCGGTGCTCAAGCTGCTGCTTGCCGAACGTGTCTCGATCCGCAACCTGCACCTTATCCTCGAGGCGGTGGCCGAGCTCGCCCCGCATGTCAGGAAGACCGAGCAGATCGTCGAGCATGTCCGCATCCGCATGGCCCAGCAGCTCTGCGGCGACCTCGCCGACAACGGCGTGCTTCGCGTGCTGCGGCTGGGCAGCAAATGGGATCTGGCTTTCCACCAGGCGCTGAAGCGCGACGCCAAGGGCGAGGTGATCGAATTCGACATCGATCCGCGCAGCCTGGAGGAGTTCAGCGAGCAGGCCACCAAAGTTATCCGTGAGTTCATGGATCGCGGCCTGCCATTCGCACTTGTCACGTCGCCGGAAACACGCTCCTATGTACGCATGATCATCGAGAGGCTGTTCGCTACGCTCCCGGTCCTGTCGCATGTCGAACTGGCCAAGGGCATCGAGATAAAGATTTTGGGCTCTATTTCATGATAACAGACCCGCAAGGGACCGTTCTCGCGCTGTTTCTGGTTTTCTGCCGGATCGGTGGCTGTGTGCTGGCTCTTCCGGGTTTTTCCTCGGCGCGCGTTCCCGCACAGCTGCGCGTCTTCATCGCCAGCGCGCTTTCGATCGCCGTCATGCCGTTGCTCTGGGATACTGTCTATCCGGCCGTTCACACCGGTGCCGGAACCTATATCGGCCTGATCTTCAGCGAATCGCTGATCGGCGTGATGTATGGCATGCTGGCGAGGATCTACACGCTCGGCATGCAGTTCGCCGCCTCGATCACCGCCATGATGGTCGGTTACACCCAGCCGGGCTCCGCCGACGTCATCGAAGATACGCCGGAGACCAGCCTGTCGGCCTTTATCACCTTTGCCGGCATGATGATCCTCTTCATCATGGATTTCCATCACATCGTCTTCCGCGCGCTGATCGATTCCTACACGACCATGCCATTCGGCGGTATGATGCAGATGCGCGCGACGCTGATATCCTTTACCGACACGCTGGAGCAGACCACCTACATCATGCTGCGGCTGTCGAGCCCCTTCTTGATCTACGGCTTGATCTTCAACGTCTCGATCGGTTTCATCAACAAGCTGGCGCCGCAGATCCCGGTCTACTTCATCTCCACGCCCTATCTGCTGATGGGCGGGCTCTTCCTGATCTATTTCTCGATTGCGGCGATGGTCAGCCAGTTCGGCCAGTCCTTCGCCTCGATCTATATCGGGCGATGAGGCCGATATGATTGAAAAGAAGCGCTCCCAGAAGCTCAAGCGGCTGCTCTCGGTGCAGCGGCATATCGAAAGAATGGCCGAGAACGATCTGGCCGAAACCAGCCGCCAGCGTGTCGAGGTGAATGTGGCGATGGACGACGTCATCCTCGCGCTCGGCTCGATGGACCCCGTCCACCATGCCTTCTCGCAGAATTACGCCGACCGATTCGGCAGGCTCAGCATCAAGGACCAGCAGCTGACCGGCATGCAGCAGATCCACGAGATGCGGCTGGCGCGCGAGCGCGCCAAGGGTGACCGCTTTGAAGAGGGCATGAAGGAAGCACTCGAGGCCGAGCGCCGCGAGGCCGATGACAACGCCGTCTACGATGTCATCGATCAGCAATTCGCAACGCCAGCCTCCAGCAAGCTTCAAAAACCATAGTCGTTACGATCTTAAATTCAGAGGATTGTAACGTGGCTATTTCGCCTCCCAGTGATCTGGTCCTGGACGTTGTCAAAGCTGCCGACCCCATGGAGGTTCAGGCGGCCCAGGAAAAGTTGAAGGCAAATCGTGCGGCCTTTGCCGCAACGAGTCTCGCCGAAAATGGCAAAGGCTTCTCCAATACGGTCGACGTTCTCGATCATGTCGGCCAGAAGAGCGGCCTCGCCAACGTCCAGAACCGCACCAAGACCGAGGAAGTTCCGGAAAGCTACCGGAAGTTCGAAGCCATGGTCCTGCAAAATTTCGTCAAGTCCATGCTGCCGAGCGAAAGCGAAGAGGTCTACGGCAAGGGCGCGACCGGCGATATCTGGAAAGGCATGATGGCCGAGCAGCTCGGCAACACCATGGCCAAGGGTGACGGCATCGGCATTGCCAAGCAGATGTACAGCGAACTTCTGCGCCGGCAGGAAGGCAAGATCGTCAATGCCTCCACAGACGACGATGACCGCAACACCGCGCTCAGCATGATCGACGACTTCCAGCGTAAGACCTTTGGCACGCCGACCGCCGAAGCCAAGACCGATAGAACAGGATGATCTTAGGCCGGTTGGCCAAAAATCCGAATCCCGTTCCAGTTAACAGTTAGAGCATGCTGTTGTCCGAAAACTCCGTACGTTTTTCGCATCATGCTCTAAGCGAAGCATAACCGAGGGTATCATGGAAATAATTTCGAACGAATACAGGATCAAATCCGTTCTCGGACGCCTCGAAATGATCATCGACAATGAGAACACCCGGATCGGCAACGACCCGCAGTTCGATCTCAAGGTCTCCAATGCCCATAAGAGCCGCTGCCTCTACGAGCTGTCGACGCTTTTTCGCGACACCGATCCGGCCGAGCTTGCCGCTGCCCATCTCGATCAGCTGCACGGCCTAAAGAAGAAGCTGGTTCTCAATGCCCGTCGCGTTGAGGCGCATCTCGAAGCGGTTCGCGCTGTCGCCGACCTGCTGAAGAATGCAGTTCAGGACGCCGACGCCGACGGCACCTATTCCCAGGAACAATTTGCCGCGCGTGGAAACTGATGGTCAAGCTCGTCCTCACCGGTGTCTGGGTTTGCGCCATCACCTTGGCCTCGGTCTATTTCTCGGTGTACTTGGCGACCGCGCCGGCGCCCGCAGCAACGGATTCCAAGCAGAGCGCGCTTGAACTGGTGAAGGGCGAAACGATCACGGTGCCGATCATCGGCAACGGTGCGATCACCGGCTATTTCCTCGGCCGCGTTTCGTTCATGATGAACAAGGACATGCTGAAAGGCGTGACGCTGCCACTGAGCGAGATGACGACGGACGAGCTTTTCAGCCTGCTGGTCGGCAACAAGATGGTCGATATCGCCCACATCAAATCCTTCGATCCGAACGCTTTTCGCGAAGAGATCAAGAAGGGCATGAACGAACGCCTCGGTGGCGAATACGTCGCCGACGTGATGCTGGAGCAGCTCGACTATCTTTCCAAGGAAGAGGTCAAGGAAAGCTCCGCCGGTCAGCTGAAGAAGGTGGGTGCACCGGTCAAGATCGTCGAGACCGCACCGGCCGCCGAAGCACCGGCGCCAGCGGCCCATTAACGACTATCATATCATTGACGGCAAACGGCGCCCTCGGGCGCCGTTTGCCGTTGGCGCGCGTGGTTAATAAACCACTTATGCGAGCATGGAAATTCAAGGAATTTTCCTAAGGGTTGTTTGAAACCGTCCTGTTATATCAGGTGTCACAGCTTGGCATGCGCCGCTTATCCGGGATCGGAGGGACGCGCACCGGCGGGACGCGACCGGTCCTTTCGAGACCTCCGGTGCGGAAATATGGGCTTGTTTTCCGGGATGTCGGGCGCATGCAGCACCCTCGGCAGGAGGTAGGAATGAATCTGATTGCAAACTTCGCGGTGCTCGCATCGCGGCGGACGATCTTCGATCTGCCGGTCTGCGATCTCGGCTGGGACGACGCCCTCGTTTTCATCAACGAGCTGGCCTCCATTCCCGTCGGCCAGACCGTGGTTTGCTTCGTCAACGCCCACAACATGCTGACGACGCTACGCGACGACGAATATTACCGGATTATGTCGCACAATCTGGTGCTGCCTGACGGTATCGGCCTCAACATCGCATCGCAAATCGCCCATGGTGCGCCGTTTCCCGCCAATCTGAACGGCACCGATTTTGTGCCGGCCTTCCTGACCTTCATGGAGGCCCCGCGCCGCATCGGCCTCATCGGCGGCACGCGCACGGTCGTCGAGGCGGCGGCAGAAAATTTCCGCAGGCACACGCCTTGGCATGAATTCGTCGTCGTCTCCGACGGCTATTTCGACAAGGTCGATCCAACTGATGTCATCGAGGAGCTCGAGCGCCAGAAGGTCGATATCCTGATTGTCGGCATGGGAACGCCGCTGCAGGAGAAATGGGTTCACAACAATATCCGCGCCGATCATGCGCGGCTGGTGTTGACGGTGGGCGCTCTCTTCGACTTCGTCTCCGGCGCCGTGCCCCGCGCGCCGAAAACAGTGCGGATGATGCGTCTGGAATGGGCCTATCGCCTGCTGCAGGAGCCGACGCGCCTCTGGCGCCGTTACATCGTCGGCATCCCGGTCTTCCTCTTCCATGTTCTGCGCTACCGCTTCCGCCGGCGCGAAAGGATCCTCAGCTATCCGGAAGAGCATGGCAGCGCGCTGCAGCCGCGGTCGGACCATAAGAAGGCGAGCTGAGCTTATAGCGCCGCGTGTCTAACAGGATGCGTGGCTTAGCAATTCTTGCCCGCTGCGGTTAACCATTTCTTTGCCATGAATATTTAGAGTCGTTTAATCATCTGCATTCGTGCGGATGAGCGAACTCGGCCATCATGTGCATGAGATGTGGCGCAAATGTACGATATCAGGGCCAGAAACAGCTTCCAGGATCGCGCAGCCGCAGGGCCGCGCCCCCATGGCGATTCCTATGCTCCGCCCCAGTCGAGCCGGCCTGATATCGCGCCGCCCGAGGCCGAATTACTGCGCGCCATCGGCCGCGCGCTGGAAGAACAGCGCGCCAGTGCGGCGCGCACCGCACCGCTGGTCGACCGCATCGAAACCATCCTCGGCAACCGCCTCCGGGCCGCCAACGACGTCGGCCATCCGCTTCCTCAGGAGCCGGCGGGCGATGAAGAGCTGGGCGTTCCGGCCGACCAGCCGATGATCTCACCCGCACCCCTGGCCGCTGTCCGTGAAGAGCCCGCCGACCCCCGGTCGGTAGCGCCGCTGCGTCGGGCGAGCGGGATCGGCCTTGCGATGATGGTGGCCGCCGCGACGATCATCGGCGCGGGCTTGCCGGCGCTGATGCCAGCTTCGCCCGCCCTCTATCGTGCCGAGGCGACACTTGCGGTGAAGAGCGATGTAGCAAGCCGCGCTGCCTTCACCCAGGCCGCGGCGAAAGGGCTGCTGTCGGCGCGGGTGGTTGCTTCGACGGTGGCCGCCCTGAAACTCGATCATGATCCCGAATTTGCCGGCGCCAGCGCCAATGCGCTCGGCGTCGCGCTCGATCTGCTCTCGGCGACCGGTGCTGCTGCCGATCCGGCCTCGCGCGCCGAGGCGACGCTGAAACATGCGGTCGAGATACTGCCCGATGCCGCCGCCGGCACCATCCTCGTCAGGGTGACGACCGGCGACAGCGGCAAATCCATGCGCATCGCCGCAAGGCTTGCCGAAGCGGTGTCCGCAGCAGACGGAGCCGGCGGCAACGTCGAGACCGATGCCGCCTTGCGTAAAACCTATGACGAAGTGAAAGCGGAGCTTGCCGCCTTCACCGCGAAGAGCGGCGAGGGCAATGTCAAGGTAGCGATCGATCTTCGCCGCCAGATCGACCGGCTCGATGCCGATCTGAAAGAGGCAGACCAGAATATCCTTGCCGCCAAGGCGCAGGCCGACCGGCTCAAGGCCGCAAAACTTGCCGAAGTGCTCGACGGCTCGCTCCCCTCTGATATGCTTTCGCCGGCGCTACAGGACTGGCGCGACAAATATTCCGTCGCCAAAACGACGCTTGCGCAGCTTTCGGCCGAGCTTGGTCCGCGCCATCCGCGCCTCTTGCAGCAGCAGGCCGAAACGGACGGTCTGAAGGAGAATATGGGCAAGGAGCTTACCCGTCTTGCCCAGACTGCCAACCTCACTGCTAAGGCCGCCGTCGATGCGCGCAAGGGCCTGAACGATCGCCGCAACACGCTGATCGCCCAGAGCCGGGACACCGGCGTCGATTTGTCACGCCTGACCGAACTCAGAGAAAAGGCGAATGCCGCCCGCTCGCGCCTCGAAGAGGCGACGTCCGCAGCGGTGGAAACGGCCGCCGACGGTCGTATCGTTCTCCTGAAGCCGGCGTTGGCAACCGCAGTATCGGGAAGCGATGGTCTCCGCGCGCTGACCGGTGCCGCGGCGGCCCTTGCGATAGGCCTTGCTGCGGCTTTCCTGCTCCGGCTGCGTAGGCCCGTCGCCGATTCCCCACACGAGAAAATGCCCGTATCCCGGCCGCAGGCCCCGCTGCCCTCGATGCCTGTGCCGGCCCCCGCGCCGCTCGACGAAATGGAGCTGCTGCGCTCCGAAATCTCCGGCCTGCGCGACCGGCTTCGTGTTCATGCGCTCGAAGCGCGGCAGCCGCTGCGCTGAACGAACATTTCCTTGCAAGCTTGCTATTGCCTTGCCGCTTTCCGACAGGATAGGGCGTTAGCGGGCAATTGACGCTCGCCGAGTATCCATAGATTGACGCGAACAGGGCGGAGAGACGCGTGACGACAGTAATCGACGGAAAGAACGTAGCTGCATCGGTCATTCAGACGGTCAAGAGTGCGACGGCGGCGCTGGAAAAGAGCAGCGGCGTCACCACCGGCCTTGCGGTCGTCATCGTCGGCGACGACCCGGCAAGCCACGCCTATGTCGGCTCCAAGGGCCGCATGGCCAAGGAGTGCGGCTTCAAGTCCGTTCAGCACACGCTGCCGGCCGAGACGAAACAGGAGGAGCTGGCAGCTCTCGTCGCCACCCTCAACGCCGATCCGTCGATCCACGGTATTTTGGTGCAGCTGCCCTTGCCGAAGCCGCTCGACAGCGAGGCGATCATCCAGTCGATCCTGCCGGAAAAGGATGTCGACGGCCTGAGCGTCGTCAATGCCGGCAAGCTCGCCACCGGCGACCTGAAGACCGGACTTGTCTCCTGCACGCCGGCCGGCGCCATGGTCTTCGTCCGCCGCACCCATGGCGAGGATCTCTCCGGCCTCAACGCCGTCGTCATCGGTCGCTCCAACCTGTTCGGCAAGCCGATGGCGCAATTGCTGCTCAACGCCAATGCGACGGTGACGATTGCTCATTCCAGGACCAGGAATCTCGCCGAGGTCTGCCGCAACGCCGATATCCTGGTGGCCGCCGTCGGCCGGCCGGAGATGGTCAGGGCCGATTGGGTGAAGCCCGGTGCGACAGTCATCGACGTCGGCATCAATCGGGTGGCAGCCCCCGAAAGAGGCGAGGGCAAGACCCGGCTCGTCGGCGACGTCGCCTTCGAGGAGGTTTCGGCGGTCGCCAGCACCATCACTCCGGTTCCCGGCGGCGTCGGGCCGATGACCATCGCCATGCTGATGGCCAACACGGTCATTGCCGCCCATCGCACGGCAGGGCAGACACCGCCGCAGTTTTGATTAGAGCATGATGCCGAAAAGTGTGAGCGGTTTTCGGACGAAATCATGCTCTAACTATATGATGCAGAACAGGATTCAGACCTTAGGCCGACCCGGCCTAAAATCATCCTGTTCTAGGCTCTGTTGACAAAGTTTTCCAGTTTTGAGCCACCAAGCATTTGGGGGATGCGTTGCCACCGTTTTCAGCAATTTTCGAGAAATACCGATCCGCGCTCATATCGCAACCGTTGTCAGCGGTCTGGCGAGGTCACGGCTCGGCGATCTTCTTGGAGTTTGGCCACTTGTCTCCCCGAGTGAAGCGCGACGGGTCTGTCGGAAATTCACGGGGCGACTGCACAGTCATGATCGAGTGGAGTTGGCGAATTGAAAGTGAAGACGCCATTCTGTGCGGGAGCTGGAGCGACGAAGCAGGTTGGGACCGTGTCTTCAAGTCGCTGATTGGGCGTAAGGTTTAAGATGCTTTAATCTATGGGCGGCTCCCGGAGTTCTCGATTGCGTTGACAGGTGGGCTTTATGTAGCTTCGTTCATGACCGCCGAGGGCCAGCCAGCTTGGACCATATTTGGTGGTTCCGACGAGCCTAATTCCGGTTGCATCGCAGTTCGTGATGGCAAGGTTTGCGAAGACTTCGAGATGGAAATGGCACCAGTCGTCACCAGCCCCGATTTCAAAATCGCCTGAAGCATGATTCAAGACTTCCTTTTAGGAGGATGCTTTGGCTCGTGGAGACCTGACCGATTCAGAGTGGCGCATAATTGAGACGCTGTTACCTGCGGAGCGTGGAAGGAAATCCCGACCCGCCTACCCGCGGCAGGATTGCTGCCTCTGCACTACCGTCAAAGCGACACTACAGGACCTTGATCACAACCTTGCCCTTCACACGACCCGTCTCGACATAGGCCAAAGCCTCGGGCGTTTGCTTGAAGGGGAAAATCTTGTCCACGACGGGGCGCAAGGCCCCACTGTCGATCAACTCGGCGATCTGTTCGAGTTGCCGACCATTGGCCCGCATGAACAGGAAAGAATACTGAACACTACGGCTCTTCGCCTTCTTGCGCACGCTGCGGCTCAACAGCCGGACGACAAGCTTCAAGAGCGCGTTCAGACCAAGATCTTTGGCGAACGCCGGGTCCGGCGGGCCTGAAATCGACACGAGGTGGCCGCCCCGCTTCAGGACGTTCAGGGATTTCGCAAGCGTCTTCGGATCCTGGCTGTTCAGCACGACATCATAGCCGGAGAGAATCTTTTCGAAGTCCTGGCTCTTGTAGTCGATCACCACATCCGCGCCGAGGCTTTTGACAAGAGCGGCGTTCTTGGCACTCGTCGTCGTCGCGACCGTCGCGCCCAGATGCTTGGCAAGCTGGATCGCGATCGTACCGACGCCGCCCGAACCAGCCTGAATGAAGACTTTCTGGCCCGGCTTCACCTTGGCGACATCGACAAGCGCCTGCCATGCCGTCAGCGCGACCAGCGGGATGGACGATGCATCTTCCATCGTCAGCGTTCGGGGTTTCAGCGCGACATCGTCTTCGTGGATGGCGATGAATTCCGCGAACGTGCCGACGTGGTGATCCCTCGGCCGTGCATAGATCTCGTCGCCGACCTTGAAGCGGTTGACACCAGAGCCGACCTTGACGACAGTCCCGGCGACATCATGGCCAAGCACGAAGGGCGGACGGTAAGGCAGGAAGATCTTGAAAGCGCCGTCCCTGACCTTCGAATCGAGCGGGTTGACGGATGTGGCATGGACGCGAACGAGGACGTCGCCGTTTTGAACCTGCGGATCCGGCAGTTGGGCAAGGCGCAGCGCGCCCTTCTTCTTGTACTTGTCGACGACATAGGCTTTCACTGGAAATCTCCGGTCTGTTGGTTCGTTGCTGGCAAGGTTTTGATTCGCCGCGTAGCGGCAAAGTTCAGGTGTTGTCGGAGGCAATGACGCCAAGTGTGACCCCGTCCGAACACTTATAGAGCGCGTGCTCTTGTATGGATTTCAGGCTCAAAAGGCCGGTGAGTGCGTAAGACCCGCCAAGGCGCGTAAGGCGTTCTTTCCAGCCTGCAGAATGCGGCCCGACACTTCATTATTGACCGCCCGTGCCAGTTGGAGTGTCCCGATCAGTGTCGCAAAAAATGCGTATGCCACGTCCTCCCTCGCTTCGACATCTGCTGGAAGCGCTTCGGCAAGCAGGAGCACAAGGATGCGGGACTGTTCGGCATACATGCCGCGCGTCTCCTCCGGCTGCCGCGCAAGCTCCGGCAGCAGAGCTGCGGAGGCGCAGCCCAGTCCTGGATTGTCCCGATGTTCTGGCGAGAGGTAGAAGTCGATCACGCCGTCGAGGCCCCCTTCGTCCAACACCTCGCGCAGCCATACTGCTTGCTTGCTCAGGGCATCCGACAAGGTTTCCCGGACGAGATCGGCTTTCGAGGGAAAGTGGGGATAGAAGGCGCCATTGGTCAGACCGGCATCCTTCATGATCGTCGCAAGACCCGAGCCCGCAATTCCATCCGTGCGAAACCGCTCGATAGCGACATCGATGATCCTTCGGCGTGACGTGTCTTTTCGGCCTTTTTCGTATCGCATGAGGCGCCCTTCAAATCTCCATTACATTACGATCATAATATCACGAGGTGAGCGCAATACAACTGCCCAATTGGCACCGCTGCGGCCGCACACGTCGTGCGCGGAGCGGCTGCAAAACCGCTTGGAGTCCGCCTAGTTCGGGCTAGACCGGGCTGACTCCTGCTTCTTCAGTGATCGCGTGTCATTACGGGAAAACCAAGTTCCGCTTCTCCTGACAACCCTAAAGATTGACGTCGACGACCGTGCGGCCCTGAACGTGCCCGCCCAGAATGCTCTCGGCGACGCCGGGGACCTGCGCCAGACCGATGACTGTCGTCGTGCGCGCGAGTTTCGCGAGATCGAGATCGCGGGCGAGACGCGCCCATGCTTCCAGACGCACTGCCTGCGGGGCATTGACCGAGTCGATGCCGGCAAGGGTGATGTTGCGGAGAATGAACGGGAGCACCGTGGCGGGAAGGTCGCGACCCTGGGCAAGCCCACAACTGGTCACGACGCCACGATACTTCGTCTGTGCCAGGACGTTTGCCAGCGTATGACTGCCGACGCTGTCGATCGCACCGGCCCAGCGTTCGGCCGCAACGGGGGCTCCTGATTCCGACAATGTGTTCCGATCAATGATCTCAGCCGCTCCGAGTTCCCGCAGATAGGCTGTTTCCTCAAGTCGGCCCGTGGAGGCGATGACGCGGTATCCGAGCCCCGAGAGCAGTGCAATGGCGATCGATCCGACGCCGCCATTGGCTCCCGTCACGAGGATGTCGCCTTTATCAGGCGTGATCCCGCCATGCTCAAGTGCCAGCACGGACAGCATGGCCGTGTAGCCAGCAGTGCCGATGGCCATCGCATCCTCCGTGGAGAGCGATTCGGGGAGCTTGACGAGCCAGTCGCCGCTCAACCGGGCCTTCTGCGCATATCCGCCGTGATGGGTCTGACTCAGCCCCCAGCCGTTGGCAACCACCCGGTCACCAACCTTGAAATCAGGATGGGAGGACGCTTCCACCGTTCCGGCGAGGTCTATGCCGGGAACGAGCGGAAACGTCTGGATCACCGGCAGTCGTCCGGTTACGGCCATCCCGTCCTTGTAGTTCACGGTCGAGTAATCCACAGCGACTGTCACGTCGCCGTCCATCAGATCGGCCTCGGTCAGGTCTACGATCGTCGCGGAGAGCGTATCGCCATCCTTGGAGGCGAGCAAAGCTTTGAACGTCATTGTCTTCTTCCTGTCGAATTGAGGGTGTGGCGATGCAGATTATCCGGCGACGCGATAGCGTTCGGCGGCATGCTGCTGACGGGTGTTGGGAAGCATGGCCTGCCGGGCCGCCTGATACGCATCCCACTGCGTTGGGTCGGGAAGCGGCGGGATCGTCACCGCCTCGCGGCGATCATAGCCGACGAGGGCCGCATCCACGAGATCGCCGACCTCCATGACGCCGGTCATCGTGTTAACGTCGATGCCGGAGTGCTCCCAGATTTCTGTCCGCGTCGCGGCGGGAAGAACGGCCTGGACGTAGACGCCCTTTGGACCGAGTTCGAGGCTGAGGCCCTGCGACAGGAAGGTGACGAAGGCCTTGGTCGCGCCATAAACGGACATGGCGAACTCGGGCGCGATACCGACGACCGACGAGATGTTGACGATGGAGCCGGTCCCTGCGTCCGCAAACCGCGGTGCGACCGCATTTGCGAGGCGAACGACAGCGGTGGTATTCAGCGCCACGAGACGGGCTACGTCTTCGGTTTTCTGATCGAGGAAGCCGCCGCGTAGATTGCCGCCGGCGTTGTTGATGAGAACGCCAATAGTGTGATCCTCGCGCAGGCGGGTCTCCACCGTCTCGAGGTCGGCGATCTCGGTGAGGTCGGCCTGAATGATGTCGATCGCGACGCCGGTTTCTTCGTGCAGACGCGCCGCAACGGCATCGAGGCGGGTCTTGTTGCGGGCCACGAGAACGAGATCATGCCCGCGACGAGCAAACCGCTCCGCATAGACTTCGCCAATGCCGGTCGATGCGCCGGTGATGAGAACAGATGGACGGTCGGACACAATAAGTACCTCGCTTTGATCAAAGGTTGTAAACATAATGATTATCTTCCCGGCATGCGGAACTGCTGGCGCAAGGCCTTGTCGAACAACGTCGCAGGCAAGAGACGCCGCAGCAGGCTGACCTGCCATGCGACCTTGCCGACGGTGTAACGCTGCCGATGGCGCTTGGCCGTGGCCGCCAAAAGGACTGCCCCCGCTACGTCCTCGGGCGTATCAGCCGTGAGCTTCGACTTCTCGTAAAAATCATGCACCCAGGCACGCCCTGCGTCATACTCCGCCATCTTGGCATCCGGCTCCAGCGAGCTGTGGTCGAAACTGCCTTGGACGGTGCCCGGCTCAATCAGCGAGACGCGGACGTTGAAACCGCGGATTTCGTGATCGAGCGACTCCGAATAGCCTTCGAGCGCATACTTGCTCGCGGCGTAATGCGCCGAGTACGGTGCCGGTACGAACCCCAGCGCCGAACTGAGGTTGACGATGCGCCCCTCTCCGCGACGCCGCATTGAAGGCAGCACGGCGTTGGTCATCCGCATGACACCGAACAGGTTGACGTCGAACAGGCTCTGAACCTGAGCAATGGAGGACTCTTCGGCCCCGCCAAACATCCCCAGGCCGGCGTTGTTGACGAGAACGTCGATACGTCCGGTGCTTGAGAGCACCGTCGAAACGAGCGACGCCACAGAGTCTTCATCGGTCACGTCACAAGCCAGCATCGAGATCTGGCCCGAGCTCCCGCTACTAGGCTTGCGGCTCGTGCCGAAGACTGTGAAGCCGGCTCGTGCCAAGGCCTCGGCACTCGCGCGACCGATACCGGATGAGGCTCCCGTTACAAGGGCGGTCTTTTTGGAATTTAAGGTCATTACTGTCTCCAAACCGCTGAGTTTTTACCATTGGCGTACTATTGCAGTGCGATCACTTATCCATATTACGGTCGTAATGCAATGATGAAAATTGCAAAGAGTGGGGATGCGTTACGAAAAGGGCCGAAACGACAGCTTCAGATGCGGCATGGTGGGGATTAGAGCGCAGAAGTTCCGAGCCGACGGCATTGCCGCCACGGAGCTCGCCGGCATCGTGAGCGAAGCGGGGCCGAATAATGGGGCTTCTATCTCCGCTTCAAGTCGAAGGCGGCCCTGATCTTCAACAGAAGCTGCCGACACGATCGCGAACCTGGAATTGGGGCTGACCGATGACTGGCAGCATATGATCGACAGCACGACGGTTCGAGGCCATTCACAGGCAGCGGGCGCTAAAGGGGGACTTATAAGGAGGTTTTTGGTCGATCACGCGGCGGCTTTACGACAAAAATCCATGCCCGCACAGACGGTCAAGGACGCCCTCTTGGCTTCGTCCCGACGGGCGGCGAAACCTCAGATTACGCCGCTGTGCCTGACTTGCTGGCAATGCCAGTCGGCAAACCAAAGGCTATAATGGTGACGCCATTCGCGAAGAGCTTTTAATTCACGGCATAAAGCCAGTCATTCCACCCAAAGCGAACCGCAAAAACCCGCCATCGTGCGATTTCAAAGCCTACAAGGATCGCAATCTTATCGAGCGGATGTTCAATAGACTTAAACAATTCCGACGCATTGCTACACGTTACGACAAGACCCGAAAATCCTTCGAAGCCTTCCTAGCTTTAGCCGCGGCAAGGATTTGGCTGCCACACTTTGTCAACAGGACCTAGGCCTGCGGTGCAGGACCGGTCGAGGCCCTGACGATCAGCTCGGTCTTCCAGAGCTCCTGGTCGGGGAAGGGGCCGGCCTGCTTCACGGTGCCGATCAACCGCTGCGCGATGCGAACGCCCGCCGCCCGCAGTGAAGAGCGCGTCGTCGTCAGCGGCACGGAAAAGCTTTCCGGTTTCAGCAGCGGCAGCACGTCGTCATGGGCGATCAGCGAGATATCCTCACCGAGCCGCAATCCGGCCTGGTTGACCGCGCGGATCGCGCCAAGCGCCAGCACCGTGCTGGAGCAGAGGATCGCCGTCGGCCGCTCCGGCAATTGCAGGAAGTGTTCCATCGCCAGCAGGCCTTGCTCGTCCGTCATCAGCGCGTGGCTCATGCAACCCTCCTCGAGCGCGAGCCCGCGCTCGGCAAGGGCTGATATGACGCCGTTCTTCCTGCGGATGGCGAAATCGAGATGCATCGGTCCGTTCATCAGCGCAAAGCGCGTATGGCCGAGTTGAAGCAAGAGCCGCGTCGCATCGTAGAAGGCGCCTTCATTGTCGATGTCGAGATAGGGATAGTCCGGCTCCGAACCGAAGGAACGGCCGTGCACGACATAAGGCATAGAGAGCGATTTCAACATGGCGAGCCGCGGATCGTGGCCGCGCATATAGGCGACGAACAGGGCATCGACATTGCCGCTGATCGCAAGGCGGCGCAGCGCCGCCACCTCGTCATTCGGGTCGGCCGGCATGATGACGAAGTGGAAATCGTGGCGCACGGCCTCTTCGCCGAGCCCGGCCAGGAATTCACCGAAATGCACGTCGGACTGGTGGCCGGGCGCCGTCGGCATGACGAGACCGATGGAGCCTGCCTTGCCGGTCGCAAGCCGCTGCGCCGCCTTGTTCGGCCTGTATCCGGTTTCCTTGACGGCCTGAAGCACGCGCTCCCGGGTCGCCTCATTGACCTCGGGATAGCCGTTGAGCGCCCGGCTCACCGTCGTCTGAGACAGCCCCAGCAATTCCGATAGCTGTTTGAGATTCACCTGCTATGCTTCCTCCCAGCCCGCCCGTCAGCCGTCTTGAAAAGGCCTGCTGCCTCCCAGCGGCATCCAAAGCGCTTTCAATTATGTATCATCTGCCGCGCTTGACTCAAGAAAAATCGCTCCATATTTCCCGATAGGCGCTGTTGCGCCGCGATATGCCGCGATATCTGGCGTGTTTGCCGCGGCTGCTCGCGAATTAACTTGACTCCATTCCACCGAAAGTGGAATGAGTCGGCTGTCAAAGCGCTTTGAAATTTCTTTATTTGCGGGAATTCGGCGCGGTTGGGATTGTGATGGGAGGTTGATCACATGAAAAAGTCATTTTTGATGGGCGTTGCCGTGGCAGCGCTTTTTGCCGGTGCTGCGTCCGCGGCCGATTTGAAATTTGCCCCGGGACAGGACTCCAAGTTCAACTGGAAGAGCTATGACGAGTTCAAGGCTGCTCATGCCGATCTGAAGGGTCAGCCGCTGACGATCTTCGGGCCCTGGCGCGGCGAGGACGAGGCGTTCTTCATGAGCGTGCTTGCCTATTTCACCGAAGCCACCGGCATCGATGCCAAATACTCCTCTTCCGAAAACTACGAACAGCAGATTGTCATTGACACGCAGGCGGGTTCGCCGCCGAACATTGCCGTTCTGCCGCAGCCCGGCCTCCTGGCCGATCTTGCCAGCAAGGGCTTCCTGACGCCGCTCGGCGATGACAACTCCAAGTGGATCAAGGACAATTACGGCGCCGGCGACAGCTGGGTCGGTTACGGCACCTACAAGGGCAAGGACGGCAAGGAAGCCTTCTACGCCTTCCCCTACAAGGCCGACGTAAAATCGCTGGTCTGGTACGTGCCGGAGAATTTCGAGGAAGCCGGTTACAAGATCCCCACGACCATGGAAGAGCTGCATGCCCTGACCGACCAGATCGTCAAGGACGGCGGCGTTCCCTGGTGCATCGGTCTCGGTTCCGGCGGCGCCACCGGCTGGCCGGCGACCGACTGGGTCGAGGACATCATGCTGCGCATGCAGCCGCCGGAAGCCTATGACAAGTGGACGACCAACGAGCTGAAGTTCACCGATCCGGCCGTCGTTGCCGCGATCGACGAGTTCGGCAAGTTCGCCAAGAACGCCAAATACGTCGATGGCGGCGTCGCAGCCGTGGCCTCGACCGATTTCCGCGACAGCCCGAAGGGCCTCTTCGCGGTTCCGCCGAAGTGCTACATGCACCATCAGGCTTCGTTCATCCCGTCCTTCTTCCCTGAGGGCACGAAGCTCGGCCAGGATGCCGACTTCTTCTACATGCCGACCTTTGCTTCGCATCCCGAACTCGGCAAGCCGGTTTTGGGCGCCGGCACGCTCGTCTCGATCGCCAAGGACTCGAAGGCTGCTCGCGCTTTCATCGACTTCCTGAAGACCCCGATCGCCCATGAGGTCTGGATGGCGCAGTCGAGCTTCCTGACGCCGTATAAGGGCGTCAGCACCGAGGCCTATGCCAACCCGCAAATGAAGAAGGAAGGCGATATCCTGACCTCGGCCACCACCTTCCGCTTCGACGGGTCCGACCTGATGCCGGGCAAGATCGGCGCCGGCGCTTTCTGGACGGGCATGGTCGATTTCGTCGGCGGCAAGTCCGCTGAAGAGGCCGCTGGCGAAATCCAGAGCGCCTGGGACGGCATCAAGTAATCTTTCAAAATTATGCCGCCGGCTTGCCGGCGGCATGGCTTGCATGACTGGCCGGGCTCGCAAAGAGCCCGGCCATCGCAGGATATACTGTGATCAGGCAATCAAAGAGATTGACGGTGACCGGCGTTGACCCGTCAGAATAAAAACCGGTCGGAATAAGATCAGGGGAAGCAGGGGAGGGACGAAATGCTGTCGCAGATAGTGTCCGCTTTGGGTGTCGTGGTCGCCGCCGTGATCGCGTGCTCGGCCTATTTCTATTTTTCGAACAAGATCCTGGATATGGCTCTGCCGGTGAAGGACGGCGACATCCGCGCCGCATCGCGGAACCTCAACCGCCGCGCATTGATCCGGCCGTGGTTGTTCATCGGCCCGGCGCTGTTCCTGCTCATCGTCTATCTCGTCTATCCCGTCGTTGCGACTTTCATCCTCTCCTTCTACGACCGTGCCGGTCTGCAGTTCGTCGGCCTCGCCAACTACAAATGGGCGCTCGGCGACCGCGAATTCCGCCAGTCGATCTTCAACAACATCCTCTGGCTCGCCGTGGTGCCGGCTGCCTGCACCTTCTTCGGCCTCGTCATCGCCGTGATGACCGATCGCATCTGGTGGGGCAATATCGCCAAGAGCATCGTCTTCATGCCGATGGCGATCTCCTTCGTCGGCGCCTCGGTCATTTGGAAATTCATCTATGAATATCGCGGCGGCAACGACGTCCAGATCGGCCTGCTGAACGCCATCGTCCAGACCTTCGGCGGCACGCCGGAGGTGTGGATCTCCATTCCCTTCTGGAACAACCTCTTCCTGATGATCATTCTGATCTGGATCCAGACCGGTTTCGCCATGGTCATCCTGTCGGCGGCTCTTCGCGGCATTCCGGAAGAGACGATCGAAGCTGCCGTCATCGACGGCGCCAATGGCTGGCAGATCTTCTGGCGCATCATGGTGCCGCAGGTCTGGGGCTCCATCGCCGTCGTCTGGACGACGATCACCATCCTCGTCCTCAAGGTCTTCGACATCGTGCTGACCATGACCAACGGCCAGTGGCAGACGATGGTGCTGGCGAACCTGATGTTCGACTGGATGTTCCGCGGTGGCGGCGATTCCGGCCGAAGTGCCGTCATCGCCATCATCATCATGCTCGCCGTCACGCCGATCATGGTCTGGAACGTGCGCCGCGCCAATCGCGAATTGAAGGGGCACTGAGATGACCGCTATCGGAAGCTACTTCAAGATCGGCCCCGCCCGTCTCTTCGTTCACGCAGCCGTTCTACTGATTGTCATCATCTGGCTCATCCCGACGCTCGGCATCTTCGTCAGCGCGCTGCGCGACAAGGACCAGATCGTCGTCTCCGGCTGGTGGACGGCCTTCGTCGGCTCGACGCAGACCGTTGCCGTTCGCTTGGGCACGCCGGACCAGCAGCAGCAGGAAGGTGCCGCCTACGTCATTGCGGGCAATGTGCTGGAAGGCCAGACCGGCCGCGCGGTAAAGGCCTTCGGCAATCGCGTGCAGCAGCCGGCCGCCTTCAAGGCCGGCGAGACCGCCGATCTCGGCGACGGTGAAACCCTGCAGATCAACAGCGACGGCAGTTATCGCTATGTGAAGAACGCCGCCTTTTCGCCCGACCAGCGCCCGCGGCGCATCTATGCATCCGTCTCGGCGCCGCCGGAATTCACCATGCAGAACTACAACACGGTTCTAAGAGGCGAGGGCATCGGCCAATCCTTCATCAACTCGCTGACCGTGACGATCCCGGCGACGATCATCCCGATCCTGATTGCCGCTTTCGCCGCTTATGCCCTGAGCTGGATGGAGTTTCCTGGCCGCGCGCTGCTGATCGCACTCGTCGTCGGCCTCATCGTCGTGCCGCTGCAGATGTCCCTGATCCCGCTTCTGCGTCTCTACAACGAGATCGGCAACATGCTCGGCCAGCCGTCGAAGACCTATCCCGGCATCTGGCTGGCTCATACCGCTTTCGGCATGCCGCTCGCCATCTATCTCTTGCGGGCCTATATCGCCGGCCTGCCGAAAGAGATCATCGAATCCGCCCGCGTCGATGGCGCGAGTGATTTCGAGATCTTCGTCCGCATCGTTTTGCCTCTATCCTTCCCGGCACTCGCCTCCTTCGCCATTTTCCAGTTCCTGTGGGTATGGAACGACCTGCTCGTCGCCATGGTCTTCCTCGGCACCGACAAGGACCACATCGTGCTAACCGGCAGCCTGAACGCGCTGCTCGGCTCGCGCGGCGGCAATTGGGAGATTTTGACGGCGTCAGCCTTCGTCACCATCATCGTGCCGCTGCTCGTCTTCTTCGGGCTGCAGCGTTACCTGGTGCGCGGTCTGCTGGCGGGTTCGGTCAAGGGAGGCTGATCATTCCCGAACGTGACTTCAAACAGGATATTCCATGAACGTGGCTTCCCAATCGATCTCGACCCCTGACAAGGACTGGTGGCGCGGCGCGGTGATCTACCAGATCTACCCGCGCTCCTACCAGGATTCGAACGGCGACGGCATCGGCGACCTGAAGGGCATCACCGCCCGCCTGCCGCATGTGGCAAGCCTTGGGGTCGATGCGATCTGGATCTCGCCCTTCTTCACCTCGCCGATGCGTGATTTCGGTTATGACGTTTCCGACTACGAGAATGTCGATTCGATCTTCGGCACGCTGGTGGATTTCGACACGATGATATCAGAGGCCCATCGCCTCGGCATCCGCGTGATGATCGACCTCGTCATCTCCCACAGCTCGGATCAGCACCCCTGGTTCGTGCAAAGCCGCTCCAGCAAGACCAACGCCAAGGCCGACTGGTATGTCTGGGCGGACGCCAAGCCGGACGGCACGCCGCCGAACAACTGGCTGTCGATCTTCGGCGGCTCGGCATGGGCGTGGGATCCGACGCGCATGCAATATTACATGCACAATTTCCTGACCTCGCAGCCGGACATGAACCTGCATAACCCTGAGGTGCAGGACCGTCTGCTCGATGTCGTGCGCTTCTGGCTCAATCGCGGCGTCGACGGCTTCCGCCTGGACACCATCAATTTTTATTTTCATGACACGCAGCTGCGCGACAATCCGGCGCTTGCCCCCGAACGCCGCAACGCCTCGACGGCGCCGGCGGTCAATCCCTATAATTTCCAGGAACATCTCTACGACAAGAACCGGCCCGAGAATCTTGCGTTCTTGAAGCGCTTCCGGGCCGTTCTCGAGGAATTCCCGGCGATCGCCGCCGTCGGCGAAGTCGGCGACAGCCAGCGCGGCCTCGAAATCGTGGGTGAATACACCTCCGGCAACGACAAGATGCATATGTGTTATGCCTTCGAGTTCCTGGCGCCCGATCCGCTGACGCCGGAGCGGGTCGAGGAGGTGATGCAGGATTTCGAAGCTGCCGCACCCGATGGCTGGGCCTGCTGGGCCTTCTCCAATCATGACGTCATGCGCCATGTCAGCCGCTGGGGCGGGCTGGTCGCCGATCACGACGCCTTTGCCAAGCTCTATGCCTCTTTGCTGTTGACGCTGCGCGGCTCCGTCTGCCTCTATCAGGGTGAGGAACTGGCGCTGACGGAGGCCGATCTTGCCTATCAGGATCTCCAGGACCCCTATGGCATCCAGTTCTGGCCGGAATTCAAGGGCCGCGACGGCTGCCGCACGCCGATGGTCTGGGACAGCCAGGTCGCCCAGGGCGGCTTCTCGACGGTCAAGCCCTGGTTGCCGGTGCCGGTCGAGCATATCCTGCGTGCCGTCAGCGTCCAGCTGGGCGATGAGACCTCCGTGCTGGAGCACTATCGCCGCTTCATCGCCTTCCGAAAGCTGCACCCGGCTTTTGCCAAGGGGGAGATCGAATTCGAGGAAACACAGGGCGATACGCTGGTCTTCACCCGTGAATACGGCAATGAGAAGCTGCTCTGCATCTTCAACATGAGCCCGGCCGAGGCAGGCGTCATTCTGCCGGCGGGAGAATGGCAGGCATTGACGGGCCACGGCTTTACCAGCAACAACTATGGCGACAAGATCGATATTCCGGCCTGGGGGGCGTATTTCGCCCGTCTCGCCTAAAGAACGCAGGGGAGAGAGAAATGACTGGACTGACGCTGAAGGATATCCGCAAATCCTACGGTTCCGTGGACGTTCTCCACGGTATCGACCTCGATATCAAGCAGGGCGAATTCATCGTCTTCGTCGGTCCGTCCGGCTGTGGCAAATCCACGCTTCTGCGCATGATCGCCGGTCTGGAGGCGATCACCGGCGGTGAGATGTATATCGACGGCCATCTCGTCAATGACGTGCCACCTTCCAAGCGCGGCATCGCCATGGTCTTCCAGTCCTATGCGCTCTATCCGCACATGACCGTGTTCGATAACATGGCGTTCGGCATGAAGATCGCCGGCGAAAGCAAGCAGGAAATCGATCGCCGCGTCAAAGCGGCGGCCGAGAGCCTGCAGCTGAGCCAATATCTCGGTCGCCTGCCGAAGGCGCTTTCCGGCGGCCAACGCCAGCGCGTGGCGATCGGCCGCGCCATCTGCCGCGATCCGAAGGTCTTCCTGTTCGACGAGCCGCTGTCCAACCTCGATGCCGCGCTGCGCGTCGCGACCCGCATCGAGATCGCCCGTCTGAACGAACAGATGGCTGATACGACGATGATCTACGTCACCCATGACCAGGTCGAGGCGATGACGCTCGCCGACCGCATCGTCGTTCTCTCCGCCGGCAATATCGAGCAGGTCGGTGCGCCGCTGGACCTCTACGAGCGCCCGGCAAACCTCTTCGTCGCGAAATTCATCGGCTCGCCGGCGATGAACATCATTCCGGCAACGGTCGCCGGAACCGGAAGCCAGACGACGGTGACGCTGACCGGCGGCATGTCGGTGACGCTCGATGTGACGACCGATGCGTCCGAAATGGGCAAGCAGGCGAGCTTCGGCGTTCGTCCGGAAGATCTCCGGGTTGCCGATGGCGCCGACTACCTTTTCGAAGGTGAGGTGTCGATCGTCGAAGCGCTCGGCGAAGTGACGCTGCTTTATATCGAGGGCCTGGTTCCCGGCGAGCCGATCGTCGTCAAGTTGCCCGGCATCTATGATGTGAAGAAGGGCCAGAGGATGCGGTTTGCCGCCGACAGGCAGAAGTTGCATCTCTTTGACGCAACCGGTCATACCTACCGGAAATGAGGCGGCCATTTTTGGGGTGATTACCCCAGGAATTGTGCAGGACGGGCCGAATTCTCACTTTCTGTTAAAGATCGGCTGCTACCTTTTCCTCGTCAATTTATGAGGGGGATAAGCACGTGGCCGCTTCCAATCCGTCACAGCCAAAATCTCATTTCCTGAGCAAGGAAGAATCCTTCATGTATGACCGCGAGGCGCGGTTCAAAATGGAGGACACGATGAATGCCGCGCGCATCGAATATACGGAAAAGGGCGTCATGCACGCGGCTTCGCGCCGCTGCGACATTGTCCGGATCTCGATGAGCAGCGCGACACTCGCGATCCTGACCCAGTTCAGCCTACCGAAGCAGTTCTATCTGGATATTCCGGATGCCCGCATCACCAAGGTCGGCTGCCTGCTGATGAAGGTCAACGCCAACAATACGATCGACGTGCGCTTCCTGCGCCTGCTGACGCAGAAGGAGCTGAACAAGATCTTCGTCTACAGCACCCATCCGGCACACCGCGACTACGTTCTCGACGTCCGGGCCTGAGGGACCATTCGACTGAAATCAAAAACCCACGGGGTGCTGCGCGCGCCCCGTGGGTTTTTGTCTGTCTCCAGTGACCACGCTCAGTGGTGGAAGAGCACGCTCGCACCCTGGTCCGAAGGTCCGACGGCGCGGCGGAACGGTGCGAAGAGCTCGCGGCCCATCCCGAATTCATTGTCGGAAAGATCGACGACGACAGGTTCACGCTCGGCCATGTCGGCCGCATCGACGAGCAGCTCGAGCGTGCCCTTGATCGCGTCGAGGCGAATGATGTCGCCCTCGCGGATGCGGGCGATCGGACCGCCGTCGACCGCTTCCGGCGTGACGTGGATCGCGGCCGGCACCTTGCCGGATGCGCCGGACATGCGCCCGTCGGTGAGCAGCGCTACGCGGAAGCCGCGGTCCTGCAGCACGCCGAGCGGTGGCGTCAGCTTGTGCAGTTCCGGCATGCCGTTCGCCTTTGGGCCCTGGAAGCGCACGACGGCGATGAAATCGCGGTTGAGCTTGCCTTCCTTGAAGGCATCCTGCAGCTCCTGCTGGCTGTGGAAGATGACCGCTGGCGCTTCGATGATGTGACGCTCCGGCTTGACGGCCGATATCTTGATGACCGCCTTGCCGAGATTGCCGCGCAGCATCTTCAACCCGCCATTCGCCTGGAACGGCGTCTCGATGCTGGAGAGAACTTTGGGATCGACGCTTTTTTCCGGCGACGGCTCGCGCAGGACGGCGCCCTTTTCGCCGAGACGGGCGTCGACCGTATAGGCTTGGAGACCTTGACCGAAGACGGTGCGAACGTCGTCATGCACCAGGCCGTGTTTCAACAGTTCCTTGATGAGGAATCCCATGCCGCCGGCCGCCTGGAAATGGTTCACGTCGGCCAGTCCGTTCGGATAGACGCGGGCAAGCAGCGGGACGATTTCCGAAAGCTCGGCAATGTCCTGCCAGGTGAGCTGGATGCCGGCTGCCCGCGCCATGGCGACGAGGTGCAGCGTATGATTGGTCGAGCCGCCGGTCGCATGCAGGCCGACGACGCCGTTGACGACCGAGCGTTCGTCGATCATCTCGCCCGCCGGCGTGAATTCGTTGCCGAGCGCGGTGATCGCCAGCGCCCGCTTGGCAGCTTCGCGCGTCAGCGCTTCGCGCAGCGGCGTGCCGGGATTGATGAAGGAGGAGCCTGGCATGTGGAAGCCCATGATCTCCATCAGCATCTGGTTGGAATTGGCGGTGCCGTAGAAGGTGCAGGTGCCGGGGCCGTGATAGGATTTCGATTCCGCTTCCAGCAGTTCGGCGCGTCCGACTTTGCCCTCGGCGAAGAGCTGGCGCACGCGCGACTTCTCGTCGTTCGGCAGGCCTGTGGTCATCGGGCCGGCCGGAACGAAGATCGACGGCAGGTGCCCGAAGGACAGGGCTGCGATCACCAGGCCTGGCACGATCTTGTCGCAGACGCCGAGGAAGAGGGCGGCATCGAACATATTGTGCGACAGGCCGACGCCCGCAGACATGGCGATCAGATCGCGCGAGAAGAGCGAGAGCTCCATGCCCGGCTGTCCCTGGGTGACGCCGTCGCACATCGCCGGCACGCCGCCGGCCACCTGCGCCACGCCGCCTGCTTCGGCGGCTGCCTCACGGATGATCGCCGGATAGGTCTCGAACGGCTGGTGGGCCGAGAGCATGTCGTTATAGGCGGTGATGATGCCGAGATTGGCGATGCGGTCGCCGGCAAGCGCATCCTTGTCGGCGGGGGAACAGACCGCGAAGCCGTGGGCAAGGTTGGCGCAGCCAAGTACCGAGCGCTGCACGCCCTGCGAGGCGGCCGCGCGCAGGCGTTCGAGATAGCGTTCGCGGGTGGGCTTCGAGCGTTCGACGATGCGATCGGTGATCGCAGAGATGCGTGCATGAGCGGACATGGAAAATCCCTGCCTTGTTCGTTGTCTCTATCTGTTTCGGCGGCTCCGGCCTAGATCTGAATTTCAAATCTGCGGCGGATCAGGGAGCCCAGTAGATCTCGACCGGGGAAGTGGCCCGGCGCAGAATGGCGCGGATCGGCATTTCTGCCTCTTCACCGCTGCCTTCCGCCTTGGCGAGAACGTCTTTTTTGCCTTCGCCCTCGATATGGAGAACCAGGAGTGCGGCATCCTCAAGACTGGAGAAGGTGAAGGTCAGGCGCGGCTCGCCGGCCCCTTCCGCTTCCATGGTGATGATGCCGCGCGGCGTCGATGCGTCGAGCGCCTTGGCAAGATTGCTGCCACCGGGAAAGAACGAGGCGGTGTGGCCGTCGCCACCCATGCCGAGGATGACGATGTCGAAGGGGATGCCGATCTCGGCGCTTTTTGCCGTCGCAAGTCTTGCAGCTTCCTCGACGGAAGGTGCCGGCTGGTAAAGCGGCACGAAGCGCGCCGCCTTTGCCTTGTTTCGAAGCAGATTGGCGTCGACCAGCAGATGGTTCGAGCGCGGATTGTCGGCCGGCACGAAGCGTTCGTCAACAAGCGTGATCGTCACTTTTTCCCAGGCGATGTCGCGTGTCGAAAGCGCCTGGAAGAAGGCCTTCGGTGTGGAGCCGCCGGAAACGGCGATGGACGCCGTTCCGCGGGCGGCGATCGCTGCCGAAAGCGTATCCGCGACCTTTTCGGCGAGGCTGCCGGCGAGGTCTGCGGCGCTGGCGAAGGAATGCAGGGTCGATGCCATCGATTTCGTCCTAGATTTCGTCATGCCAGGTGCGGCCGTCACGCTCGATCAGCGCGATGGCCTGGCTCGGTCCCCATGTGCCGGCCGTATAGCCCTGCACCTGCTGGCCGGTCGTTTCCCAACCCTTTAGGATCGGATCCACCCATTTCCACGCGGCTTCGACTTCGTCGCGGCGCATGAACAATGTCTGGTTGGAACGGATCACGTCCATCAGCAGGCGCTCGTAGGCGTCCGGATTGCGGACGTTGAAGGCCTGGGCGAAGCTCATGTCGAGCGAGACGTTGCGCAGGCGCATGCCACCCGGACCCGGATCCTTGATCATCAGCGACTGCTTGACGCCCTCATCCGGCTGCAGGCGGATGATCAGCTGGTTGGCGACGATGCGCCCTGCCGCCTGGTCGAAGATCGCGTGCGGGATCGGCTTGAAGGTGATGACGATCTCGGACATGCGCCCGGTCAGGCGTTTGCCGGTTCTTATATAGAAGGGAACGCCGGCCCAGCGCCAGTTGTTGATCTCGGCCTTGATGGCGACGAAGGTCTCGGTGTTCGAGACACCGCCTTCGAGCTCTTCGAGGTAGCCCTTGACCGGGCCGGTACCCGATGCGCCGGCGCGATACTGGCCGCGGACCGTCGCCTGCTCCACGTTGGAGGCATTGAGCGGCTTCAGCGCGCGCAGCACCTTCAACTTCTCGTCACGTACGGCTTCCGAATCCATCGACGAGGGCACTTCCATCGCCGTCAGGCAGAGCAGCTGCAGGATGTGGTTCTGCACCATATCGCGCAGTGCGCCCGCCGTGTCGTAATAGCCGGCGCGGCCTTCGAGGCCGACCGATTCAGCCACGGTGATCTGCACGTGGTCGATATAGTTGGCGTTCCAGAGCGGCTCATAGAGCGCGTTGGCGAAGCGCAGCGCCATCAGGTTCTGCACCGTCTCCTTGCCGAGATAGTGGTCGATGCGGAAGATCTGCTCTTCCTTGAAGGCGCGGCCGATCGTGTCGTTGAGCTGCAGCGCAGAAGCGAGATCGCGGCCGATCGGCTTTTCGACGACGATGCGGGTCGACTTGGTGATCAGCTTATGGTCTGCGATTTTCTGCGAAATATCGCCGAAGATGCCGGGCGCGACCGCGAGATAGAAGGCGCGCACACGGTCCTTGCCCTCGTCGAGCAGCTTCTTCAGCTGATCCCAGCCGGTATCCGTGCGTGCATCGACCGAGACGTAGTAGAGGCGGGCACAGAACTTCTCCACCTCAGCCTCGTCGTATTCGCCCTTCTTCAGGTGTTCCTTCAGCGCATCGCGGGCAAAATTGCGGTATTCCTCGTGGGTCAACGGGCTGCGCGAGGCGCCGATCACGCGGGTCGGTTCGCTGAACTGGCCTTCGATCTGGCGATGATAAAGCGCGGGCAGCAATTTGCGTTCGGCAAGGTCGCCGCTGCCGCCGAAAACGACGTAATCAAAAGGCTCAACGGGAATGATTTGGCTGCTCATGAGCTTGTCTCTCAATCAGGCTTGGTTGACGGCTCTTTTAATCTAATCGATTTAAAAAAGCCAGTGTGCAGTGCAATGAATCTCTCAGGCACCGGTTTTAGAGCGAATTTCCGGAAGATGAAATCCGCAATCGGACTAAAACTTGTCGCGAAGCGCAAACCACGACAAGGCGAGGAAAAGCAACGGCGCCCGCATGCGCGCACCACCGGGAAAGGCTGGAATATCAAGCGATGTGAAGAGGTCGAGATCGCGAGATTTTCCAAGCACCGTTTCCGCGTAGAGCTTGCCACAGTAGTTTGACAGCATGACGCCATGGCCGGAATAACCGCCGATCGAGATGACACCGGGCATGACCTCGCGCACGAAGAGCTGGCGCGGCATGGTGATACCGACGTTGCCGCCCCAGGCATGGGTGATCTCGATGTCCTTGAGGTCCGGGTAGATCTCGGTAATCTGCCGGCGGATGTGCAGCGAAATGTCCCGCGGATTGTCCGAGGTATAGGCCTCGCGTCCGCCGAACAGCAGACGGCCGTCGCCGAATTTGCGGAAGTAGCGCACGACGAAGCGCGAATCGGCCACGGCCTCGCCCCCGGGCAGCACCTCGGGATGCCCGTCGAGCGGTGCCGTGGCACCGATGAAGGAGCGGATCGGCATGACATGGCTCGCCGTCACCGGTTCGAGGCCGTCGATGTGGCCGTTGCAGGCGATCAGCGCGCGCTCAGCGGTGATCGTTCCCCTTTCGGTTTCGATCGTCACCTTGCCGCCGCTTTGGCGGATCGCCGTTGCCTTGGTCATCTCGAAGATTTCAGCACCGGCATTGGCAGCGACCCGCGCCAGCCCGACCAGCAGCTTCAGCGGATGGATATGGCCGGTGCCGACATCGCGCACGCCGCAATGGAAACGCTTCGAGCCGAGCCTTTCCTGCGTTTCCTCCTCGTCCATGAAGCTGAGATACGGATAACCGTAGCGTAAGGCGGCGATTTCGGCATTTTCGTAGTAGTCGCGTTTGTAGCTCGCCTTGTGGGCGACGTTGAGCTGGCCGGGCACATAGTCGATCTCGATCTGGTGCTCGCGGGCGAAATCGATGAGATGGCGCTTGGCCGCTTCGGCAAGATCGAACAGCGCCTTCGAGCGTTCGTAGCCGATCTTCTCCTCGAGTTCTTCCGGCCACCATCGCTGACCGGTGCCCAGTTGGCCGCCATTGCGCCCGGACGCCCCGTCGCCGAAGCGGCAGGCCTCGATCAGGACCACCGAAACACCTGATTTGGCAAGATTATAGGCGGCCTGCAGGCCGGTATAACCGCCGCCGACAATCGCGACGTCACATGTTCTCGATCCGTCGAGAGCGGGGTAGGTGGGCCGCTCCCCGACGGTTGCCTGATACCAGGACAGCCCGGGCGCGATCGGGCTCTGCCATGTCTCCTGCGATGCCATGATGGTCCCTCACACGTTGAGCAGAAGGAATTCCCGCTCCCAAGGGCTGATCACCTGCATGAAGGTTTCGAACTCGCCGCGCTTGACGCCGGCATAAAGGCCGATGAACTGCTTGCCGAACATCTCCTCGAAGGCGGGTTCGTCCTCGAGCAGCGCCACGGCCTCCAGCAGGCCGCGCGGCAGGTCGATCGAGCCCTCATTGGCCGAATCCTCCGTCGGCGCCGTCGGCTCGATCTCGTTCATGATTCCGAGCAGGCCGGAGGCGAGCGAGGCGGCGAGTGCGAGATAGGGGTTGGCGTCCGAGCTCGGCAGCCGGTTTTCCACGCGCCGCGCCTGCGGATCGGAGACCGGGACACGGAAGGCGGTCGTCCGGTTGTCGTAACCCCAGGCATTGTTGACCGGGCAGGACATATCGGGCTGCAGGCGCCGGTAGGAATTGACGTAGGGTGCAAGCATCGCCATCGCGCTCGGCACGAATTTCTGCATGCCGCCGATGAAATGGAAAAATTCCTTCGAAGCCGATCCGTCGGGATTGGAGAAGATGTTCTTGCCCGTCTCGATATCGACCACCGACTGATGGATATGCATCGCCGAACCCGGCTGGCCCTGCATCGGCTTGGCCATGAAGGTCGCGTAGATGTCGTGTTTCAGCGCCGCCTCGCGGATCGTTCGCTTGAACAGGAACACCTGGTCGGCAAGTTCGATCGGATTGCCGTGGCGCAGGTTGATCTCCATCTGCGCCGGTCCCTCTTCATGGATCAGCGTATCGATCTCCAGCCCCTGCTTCTCCGAGAAATGATAGACGTCGTCGATCAGCTCGTCGAACTCGTTGATGCCGGCGATCGAATAACCCTGGCCGCCGAGGATCGAGCGGCCGGACCGGCCTTTCGGCGGGTGGAGCGGATAGTCGGGATCGTCGTTCTTGGCGACCAGGTAGAATTCGATCTCGGGCGCCACGATCGGCTTCCAGCCGCGCTCATGATAGAGGCTCATGATCCGCTTCAGCACGTTGCGCGGCGTATAGGGGACTTCCCCACCGTCCGAATCGACGATGTCGCAGATCACCTGCGCCGTCGGGTCGGTCTCCCAGGGCACGACGGAAAGCGTCGAAAGGTCGGGCATCAGCTTCAGGTCGCTGTCGCGCGGCTCATAGCGGAAGCTCTCCGTCTCGTCGGGATATTCGCCCGAAATCGTGTGCCGGTAGATTGCCGAAGGCAGCGCCAGCGAGGTGTTGGAGGTGAATTTCGAACTCGGCATCATCTTGCCGCGCGCAACGCCGGCAAGGTCCGGCGTGATGCATTCGATGTCTTCGATGCCCCTGTCCCTCAGCCACCGCGCTGCTTCCTTCCAGTTCGCAACGCCACGCAGGGATCCGGGCTCCGGGGGAGTTTTCTTCGAGGCGGGTACGTTTCTGGCAGGCTTCAGCGTCGTCTTTTTTGGGGACATGACACACCGGTTTGCGTTGATCGTGGCGCCATCATAACCAGACTTTGCCAATTGGCGAGGGGTTGAGAACGTTGACTTTCGCCCTTTGATGGAAAAAGAAGACGCGGGTTTTGATCGGGGAAACGGGTTTGCAGCGCAAAAGCGACGTTATCGTCATCGGCGCCGGAGCGGCTGGCATGATGGCCGCCATCCGTGCCGGAAAACGCGGCCGCTCGGTCGTCATCCTCGACCATGCCAGGGCGCCTGGCGAGAAGATCCGCATATCAGGCGGCGGCCGTTGCAATTTCACCAATATCCATGCCGGACCGAAGAATTTCCTCTCCGCCAATCCGCATTTCTGCAAGTCGGCGCTTGCCCGTTTCACGCCCGCCGATTTCATCGCCATGGTCGATCGCCACGGTATTGCCTGGCACGAAAAGACGCTTGGCCAGCTTTTCTGCGACGATAGCGCCAAAGACATCATCCGCATGCTGCTGGCGGAGATGCGCACGGCCGGTGCAGTGCTGCATCTCGGCACAGAAATATCAGGCGTCGAAAAGACCGAAGCCGGCTTCCGTGTATCGACGAGCGAAGGTCACTGTGAAGCATCGTCGCTGATCGTCGCCACCGGCGGCAAGTCGATCCCGAAGATGGGCGCCACCGGCTTTGCCTATCGTCTCGCCGAGCAGTTCGGCTTGGCCGTGCTCGAAACCCGACCCGGCCTCGTGCCGCTGACGCTCGATCCCGGCCTGCTCGAGACCATTGCGCCGCTTGCCGGCATTGCCGCCCTGGCCGAAATCCGCCACGGCAGGACCGCCTTCCGCGAAGCGCTGCTTTTCACCCATCGCGGGCTGAGCGGCCCCGCTGTCCTGCAGATCTCTTCCTTTTGGCGCGAAGGCGACGAGGTTGTGGTCTCGATCGAACCGGATATCGACATTGCGGCCCATCTGACGACGGCAAAACAGATCAATGGCCGTCAGTCGCCGCAGACGGCACTCGGCGATATCCTGCCGAAGCGGCTGGCACAATTTCTCGTCGAGCGCGAAAAGATCTCCGGCAACATGGCCGACCTGCCCGACAAGGTGCTGCGGCGTCTTGCCGCCGGCGTCCAGAACTGGGCGGTGAAACCGTCCGGCTCGGAAGGTTACCGCACCGCCGAAGTGACGCTCGGCGGCATCGACACGGCAGCGCTCGATTCCCGCAGCATGGAAGCCAAAGCCGTGCCCGGCCTTTATTTCATCGGCGAATGCGTCGACGTCACCGGCTGGCTCGGCGGCTATAATTTTCAGTGGGCCTGGGCTTCCGGTTTTGCCGCCGGCGAATGCGTCTAGAACTGCATGCGCCTAGAAAAGCCGATTCAAGACTTCTTAATAGAGGTGCGCCATCCTGTCTCAATTGGCGGTTTGTAAGGTCGTCCCTAAATTAAGCTTTACCGGCAAGCCGATTTGTTGGATTGTTGTTGTGTTAGAGAGAAGTGAGGTTTCGCCCATGAACAGAAACGCACGACGCGCCCGCGCCATCGCAATTGCCGAGGCAAAGCCAAACGCTCGAATGGTCGCTCTGCGCTATCTGATGCTTGCAGCCGGCGCCACCGCCGCCTGCCTCGCGCTGCTGCTCTCGCACTTCATCTGATCCTGTCCGCAGACCTGGAATCAACGTTGCGACATGCTAGTTGTCGCACCGCGGCATCGCGGTCCATAATTTGTAACTATTTCACTGCCTTGGCTTAACCCGCCATAACCGCTTATCCGAAAATTAATATCTAATCTGACACAATTGCTCGCGAATATTTGGGCATCTCCAAGTTGTTTGGACATGAACTGGCAATGACTGCCGCCTGGCCTCCGGGTTCCCCAATGTAAAATAAGAACAGCTCGATGTGCACCCGGCTGGCGCCATGTGGCCGCCTGCGGGAGGAGTGGTGTATGAAAGGCCCGGAACGCCATGTTGATTGACAAGATTCTTTCCCGCTTCAGGATCAAGACGAAGGTTTTGATCTTCGTTCTGCCTTTCGTCGTCACCATTTCGGCGGTAGGCCTGACCGGCCTCTATGCTTCGGGACTTCTGCAGGGCCGCATGGAAATATCCAACAGCGTGCTGCAGTCGCTGAGCGGCTTCAAAGATCTCTATGGCTCGATGGACGATTTCCTGCGCGTCACCAGCCCTGAGGCGCGCGACAAACTGATCGCGGATCTGAAGACCCAGCAAGGCGTGCTCGATCAGACGCTGAGCCAGGTTGGTGACGAGGCCGCCGGTCGCGACAGCCTTGCGGAAGCGTCGCGTCGCACCAAGGAAATTTCGGGCGTCGTCGACAAGCTGTGGGCCCTGCACGAGCAGGAACAGGCATTGCATGAGCAGATCGACGCTGCCCAGAAGAGCGTAATCAGCACCCGTTTCACCGTGTCCTACCAAGCCGAGCAGTTGCAGAGCACCGTCCAGAGCGACGAGAGCGCCGCCACCAGCACCCTTCGCACCGCCGACCGCCTGCTGAAGGGCGGCGATTTCCTCGGCACCGTCGCCAGCGGCTTCAGTAAGCCGCAGACACCGCAGGACAAGATCGCCTTCATCAACCAACAGATGCCGGAGATCATCAAATCGCAGCGTCTGATCGCCATCTCTGTTCCGAGCAATCAGAAGAATGTCATCGACGCGCTGGCTGCGACCATCGACGGCATCAAGGCGATCGTCCAGACGCCCAATCCGACCGACGAGACCGCCACCGAACTCGGCCGTCTCATTTCGCGCTTCCGCCAGACCTCGACCTATACGCAGCTGACCGCAACGCAGAAGATGCGTGACGCGACCCAGGAATTCGCCGCGCTCGACGGCCGGATTGCCCAGGCCAACTCGGTCCTGCAGGATACGAGGCGTCTCGAAAATTCGGTCTATTCGCTTCAGATCGTTCTTTCCGACTTTCTAGCCGACTCCAGCAAGGAAAATCTCGTGCGCCTGCAGCAGCAGGCCGGCACGCTCGGCAAGGACATGCAGGTGCTGGTCACCAGCGCCAAGGGCATGGGCTTTGCCGAAGGCATATCCGGCGCGATCCAGCCGGCGCTCGACGTCATCTCCGGCGGCGGCTCGAAGATCGTCGATACGATCGGCGAGCGTGTCACGGCCTATGCCGCGGCCCGCCAGGAACTCGATCAGATCTGGAAAAAGCTGACCGATTTCGCCGAGCTGCAGAAGCAGACGGCCGGCACCGAGCGCACCCAGGCAAACAGCATCTCCGTCCTGACCACCGGTCTCGGCATCCTCCTGTCGATCCTCGGCGGCATTGCCCTGGTGCTGACGCTGCAGCGCCCGATCAGCCATATCACCGGCGCCATGCGCCGCATCGCCGAAGGGGCGCTGGATACCAGCATCTCCGGCGAGCAGCGCCACGATGAAATCGGCGACATGGCCCGCGCGCTCGGCATCTTCAAGGAAAACGCCATCTCGAAGATCCGCATCGAGGAGCAGAGCGACGAGGAACGCGCCGCCGCCGAACACGAGCGCCAGCGCAACGACGCCGAAAAGCGCGAGATGGATCGTCAGATCGAATTTGCGGTCAATGCGCTTGCCGCCGGCCTCGAACGCATGTCGCAGGGCGATATCTCGACGACGATCGAAACGCCCTTCATCGGCCGTCTCGAACAGCTGCGCCAGGATTTCAACGGTTCGATGATGCGCCTGCAGGCGACGATGAGCCAGATCCGCGACAATGTCGAACTGATCCAGGGCAATGGCAACCAGATGGCCCAGTCGGCCGAGGACCTGTCCAAGCGTACTGAACAGCAGGCTGCCTCGCTCGAAGAGACCGCGGCCGCCGTCGATGAGATCACCGTCACGGTCCGCTCGTCGGCCGAACGCGCCAAGGATGCCGACCAGATCGTCCGCCAGGCCAAGCGCAGCGCCGACGATTCCGCCGTCGTCGTCAGCAATGCGATCGACGCGATGAGCCGCATCGAAGGTGCCTCGCGCCAGATCGAGCAGATCATCGGCGTCATCGACGAGATCGCCTTCCAGACCAACCTCCTGGCGCTCAACGCCGGCATCGAGGCAGCGCGCGCCGGTGAAGCCGGCAAGGGCTTCGCGGTGGTCGCGATGGAAGTCCGCGAACTGGCCCAGCGCTCCGCAGCCGCGGCGCAGGAGATCAAGGGACTGATCAACAAGTCGACCAACGAGGTCAATTCCGGCTCGCAATTCGTGCAGGAGACCGGCACGGTGCTCGCCAAGATCAGCGCCCAGATCGTCACGATCAGCCAGCATGTCGAGATGATCGCCCGCGCCAGCCACGACCAGTCCAATGCGCTGCAGAGCGTCAACGCGACGGTCAACCAGATGGACCAGATGACCCAGCAGAACGCGGCCATGGTGGAGGAGACGACTGCTGCCAGCCGCGAACTGGCTGACGAGGCCGATTCGCTGCGCAGGCTCATCCAGCAGTTCAAGATCGACGGCGAAGCCACCGTTGCGCCGGTCTACCGCGCCGCCTGATCAGGGCTCGATTGCAATTTTCAAACGGCCTCGGTTTTCCGGGGCCGTTTGTGTATTGCATAGAGAGCGACCGGAAACGGGGCGACGAATATCGCGAGCGGCCCAGATTTACAGAACATTTTCCTTAACGCTTTTCGTCTAATTTAGCCCTCATTGTTCTGTCGGGGGTTTTGATGCTGCGCCTTTTCTCTACATCGATCGTACGCCAGATCGTTGCGATCACACTGTTTCTGCTGGCCATCAGCACGGCCGCCATCGTCGGTGTGACCTATTACAATCTGAGCCATCATGTCATGGACGGCGCCGTCTCCGACGCCAGGGATGCCACCCGCGCCATGGCCGTCCTCTACGGCGCGGCCGATCAGGCTGCAAAGATCGAGCTGAAGGACAATCAGCTCTCCGCTGTCACGGAAGACGCCATTCCCGCCCTTGCCGACCATTCGCTCGTCGACCGCACGGCGCAATCGATCGCCGGCGTTGCAACCATCTTTCAAAAGCAGGGCAGCGACTACGTCCGCATATCCACCAACGTCAAGAAGGAAAACGGCGACCGGGCCGTCGGCACCAAGCTGGTCGCCGAGCACCCCGCCCAGCCGGTTCTCGCCAGGGGCGAGGCTTATTACGGTCCGGCGGAGCTTTTCGGCCGCAAGTTCATGACCGGTTATTTCCCGATCAAGAATGCCGCGAACGCCAATGTCGGCATTCTCTTCATCGGCATTCCGATGGAAGTCTATTACCAGCGCATGTATGAGCTGCAGATACTGGTTCTCGGTGTCGGTGCCATCGTCATGCTCATCGTCGGCGTTCTCGCTTTTTATGCGATCCGCCTGTCGGTGAAGCCTTTGCAGGCGCTGACCGCGAGCGTTCACTCGATTTCTGCGGGCGATCTCGAAGAGACGATCCCCTGTGTCGAAAAGAGGAACGAGTTCGGCGACATCGGCCGGGCCTTGGCGCTTTTCCGCGACAGTGCCCGCGCAAGGCGCGACCTGGAAACCCAGGCTGGCGAACAGCGCGAATTGAGCGATGCCGAACGCGCCAGGAACGATGCCGACAAGCGCTCGCTCGACGGCCAGATCGACTTTGCCGTCAACCAGCTTGCCGCCGGCCTCGGGCGCCTGTCGCAGGGCGATGTCTCGCAGACGATCGGCACGCCCTTCGTCGGCCGGCTGGAGCAGCTGCGCGTCGATTTCAACGCTTCCCTCTTGCGGCTCCAGGATACGCTGTCCGGTATCCGTGACAGCGCCGCGACGATCCAGCGCAACAGCGGCGCCGTCTCCGCCTCTGCCGGCGAGCTTTCCAAACGCACCGAGGCGCAGGCGGCGAACCTCGAGGAGACTGCGGCCGCGGTGGAAGAGATCACTGTGACGGTTCGCTCTTCCGCCGAGCGTGCCCGTGAAGCCAACAATGTCGTGGCTGCGACCAAGAAGACGGCCGACAATTCGGGCGCCGTCGTCGGCGATGCCGTCGCCGCCATGGATCGCATCGAAGAGGCCTCGCAGCGTATCGAGCAGATCATCGAGGTGATCGACGACATCGCCTTCCAGACCAATCTTCTGGCGCTGAATGCCGGCATCGAGGCGGCGCGGGCCGGCGAGGCGGGCAAGGGTTTTGCCGTCGTCGCCCAGGAAGTCCGCGAACTCGCCCAGCGTTCGGCCGATGCGGCGCGCGAGATCAAGTCGCTGATCGAGACATCGAGCCGCGAAGTGACGGCAGGGTCCGAACTGGTCCAGAAGACCGGCAGCGTCCTTGCCTCGATCAGCCAGGAGATCATCGCGATCAGCGGCCATGTCGAGACCATCGCCACCGCCAGCCGCGATCAGTCGGCCGCGCTGCAGGAAGTCAACGGTTCCGTCAACGCCATGGACCAGATGACCCAGAAGAACGCGGCGATGGTTGCCGAGACGACGCAGGCAAGCCGCCTGCTTGCCGGCGAAGCCGATACGCTGATGGCGCTGATCGAGCGGTTCCGCATAGTCGCAGAATCGGCACCGGCTCATCTCGGAGCAAGAAGAGTCGCCTGAACTGCGCAGCCGCTGCCGCTGCGGGATTGCGCCGCGCCCTTGCGCCGCCTTCCGAGGTTGAGGTCGAGCGACGTCAGCCAGGCGGCAAAGCCAATAAGGCTATTGTTTCCGAACTCGGCATAGAACCTGTCCTCTTCCGCCTTGCCGCCGCTTCGCTGGGGATAATGCCGACGGCCGATGGTGCCTGCGATGGTGAGCATGTCGATCATGACAATGTCCTTTCCTGTGTAAGACATCACCTGATTTAGGCGTCGAATTTCTCTTTATAAACGGGAAAAATCCCGCTATGTTTTTCATCCATGAAAAATGCGAGTTGGGATTCCTATCAGCTTTTCCTGCAGGTGGCCCGGCTCGGCGGGCTGACGGGGGCAAGCACTGCAAGCGGGCTCAGTCCAGCGACCGTCGGCCGGCGCATGCTCGATCTCGAGCAGGAAATCGGCCGCGCATTGTTTTCGCGCAGCCAGACCGGATACCGTCTGACCCAGGATGGCCAGGCGCTGCTCGATCACCTGCAGGAAATGGAGGCCGCCGCCCGCAAGGTGGCGGCGTGGCGGCAATCCGGCGAGGGCGGCACCACCGTCAGAGTCACCGCCGGCACCTGGCTCGCCTGGCTGCTGACCGAGAATTTCGCCGCAATCCGCATGCCGGGCGATGCCTTCGCCATTTCGCTCACGATTGGCGAGGCGCGGGCGAGCCTTGCCTACCGCGAAAGCGATATCGGTATTCGCGCCTTCGAGCCTGAGGAGGCCAATCTCGCCGCACGTCAGCTCGGGGAGGTGGCCTATGCCGTCTATGTCAGGCGCAATGCCGCCGAGACCGACGAGCGTTGGATTGCAGTCGCTGAGGAGGAGGCCATATCGGGCTATCTGCGCTGGCCGCACGCCCATTCGGCAGCGGGGATCGTTGCCACCGTCAATCGGCCGCGCTCGCTGCCGGATCTGGTGCGCGCCGGCGCCGGCAAGACCGTACTTCCCTGTTTCGTCGGCGATCTCCATCCCGAATTGCAGCGCCAGGGCGGCGAGTTGCCGGAGTTGCGCCACCGGCAATGGATCGTCATGAATGCCGAGGACCGCCACCGCCCGGAGATCCGAACAGTCGCCGACCGCATGACCAAGCTGATCAAAAGTTATGCCGATCTCTTCGCCGGAAAACGACCGAGCCGCGGCTAA
This sequence comes from Rhizobium sp. 25PS6, assembly GCF_032464655.1. Taxonomy (NCBI): domain Bacteria; kingdom Pseudomonadati; phylum Pseudomonadota; class Alphaproteobacteria; order Hyphomicrobiales; family Rhizobiaceae; genus Rhizobium; species Rhizobium sp. 25PS6. The sequence goes on from NZ_JAWDIV010000006.1 coordinate 265,808, forward strand.
TGCATGTCGCCCAAAACTGTGCAGCAGTTTTGGGACCGCGGCTGCATCCAAGAGGGACGTCGAGCGCCGCACGCCCGATAGGTCGCGCGGCGATTGAAGAAGCGGGCCGACGTCACCGGCCCGCCAACGGTCGGCTTTTCGTCAATGCCGCTTGGTGACGACGACGGGGATCAGCAGGTCGCCCCAGTGGCCGTCGCCGCCGTGATGACGGGCCGAGCGCACCAGTTCGACCGAGACGCCGGCCTCGACGGCTTTCATGACCGATTGGTTCAGCCGGTGCAGGTCGTTGGCGAGCATGCGGATCGTCGTCTGCTGATCCTCGTTCATGCTGCTTGCCTGCTCTTCGGCCCGTTCTCTGACGCGTGTAATGGATGCCATGATCTTCTCCTCCTCTTCGATTTATTCCGCAGCCGGCTTGAACTGCGCATGTTCGGTCGAGCCGTGCATCGCCGTGGTCGACGACCGGCCACCGGTGATGGCGAGCGACACGGCGTCGAAATAGCCGGTGCCGACCTCGCGTTGATGTTTGGTGGCGGTATAGCCATTGACCTCAGCGGCGAATTCCGCCTGCTGCAGCTCGGAATAGGCCGACATCTGCCGCTGCCGGTAGCCGCGCGCCAGTTCGTACATGCCGTAGTTCAGCTGGTGGAAGCCGGCGAGCGTGATGAACTGGAACTTGTAGCCCATCGCCCCGAGTTCGCGCTGGAACCTTGCGATCGTCGCCTCGTCGAGGTTCTTCTTCCAGTTGAAGGAAGGCGAGCAATTATAGGCGAGCAGCTTGCCGGGATGGACCTTGTGCACGCCTTCGGCAAAACGCCGCGCCTGATCGAGGTCCGGCTTCGAGGTTTCGCACCAGATGAGATCGCAGTGCCGTGCATAGGCGACGGCACGCGCGATGCAGGGCTCGATGCCGTTTCGCACCTGATAGAAACCTTCTACCGTGCGGCCGGCATCATAGTCGACGAAGGGCTGGTCGCGCTCGTCGATGTCTGACGTCAAGAGTTTTGCCGCTTCCGCGTCGGTGCGGGCGATGACGAGCGTCGCAACGCCCATGACGTCGGCGGCAAGCCGCGCGGCATCGAGATTGCGGATATGGGCGGCCGTCGGGATCAGCACTTTGCCGCCGAGATGGCCGCATTTCTTCTCCGAAGCGAGCTGGTCCTCGAAGTGAACGCCCGCGGCACCCGCCTCGATATAGGCCTTCATGATTTCGAAGGCGTTGAGCGGTCCGCCGAAGCCTGCTTCCGCATCGGCAACGATCGGCGCGAACCAGGTCTCGACGGAAAGCCCCTGCGCTTCCGCGATCTCGATCTGATCGGCCCGCTGCAGCGTGCGGTTGATGCGTTTGGCCAGTTCCGGACCGGCATTGGCCGGATAGAGGGACTGGTCGGGATACATCGCCGATGCCGTATTGGCGTCGGCCGCCACCTGCCAGCCGGAGAGATAGATCGCCTTCAGCCCGGCGCGCACCATCTGCATGGCCTGATTGCCGGAAAGTGCGCCGAGCGCATTGACGAAATCCTCCTGATGAATGAGCCGCCACAGCCGGTCTGCCCCCATTTCGGCCAGCGTATGGCGAAGCGCCACTGAGCCTCTGAGCCGCTGCACGTCCTCGGCCGAGTACGGTCTCTCGATGCCCTCGAAGCGGCCTGCTGATGCATTTGGAACAAGGTTGTAAAAATCAGTCATGCTGCTCTCCTCACTAAAAAGCCCGACAAAGGTGCTGCGTGACAAGATTGACAATATGAGCCGACATGACCAGAAAAACCTTTGATTTCCTGCTCGGAAAGAGGTTAAGATGACGAGGATTGACAGAGTGGTGCTGTGAATTTGTAAAATTTTGTAAAAACAGCGCTCCTTCCCTGTCAAAGGGTATGACATGGCGGAACGAAAGATCTTCGCAGGCCCGAAAGTCAGGCGCATCCGCAATGCGCTGGCGCTGACGCAGACCGCCATGTCCGAGGCGCTTGAAATATCGCCGTCCTACCTGAACCTGATCGAGCGCAACCAGCGGCCGCTGACGGTGCAGCTCCTTCTCAAGCTTGCAAGCGTCTACAAGGTCGATCTTGAGGAGTTGCGGGGGCAGACCGGCGGCAGTCTCGACCAGCTCAAGGAGGTCTTTGCCGATCCGCTGCTGTCGGGCGAACTGCCGGGTGATCAGGAATTGGTCGAGGTAGCCGAGGCCGCACCCAATGCGGCAAGCGGCATGATCAAGCTCTACCGCGCCTATCGCGAGCAGGCGGCAAGACTGTCCGATCTGACGGCGCTGATGGCCGCCGAAGGGCATGCGCCGGTCGCCGCCGGCCGCTTGCCGCTGGACGAGGTGCGCGAGACGCTGGAGCGTAGGTCCGGCTATTTCGGACAGATCGAGACGGCGGCGGAAGCCTTTGCTGCAACGCTCCCCGGCGGCCTCGATCTTGCTGCCGGGCTGAAGGACTGGTTGCGTTCCGAGCGCGGTATCGCGGTGCGTGTCTTGCCCGTCCACGTCATGCCGGATCTGCGCCGCCGCTTCGATCGCCATTCGATGCGGCTTTTCATCTCGGAGCGTCTGTCGCCGGCCGACCGTGCACACGAGATCGCCGTCGAGGCTGCGACTCTCGCTTTGCTGCCGGCAATCGATGCCGAGCTCGACGATCTCTCGCTCTCCTCCGCCGAGGCGCGCCGCATCGCCCGCTTCGAGCTTGCCCGCATCGCGGCCTTAGCGCTCGCAATGCCCTACGAGGCATTTCTATCGGCGGCGAAGGCGACGCGCTACGATATCGATATTCTGCGCGCGCGCTTCGGCGTCTCTTTCGGCCAGGCGGCTGCGAGGCTTGCCATGCTGCAGCGGCCTGGGGCGGCAGCCATTCCCTTCTTTCTGATCGAGATCGATGCCGCCGGCCACCGGCTGCGCAGGGCCGGCGCGCAGGGCTTCCCGCAGGCCCGTTTCGGCGGCGGCTGTCCGAAGCTCAATATCCATGCCGCCTTCCTGCAGCCGGGCCAGATCCTCGCCGAAACGGTCGTCATGCCTGACGGCGCATCCTTTCTGACGGTCGCCCGCACCCTGGAGGGACCAAGCGTCGAATTCGGCGAAAGGGTCAGGCGCACCGCGATCCTGATCGGCTGCGACGCTGCCCTTGGCGAAGGCGTGGTCTACGGGCAGGCGACGGCGCTCGAGCCGGTCGCGATCGGTCCCGCCTGTCGCCTTTGCGAGCGGCGCGGCTGCCTTTCCCGCGCCGAGCCGCCGGTGACGAGACCGCTCGGGCTCGACGAGATGGTGGCAGGCCTCAGCGCCTTCGACTTCCAGTGATTGTGAAATCGTTGAGCGCGCAGGATTTTGCGCTTGTGGGCTTAGAAATTCCTTCTTAGTCTGCGTCGAAAACCAGAGGGAAAAGATGCCCCGGGTGCGGAATCTTTGAACAAAACAGGAGAAGTCATGAGGTCAACCATTCTATGCGTGACGGCCGCCGCCGTTACCGCACTCCTTGCTGCCGCGCCGGCCTATGCGCAGGAGCGCGTGGTCAACGTCTACAACTGGTCGGATTATATCGACGACTCCATCCTGACCGACTTCACCAAGGAAACCGGCATCAAGGTCGTCTACGACACCTTCGATTCCAACGAGACCGTGGAAACCAAGCTGCTTGCCGGCGGCACGGGTTATGACGTCGTCGTTCCCACAGCCGACTTCCTGCAGCGTCAGATCCAGGCCGGCGTCTTCCAGAAGCTCGACAAGTCGAAACTGCCGAACCTTTCCAACATGTGGGATGTGATCCAGAAGCGCACAGCCGAATATGACGCGGGTAACGAACACGCGGTCGATTACATGTGGGGTACGGACGGCATCGGCTACAACGTCAAGAAGGTCGCCGAAATCCTCGGTCCCGATGTCAAGCCCGGCCTCGAAGTGATTTTCGATCCGAAGGTCGCCGAAAAGTTCAAGGATTGCGGTATCTACGTTCTCGACACACCGAAGGACGTCATCTCCACAGCGTTCCGTTATCTCGGCCTCGACCCGAACTCCACCAAGGCTGAGGATTTCAAGAAGGCCGAAGAGCTGCTGACGGCCGTCCGCCCCAATATCCGCAAGTTCCACTCGTCCGAATACATCAATGCGCTTGCCAACGGCGACATCTGCATCGCCTTTGGCTATTCCGGCGACATGCTGCAGGCTCGCGACCGTGCGGCCGAAGCCAAGAACGGGGTCGAAGTCAATTATTCGATCCCCTCGCAGGGCGCCCAGATGTGGTTCGACATGATGGCGATCCCCGCCGATGCGCCCCATGTCGCGGAAGCCCACGAGTTCCTGAACTACATGATGAGACCTGAGGTCATCGCCAAGGCGAGCGACCACACCTTCTATGCCAATGGCAACAAGGCTTCGCAGCAGTTCGTCAGCAAGGAGATTCTGGAGGATCCGGCGATCTATCCGACCGAGGAGGTGATGAAGAACCTCTTCACGGTCAAGCCGTGGGATCCAAAAACGCAGCGCCTGGGGACGCGCCTCTGGACGAAGGTCGTCACCGGCCAGTAATTCAGCCTTGGGCCCGGACGGAAACGTCCGGGCCTTTCAATTACCGGCCGGGGTGGAGGCCGGCAGAACCTTGTGTTTCGGGGAATAATATGAAGTCTCTCGGCAATATCCGCCGCGCTTTTGCGCCTTGGACCGATCCATCTGCAAAACCCTTCATTGCTTTCAAGAATGTCACCAAGCGCTTTGGCGATTTTACCGCCGTCGACGATCTGTCGCTTGATATCTATCACCGCGAGTTCTTCGCGCTGCTCGGCGCTTCGGGTTGCGGCAAGTCGACGCTCCTGCGCATGCTCGCCGGTTTCGAGCAGCCGACCTCGGGCGAAATCGTGCTCGACGGCACCGACATGGCCGGCACGCCGCCCTACAGGCGGCCGGTCAACATGATGTTCCAGTCCTATGCGCTTTTCCCGCACATGACGGTCGAGAAAAATATCGCCTTCGGTCTGAGGCAGGACGGCATGTCGAAGGACGAGATGACTGACCGCGTCTCGCAGATGCTGAAGCTGGTCAAGCTGGAGCAGTTCGCCTCCCGCAAGCCGAACCAGCTTTCCGGCGGCCAGCGCCAGCGCGTGGCGCTGGCCCGCTCGCTTGCCAAGCGCCCGAAGGTGCTGCTGCTCGACGAACCGCTCGGCGCGCTCGACAAGAAGCTGCGCGAGGAAACCCAATTCGAGCTGATGGACCTGCAGCAAAACCTCGGCCTCACCTTCGTCGTCGTCACCCACGACCAGGAAGAGGCAATGACCATGGCCGACCGCATCGCCGTCATGAGCCATGGCAAAGTCGTGCAGGTGGCGACGCCTGCGGAGATCTATGAGGCGCCGAATTCCCGCTTCGTCGCGGATTTCATCGGCGACGTGAACATCTTCGACGGCAAGGTCGCCTCATCGGGCAATGGCACCGTCGAGATGGCCATCGACGGCGGCTTCAGCGTGCGCGTCGCCGCCTCCGAGACGCCATCGGCCGGCAGCGCGGTCGGCTTCGCCATCCGGCCGGAAAAGATGCGGGTCGGGCGCACGCCTCCCGCCAACGCTTCGGTCAACGCCGCCAGGGGCGAACTCTGGGATATCGCCTATCTCGGCGACATGACCGTCTTCCATGTGAAATTGCAGAGCGGCAATATCGTCAAGGCCTCGTCCCTCAATGCGCAGCGCTCCGTCGACGACCCCTTCACCTACGATCAGGAAGTCTGGGTCTCCTTCGATGAGAACGCCGGCATTCTGCTGAAGGATTGACATCATGGGCAAGCTCACGTCCGGCCTCTACAATCGCCTCGTCATCGCCATCCCCTATACTTGGCTGCTGCTCTTCTTCCTGGCGCCCTTCTTCATTGTCTTTCGCATTTCGCTGTCGACGACGGCGATTGCCATGCCGCCTTACGAGCCCGTCTTCTCACTTGCCGACGGTTGGGCCGGGCTCTGGAGCAAGATCGGAGAGCTCTCCTTCGACAATTACAGCTACCTCACCGAGGACTCGCTCTATTTCAATGCCTATGTCTCAAGCGTGGTGATTGCCGGGATCTCCACTTTCCTCACATTGCTGATCGCCTATCCGATTGCCTATGGCATGGCACAGGCGCCGCGCAGCATCCGTCCGACGCTGGTGATGCTGGTCATCCTGCCGTTCTGGACGAGCTTCCTGATTCGCGTTTATTCCTGGATCGCGATCCTGAAGCCGGAGGGGCTTCTCAACCAGCTTCTCCTGTCGCTGCATGTCATCGACAGCCCGCTGATCATCCTCAACACCAATACCGCCGTCTATATCGGCATCGTCTATTCCTATCTGCCCTTCATGGTGCTGCCGCTCTATTCGGCTCTGGAGAAGATGGACGGTACGCTGATCGAGGCGGCGCAGGATCTTGGTTGCACGCCGATCAAGGCCTTCTGGCGCGTCACCTTTCCGCTATCGATCCCCGGTGTGGTGGCCGGCTGCATGCTGGTCTTCATTCCCGCCGTCGGTGAATTCGTCATTCCCGACCTGCTCGGCGGATCGCAGACGCTGATGATCGGCAAGACGCTCTGGAACGAATTCAACGCCAACCGCGATTGGCCGGTCTCCTCGGCGGTCGCAACGATCCTGCTGATGATCCTGGTGATCCCGATCGTCTTCTTCCAGAACGCCCAAGCCAAGGCCGAAGAGCGGGGGAAATAGTCATGCTGAAATGGACCCGTTTCAACATCATCTCCGTCACGCTCGGCTTTGCCTTTCTCTACCTGCCGATCGTGCTCCTGGTGATCTTCTCCTTCAACGAATCGAAGCTCGTCACCGTCTGGGGCGGCTTCTCCACCAAGTGGTATGTCTCGCTGCTCTCGAACCAGGGCCTGCTCGACGCCGCCTGGGTGACGATCCGTGTCGGCCTGCTGTCGGCGACGGTCGCAACCATCCTCGGCACGATGGCGGCGCTGACGCTGGTGCGCTACACCCGCTTTCGTGGCCGCATGCTGTTTTCGGGCATGATCTACGCGCCGCTCGTCATGCCCGACGTCATCACTGGCCTGTCGCTGTTGCTGCTCTTCGTCGCGATCGGTTTCGACCGCGGCTTCTGGACGATCACGCTCGCGCATACGACGCTGACCATGTGCTTCGTCGCCGTCGTCGTGCAGTCGCGCCTGTTGAGCTTCGATCAATCGATCGAGGAAGCGGCACAAGATCTCGGCGCGCCGCCGGTGCGTACTTTCTTCGAGATCACCCTGCCGATCATCGCGCCGGCTGTGCTCTCCGGCTGGATCCTTGCCTTCACCCTGTCGCTCGACGACCTGGTGATCGCCAGTTTCACGTCGGGGCCGGGCGCCACCACGCTGCCGATGAGGATCTACAGCCAGGTGCGCCTCGGCGTGACGCCTGAGATCAATGCGGTGTGCACGATCCTGATCGCGATCGTGACCGTTGGTGTCATCTGCGCCTCGGTCGTCACCAAGCGCCGTGAAATCCAGCGCCAGCGGGACGAGCGTGCGGCAGCCGCCGGCACGTGAGGTCTAACTAAAGCGCGAGCTCCTCGCGCTTTATTGCGCCTGAGGCGTATTGCCGAAAAGTGGAACCGGCGAGATCACCGGGTTCGGCCATGAGCCGCCGATGAAGAACGGCAGAAGCGGCAGCTCCGCCGCCTTGGCCGGATCGGTTGCATCAAGCGATCCGGAAAGCGCCAGCCCGTTCGACTGATAGGTGATGACGCCGGAAAGCGTCAGCGTCTGCGTGGCGCCGGCGATGCGGGCGTCGTGCATTTCGGCGGAGCCGTTGGCGAAGTCGGCCTGAAGGTTGAGCTGGTTGAAGGCGAAGGCGCCGCCTGCCGCCGCGCTCAGCGGAAAGAACGGTTTTTCGGCCGCCTGCGTCCGGAGGGCTGCGGCATCGATGCCGGGAATCGTGCCTTCCCCCGTCCAGAAGTGCAGCCTGCCGCTGACGTCGGCAAGGCCGGTCGTCCAGATCGCCTTCGGCGACTGCAGGTCGAGATCGAGCGATCCGGTTGCAAGCGGCAGCGGACCCTTCAGCTGCAGGCGCTCGGCAAGGGCTGCGAAGTCGGCATTGCGGATCGACAGCTGCAGCTTGCCGCCGCCGTCGAAGTCGCGCTGTGTCGCTTCCAGATGCGCGGTCATTTCACCGCCTTCGAACTGGCTGTCGCCAATATCGAATTTCGCCTCGCCGCCGGCAACGATCATGCTGGCGCCGACATCGGAGAGCTCGAAGAGACCCATCTGCGCGCGCCGCGCCGAAACCCTGACGTCGACATCGAGCACCCGCAGCGGCCCGCTTATGCCGGAGACTTCCTCCGCCTCGCCGGCCGCGAGCCTGAGCGCGAAGGCGTCGAGGAAGGGCTTGAGGTTCATCTGGTCGAAGGCGAGCGTGCCGCCGATCTTCGGTCGTTTGCCTGGTTGGGTGAAAAGGTCCATCACCCCGGTGGCGCTCGCTTCGTTCAGCGAGAGGCTGAGATTGTTGAAACGCAGACCGTTGCCCGACGACATGATATCGGATTCCAGCGAGGCGCTCTTCAGCGTTGCGATGCCGGGGATCGATCTGCCCGACCATGCCAGCAGTGCGGGCACATCGGGAATGCTGGCGGTGATATTGCCGGAAAGGGCCGAAAGGCTGGCGATGCTGGCAATGCCCTGGAAGTGCGCGGTCAAAAGGTTTGATGTGAGCGACGTCCGTGTCTCGGCATTCCTGCCGGCAAAGGCGAGCAGCGGCTGGCGCGAGGCGAAATCGACCTTCAGGTCCTCGCCGTTGATACGGGCGATGATGACCGCCGAGATCGCGCCGGAGAGTCTCGGCCAGGCGATATCTGCGGTGACGCTGTCGAAATGATGGGCCTTGGCGGACTTGATGTCGGTGACCACAAGCGTGCCGTCCTCGACGGTCACTGCGCCGATCTCGGCATCGAGATCGGGATCGAGCACCTCAGCTCCGTTTTCGTAACGCACGCCGCCGATCGCGCGTGCGAGCAGGCCGGCATAACTCCAGTCGATCAGCCCTTTCTCGTCGCGCGTCAGCGCCAGGTTAGGGCGCACCAGATGGAATTCGTGGAAGCTCGTCCGGCCTCTCAACGCATCGATGAGGCTGAAATCGGCCGACAGGCTTTCAATGCTGCCGAGCAGCTTGTCGCCGCTTTCGCGCGGCTGGCGGATGGTGATCTGGTTCAACGTGATGCGCGGCGTCGGCCAGAATTCGAGAACCGGACTACCCTTGATCTCGGCATGGTAGCCAGTCCATTTCGACAGCGCGTCCTCGATGCCGGAGCGCACGAAGCCGGTCGAGATGAGATAGGGTGCGGCTACCCTGAGCGCCACGAAAAGCGCCAGCGCGATCAGCAGGAACACCGTCGACAGACGGGCGAAGGCCGGAAGCCAGCGCGAAACGGGTCCGATCTTCCTGCGCCACCTGCGATGTCTTGACGTGCTCATGATCTCCGCCGGCAAATTCAGCCGGTCATCCCGTTATGCGCTGATTTCGCCGGATATAGGAAATATCAGGCATATGCAAATCCCTACAGCGCCGCGCGTCTTTTCAGACGCGCAAAGGACGCTGTAGCACTTTCAATTAAATGGTTGGAGCATGGTATCGTCCGAAAACCGCTCACACTTTTCGGCATCATACTCCAGGCGTCGGATCGCGTCGGTTCCACGCTTTATAATGCAATGCAGCATGATATAAGGACGGTATTGGGGAGGAGGATTGAATGCAGGATAACAGACCACTCTGGGTGCCCTCGGCGGATGCCGTTGCAAAAAGCCCGATCCATGCCTTCATGGAGCGCTGCAATGCCGATTTCGGGCTTTCTCTTTCGGGCTTTGAGGATCTGCATGCATGGTCGGTGGCCGAGCGGGAGAATTTCTGGTCGACCGTCTGGGATTTCTGCGGCGTCAAGGGAGAGCGTGGCGCAGAGGTGCTTGCCAATGGCGACCGCATGCTGGAAGCCCGCTTCTTTCCCGATGCGACGCTGAACTTCGCCGAAAACCTGCTGTCGGGCCGCGGCGAGGGCGATGCGATCATCTTCCGCGGCGAGGACAAGGCCGAGGATCGCTGGTCGTGGGACCGGCTGCGTGTGCTGGTCTCGAAACTGCAGCAGGCCTTTACAGCACTCGGCATCGGCAAGGGCGACCGCATCGCCGCGATGATGCCGAACATGCCGGAGACCGTCGCCGCCATGCTCGCCGCCGCCTCGATCGGCGCCATCTGGTCGTCCTGTTCTCCTGATTTCGGCGAGCAGGGTGTGCTCGACCGCTTCGGCCAGATTGAGCCAAGGCTGTTCATCGCCTGCGATGCCTATTGGTATTCCGGCAAGCTGCAGGATGTCGGCGCCAAGGTCGCCACGGTCGCAAAAAATCTGGGTGTCCCGACCGTCATCGTCCATTACGCCGGCGATGCGGAGGCCGTGGCGCGTAAGACGCCGGGGGCTTTAACGCTTGACGCTTTTGTCGCGCCCTATGAGGCAAGGGAGGTCGAGTTCACGCGGCTTGGCTTTTCGCACCCGCTCTACATCCTCTTTTCGTCGGGCACGACAGGCGTGCCGAAATGCATCGTGCATTCGGCCGGTGGCACGCTGCTGCAGCACCTCAAGGAGCATCGGCTGCATTGCGGCCTGCAGGCGGGTGAGAAGCTGTTCTATTTCACCACCTGCGGCTGGATGATGTGGAACTGGCTGGTCAGCGGTCTTGCCAGCGGTGCGACGCTCTGCCTGTTCGACGGTTCGCCCTTCGCCCCCGATGGCAACGTGCTGTTTAACTATGCCGAGGCCGAAAAATTCGCCATCTTCGGCACCTCGGCGAAATATATCGACGCGGTGCGCAAGGGCGGGCTGACGCCGCGCGTCAGCCACGATCTCTCCAGCCTGCGGCTGATGACCTCCACCGGTTCGCCGCTATCGCCGGAAGGGTTCACCTTCGTCTACGAGGGCATCAAGGAAGACGTACAGCTCGCCTCGATCTCAGGCGGTACCGATATCGTCTCCTGCTTCGTGCTCGGCAATCCGCTGCAGCCGGTCTGGCGCGGCGAAATCCAGGGGGCCGGCCTCGGCCTTGCGGTCGACGTCTGGAACGATGACGGCAAGCCGGTGCGTGGGGAGAAAGGTGAGCTCGTCTGCACCAAGGCTTTTCCGTCGATGCCGGTGATGTTCTGGAACGACCCCGACGGCGCCAAATATCGCGCCGCCTATTTCGACAGGTTCGACAATATCTGGTGCCACGGCGATTTCGCCGAATGGACGGAGCATGGCGGCCTTGTCATCCACGGCCGTTCGGATGCGACGCTCAATCCCGGCGGCGTGCGCATCGGCACGGCCGAGATTTACAATCAGGTCGAGCAGATGGAGGAGGTGGCCGAGGCGCTCTGCATCGGCCAGGAGTGGGACGACGACGTGCGCGTCATCCTCTTCGTCCGCCTTGCCCCGGATGTGACGCTGACCGAGGATCTCGTCAAGGCGATCAAGACCCGCATCCGCACCGGCGCCTCGCCGCGGCACGTGCCGGCGAAGATCATCGCGGTTGCCGATATTCCCCGCACCAAGTCCGGCAAGATCGTCGAGCTTGCCGTGCGCGAGGTCGTTCACGGCCGGCCGGTGAAGAACCAGGAAGCGCTTGCCAATCCAGAGGCGCTGGGGCTCTTCGCCGGGCTAAGAGAGCTGAAGGATTGACAGCGATCGTAGATTACAAGCTTTCACCCTTTATCAATTTCCTGTCATGGAAACCTTTCGTTAAGAAAGGTTTGTCAAAGGTGAAGCTAACTTGGGGGCCGCACATGAACGAGGCGGCCTGGGGCCTTCCGGCCTCCGAAACATGACGTTGATCGACTGAGCTCTTGTTGAACAGCACCAAATTCAAAGGCGGCCTCTTGGCTGCCTTTTCTTTATCAACCGGCCAGCACCCGCTGCGACGGGAAGGTGATCTCGACGAGCGTGCCCTCGTTCGGCGCCGAATTGATCGAGAAGGTCGCCCGGTTGGCATCCACCATCGCCTTGGTCAGCGGCAGGCCGAGCCCGGTGCCGTCGCCGCGATGACGCGATTGGGTCGAGGAGACCTGCCGGAACGGCTTCATCGCCTGGTCGAGCTCGCTGCGCGTCATGCCGATGCCGGTATCGCGGACCCTGAGGACGACGCTGCCATTCGCCTCATAGGAGGTGGAAACGACGATCTGCCCGCCTGACGGGGTGAAGCGGATGGCGTTCGACAGGATGTTGAGCGCGATCTGCTTGATCGAGCGCAGATCCGCCACGACCTCGGGTACCGCATGCGACAGCGCCGTGCGGATGATGACGCGCTGGCCGTTCGCCTGCGGCTGTACCAGAGCCACGGCCTCGGAGACCGCCTCATTGAGGCCGACGGCGGCAAAATCGAGATCCATCTCGCCGGCCTCGATCTTCGAAATGTCGAGCAGGTCGTTGACGATATCGAGGACATGCCGGCCGGAGCGGCCGATGTCGTTGGCATATTCGATATAACGCGGATGGCCGATCGGCCCGAAGCGTTCGCCGGCCATCATGTCGGAAAAGCCGATGATGGCGTTGAGCGGCGTGCGGATCTCGTGACTGACGCGGGCGAGGAAATCGGTCTTGTGGGCGTTGGCGGTTTCGGCTGCACCCTTGGCGTTGCGCAGCTCGTCCTCGGTGCGCTTCCACTGGGTGATATCGCGGATGACCGCGCAATAACCGTTGGAGGAGGTGAGCTGGCCCATCGTCATGAACAGCGGCACGAAGCCGCCGGCGGCCTCGCGGCCGATCACTTCGCGCCCGTCGTTCAATACGCTTGCCACGCCATGGTCGGAGAGGCCGTTCAAATAGTCGATGACTGCCTTCTGGCTCTCATGGGCAAACAGCATGACGAAGGGTTTGCCGCGCGTCTCCTGTTCGTCGTAATTGAAAAGTGCGCTGGCCGACCGGTTCATCGAGCGAATGTCGCCCTCCGTGCCGATGACGACGACGCCGTCGGTCGCCGTTTCCAGGATCGAGCGCAATTCTTCCACTTCGACCTGGAGTTTAGCGACCTTCTCGAGCATCCGTTCGGGGCGGCCTTCGGAACGGCCCTCGGACCGGCCATCGGACCGGCTTGCGTCGCCGCGGCCATCTTCCTTGCCTTCCACCGGCATCAGCGCCAGCATCAGGGCGTTGGCGTCTTCCCAGCGCACCGATTGCAGCCGCGCGGTCACCGGCGCCAGCGTATCGTCGGCCTTGACGAGCATCATGGTGCCGGAGCCTGCGGCCTTCTCCTCGAGTTCGCGGCGCTGCAGCAGCGCTTCGATACCGCCCACTTCGCGCAATGCCTCGAGCGAACCGTAGCCCGTCAACCGCATGAATTCCGGATTGGCATGGATCAGCGCATCGCCGATATGAATGAGTACGGCTACAGGCAGTTGATCGACGGTTCCCACCGAAAGCCCGTCCGTCATCTTGATGCGCGGCGGGATGAAGCTGGTGAGAACCTCGATCTGGCTGGCGGTCTCCTCCAGCCCTTCCGTCGCCTCGTCGTCGGAGATGATCGAAGGTTCTTCGGTGGCGCCATCGTCTTCGCGCTCAGCCTCGACGGCATTCTCGAAGATTGCTTCCTGCGGCGCGATCTCCTCGACCGACGGTATGTCCGCCTGCTCAGTGGCGGGTGTTTCGGCCTCGAACGCTTCGGATCCGGAGGCCTCTTCGAAGCCGGCCGTTTCCGCGGCGCTGGGTTCCATCGGCGCCGGGGCGGCAGGCTCTTCCTTGCGGGTGCCGAAGGCTTCGAGCCGCTTGGCGATCTCGCGGAAATTGGCCTGTTCGGCAGCCGTCAGTCCAGCGCCGATGTTGTGGAGCTGAACGATCTTGTCGGAGAAACGGCGATTGGGCGTTTCCGAAATCCGAAGCGCCCGCGGCTCTTGCGAAAGTTCCGCTACCGGTTCGGCGGCGGAAACGTCGCCGGCATCGGCGCTGCCTTCCGCTTTTTCGGCTGCACTTTCCTGGGCAGGCGTCTCGATGGCCGCCTGCTCGGTGGCAATCTCATCCGGCGTTGGCTCCGTCTGTGTTTCGCTTGTCGTAGCCGCCTGATCCTCGACCTCCTGCGCCGGGGCGGGATCGATCAGGGGCTCTTCAAGCACTATCTCCGCTTCGTGTATCACCTCGGCATTGGTCTCGGCGGGCGGGCCGAGGCTCGCTGCATCATGGCCGATACCATCAGGGCCGAGTGTCAGGCCGAGCGCCAGCGGATCTTCCTGTGCATCGGAAAGCCGCACGACGCCGAAGCCGCGGAAACCATCGAAGTCGCGGTTGCGGGTATAGGTCGGCAGCGCCGCCAGATCGACCGGAACGACGAGGCTGGTGCCTTCGACCGGCCAGAGGATCGTCTTGCCCGACCATGTGTCGCGGCGGGCGAGCGCCTCGGCAAGCTTGCCGTCAGGATCGAGATTGAAGAGGGCGGCGACGTCGCCGAAAGCAGAGCCGATGATGTCGGACGCATGCGGACCGACGGCCTCGGCAAATTCGTGGCTGACCTCGTTGAACCGGCCTTCGGCGTCGATCTTCCAGACGAAGCGTGTGGCGCGGCTGTTTGGCCTGAAGACGAAGCCGGGCTCAGCCGCAAGCTGAGGGGCAGGGGTGGCATCGGGGACAGCAGGCGTTTCGATGGCTGGCTCTTCACGGGCCACTTCCGGCGCGTCTTCGATAGGCGTTTCGCTGGCTTCAGCAGGCGGTTCCGCCGTCGCCGCCGGTTCCACCGTCTCCGCAGCGGGGGGCACATCGTCGTCGATGACTGCAGCGGGCTCGTAGGCCTCATCCGCGCCGCGATCGATCATGGCCCCGTCGCTCTCCGGCTCCGCATCCGCGGCAGGGTGGGTCTCTTCAATCGCCTCGTCTGCGGATGCCGCGGCTGTCTCGGCTAGCTGTTCGTTTTCGCCGGCGATCTCTTCGAGCGTCTCCTCGACCTCTTCGATCCCCGAGACCGCGTCGATGATTTCGATGAAGCCTGCGGCGGCGACAGGTTCGTCCTGAAGCGCTTCGGCCGGCGGCGGATTTTCCTCCTGCGTGGACGCATCGACCGGGTCGAGCGCGGGCGCATCGGCTGGATGCGTGGGCGCGTCGAGCGGGTCGAGATGACCGATCGCGTCCTCCACCGCAAAGAGCAGATTGAGCGCCGGATCGTCGCTGAGCTTGCCGACCGCGGCCGGAAGATTGCCTCTGCCGGTCGCGACAGGTCGCTTCACCAATCGGTCGGGATGCGCGCCGGCAAGGTTGATCAAGGTCTTTGCCGTCTGCTCGGAGATTCCGAGCGAGGCAAAGCCCGGCGAAGCCGCGATGACCTCGCCATTGGCGCCGATCACCGCCATATGCGTGTCGGGATCATCAAGTCCCTGCAGCATTTGGGCCGCCGATGCACCGGCCGCGAGTGGCTTTGCCGAGACCGGCACCGAAAACAGGATGGCCTTTTCGCCCTGGGAAAGCCGGATTAGTTCGGCTGCCGCCTGCACCTGCGCACGCTGGAAGCCCTTGGCAACGCGGATCATCAGGCTGCGGCTGTCTCCGATATCTGTGAGCTGGCGCGCCGCCGTTTCCAGCTGGCGGAAGGTGATGTCGGCGCGGTCGACCCCCTGATCGAGCAGGTCATAGACTGCCGAATGGCCGAAAAGCTCGGCACCCGCACCGTTCGCCCAGAGCAGACGAGCAAGATCGGCCGAAAACAGCACCATGGCCTCGCCGCGTGAAAAGCGTTCCCGCACCCGTGCATGCACGGCGATATCGATGAACGGATATTGGACTGCGGGCATGATCGAACCTTGTCGCTGTCGGCCTTATTAAATTAACGGCTTATTAATAACTGCGGGGCGCATGCCGGTCCAGAAGAGGAGGGTGTTTTCGGCCGGAAAGGTTAACGTCTTGTGCACTGCACAATAAATGTTGCAATGCACAATGGAATGTCTTATATAAGCATCATCCCAACTACCAGGCAGCGACTGCCTCAGCCCAAAGGATGCGACCCATGGCTACCATAAAGACCGACGACGTTTTTTCAATCGCTTCTTTCGACCCGTCCAAGTTCTCGGAATCCTTCCGTGAATTCGCCGAAAAGGGCGCTCAGCAGTCGAAGGACGCCTATGCCAAGCTGAAGACCGCTGGCGAGGAAGCCGGCAAGACGCTCGAAGCCACCGTCCAGACGGCTCAGGCCGGCTCGGTCGAGATCGGCCTGAAGGCGATCGACATCCTGCGCATCAATTCCGAGAACTCGCTGTCGCACTTCGAAGCGCTGCTCGGCGTCAAGTCCCCGGCCGAATTCTTCGAGCTGCAGACCTCGTTCATCCGCAAGCAGGCCGAACTCACCGTCGAACAGGCGAAGTCGATCCAGGAAACCACCAAGCAGGTGGCCGAAAAGCTCGCAAAGCCCTCCAAGGACGCCGCCGAAAAGGCCATGGCTTCCTTCAAGGTTGCCTGATCGGTCTTTACCGATCGGAGATAAAAGGCTGGACCTCGCGTCCAGCCTTTTTGTATATTGACGAGGAATGGGACTTGAATTCCTCGCCAAGTCCTCGTATGTGACCCCCGTCGCGCCAAGCGCGATTTATGCGGTTGTAGCTCAGTTGGTTAGAGCGCAGGTTTGTGGCACCTGAGGTCGGAGGTTCGAGACCCCCCAACCGTACCATTTCCCCCCACCACCAGAATGAAAACTTGGTTCCTGTCGTTTCGATGGAACCCATGTCGCACCGGGTCGTTCTCCATGTTAACGGGAGAATATGCATGTCGAAGACCCTGCTCTACGGTGCGACGAAGATCGACGAGACCAACAGCGCTTATGCGCCGATCGAAAGCCTCGCCCAGTTCCAGTGGAAGAACCGCGTCTTTATCCTATTCGCCGACAGGGATAATTCCCGCGCCGCTCGGCAAGAAAATCAGCTGCTGGCCAACCGCTCGGCCCTCGATGAGCGTGACCTGGTGGTGCTGAAGATTTCCGGTGCCGGCGTTCGACCGATCTTCGGTGCGGCTGACGGCCTCGACGGCGAAGCGATCCGCCGCGATCTCGATGCGCCGGAGGTCGGCGAATTCGCCGCTTTCCTTCTCGGCAAGGACGGCACCGTGAAGCTTAAGGCCAGCGAGCCGATTACCGATGGCGAGCTCTTCGCCATCATCGACAGCATGCCGATGCGTGCTGCGGAATCGCTGAAGCCGGACAAATAACCCCGAACGTCGCGTAAACTGAAATCATCAAAGGGAGGCGGTCATGTCCGTGCCCAACGAACCCATTCCAGACCAGCCGCCGATGCCCGGGCCCGGCTGGAAGCCGGAGCCTCCGATCAAGGAACCGGAGCCTGACCGGCTGCCCGACGAAGCGCCGGTTCCCAATCCCGACGAGAACGACGAACCGGCAAAACACACTTTCAAGGCTTAAAGAAAGATGTGCCGTTCGGCGCTGACGAGTTCCTGAAGAAAATCGGCGACACTCCTGACGCGTAGCAGGTCGCGCGCGGTTTCGTGATAGGTCGTCCAGTAGGCGCG
The DNA here is from genome assembly GCF_032464655.1 of Rhizobium sp. 25PS6. Lineage (NCBI taxonomy): Bacteria > Pseudomonadati > Pseudomonadota > Alphaproteobacteria > Hyphomicrobiales > Rhizobiaceae > Rhizobium > Rhizobium sp. 25PS6. The sequence continues at coordinate 283,243 of NZ_JAWDIV010000006.1, forward strand.
CCGGATCGAAACTTCCGGCAGAATGCGCTGGAGTTCCGGATATTGCCTGGCGATATAATCATGCAGGATGCCGATGCCGGCGCCTGTTCGCACCGCCTCCGTCTGTCCGATCGCCGTCGAAATCTCAAAGCCTGCATCCCAGCTCCGCATGACTGCGCCGGAAAAATTCAGGGACGCGGTGAAGATCAGGTCTTCGACATAGCCGATGCGGCGATGCGCCTTAAGCGCGTCGATATCGGCAGGTGTTCCCTGGGACGCCAGATAATTTCGCGAGGCATAAAGGCCGAGCGTGTAATCCGTCAGCTTCGAGGAAACGAGCCGCCCTTGGTCGGGTCGCTCGAGCGTGATGGCGATATCGGCCTCGCGCAGCGAGAGCGAGAAAGAGCGTGGAACCGGCACGAGTTGGATCTTCAGTTCCGGATGGCGCTCGATCAACCTGCCCATGCGCGGCGCAAGAAAGGAAACACCGAAGCCGTCGGGCGCGCCGACGCGCACAGTCCCGGCAATTGCCGTATCTGTGTGGCCGAGGCTGGCCTGCACGGCCAGCATTTCCGTTTCCATCCGCTCTGCGGATGCCAGGAACACTTCGCCTTCGGCCGTCAGCTCGCAGCCATTCGTGCGACGGATGAAAAGCCGCGTCTTCAACGCCTCTTCCAGCGAAGTCAGTCGGCGCGAGAGCGTGGCGTGATTGAGCCCCAGCCGCTTCGAGGCGGCAAGGATCTGCCCGGTGCGGGCGACGGCGAGGAAAATACGAACATCGTCCCAGTTCATGGCTTGGCACGCATTGCGATCGGATCGACCTCGATAAGCGTCAGCGATGTCACCATGTGCGCCGTCTGGTTCTTGTACTTAAGGAAATGCGGTGTTCGCAGATGGGCCTCGTATGCTTCCTGGTCGGCGTAGACTTCAAGAATATGGATCCGGTTTGGGTTGTCCCTGATGGAAACAGCGCTCAGGGAAAGGACGCCGTCTTCCAGCGCGACGGATGCTTCGATTTCTTCCGTGAGCAATGCACGATAGGTTTCAAGCGTGTCCGGATCGATCTCCAGCTCCGCCATTCTGACGACGGGTTTCCGGCTCATCGGTTTGACCTCCCCCAGGGTTTGACGTGTCGGCGTTTGACTTGTTGGCGTGCCGTGCCAAGTTTGGAAGCAACGGCAGCGCCTGATGCAATGATGGAGCTATAATTTGCGCACAACGGTTGCTTATATCAGCGCATTGATTTGTGCAAATTGAAGTGCGATTGTCGGCCATCCAAAAACAGGAGGAACACCCATGCGTGAGATCGGTCATTTCATCGGCGGCAAACAGGTTGCCGGCACCAGCGGCCGCGTAAGCAATGTCTACAATCCGGCAACCGGCGAAGTCCAGGCGACGGTCGCGCTCGCAAGCGTCGAGGAATTGCGCGCCGCCGTCGAAAATGCCAAGGCTGCGCAGCCGAAATGGGCTGCCACCAATCCGCAGCGCCGCGCCCGGGTCTTCTTCAAGTTCGTCGAACTCCTGAACAAGCACATGGACGAGCTTGCCGAAATCCTCTCCAAGGAGCACGGCAAGACGATCGAGGATGCCAAGGGCGACGTGATCCGCGGCCTCGAAGTCTGCGAGTTCGTCTGCGGCATTCCCCATCTCGCCAAGGGCGAGTTCACCGAAGGCGCCGGGCCGGCGATCGACATGTATTCGATCCGCCAGCCGGTCGGCATCGGCGCCGGCATTACGCCTTTCAATTTCCCGGGCATGATCCCGATGTGGATGTTTGCGCCGGCGATCGCCTGCGGCAACGCTTTTATCCTGAAGCCCTCCGAGCGTGATCCCTCCCTGCCGATCCGTCTCGCCGAACTGATGATCGAGGCCGGCCTGCCCGCCGGCATCCTCAATGTCGTCAATGGCGACAAGGGTGCGGTCGACGCGATCCTCACCGATCCCGATATCGGCGCCGTCTCCTTCGTCGGCTCGACGCCGATCGCCCGCTACGTCTACGGCACCGCAGCGATGAACGGCAAGCGCGCCCAGTGCTTCGGCGGCGCCAAGAACCACATGATCATCATGCCCGACGCTGACCTGGATCAGGCCGTCAACGCGTTGATGGGCGCAGGCTACGGTTCGGCCGGCGAGCGCTGCATGGCGATCTCGGTTGCCGTTCCGGTCGGCGAGGAGACCGCCAACCGCCTCGTCGAGAAGCTGACGCCGAAGATCGAATCCCTGCGCATCGGCCCCTATACCGACGATAAGGCCGACATGGGCCCGCTCGTCACCAAGGAAGCCTATACCCGCGTTCGCGGCTTGATCGACCGCGGCATCGAGGAAGGTGCCAAGCTCGTCGTCGACGGCCGCGATTTCAAGCTCCAGGGCTATGAAGACGGCTATTTCGTCGGCGGTTGCCTGTTCGATCACGTCACGCCCGAGATGGATATCTACAAGACCGAGATCTTCGGGCCTGTTCTCTCCGTCGTTCGTGCCCAGAACTATGAGGAGGCGCTGTCTCTGCCGATGAAGCACGAATATGGCAACGGCGTCGCCATCTACACCCGTGACGGCGATGCAGCCCGCGATTTTGCCTCGCGCATCAACATCGGCATGATCGGCATCAACGTTCCGATCCCGGTTCCGCTCGCCTACCACTCCTTCGGCGGCTGGAAGGCATCGAGCTTCGGCGACCTCAACCAGCACGGCACGGATTCGATCAAGTTCTGGACGAAGACCAAGACCGTCACCGCCCGCTGGCCCTCCGGCATCAAGAGCGGCGCGGAATTCGTCATGCCGACGATGAAGTGATCGTCACGACAGTCCAATCTGCTATCTGTAATTCGGGGGCCTTTTGGCTCCCGAATTTTTCCTCGTGATGGTGATTGCCGGCGATATCGGCCCGGCGTCGAGGATGTCCGGAGACAAGGTCTGCTCACCATCTGCTTTTCCCCAGTGCCGAGGTCAAACTGGTGCGCAAAGGCACGCCCGAGCGCAAGCAGGCGATCTTCGATTACGTCGAGATCCTGAGGCGGGATTGACGTCGCGGCAAATGGCCTCATAAGCTGAATGCGAATTTCATATTTTGGAATTGTTCAAAACTAGCAAACCGCCTATATAAGTCTGAACAGACGAGTCAGGAGAATGGCATGCGGTTGACGAAGCAGACGAACTATGCGGTTCGCATGTTGATGTATTGTGCTGCCAACGACGGGCACTTGAGCCGGATTCCGGAAATCGCCAGGGCCTATGGCGTTTCCGAGCTCTTTCTTTTCAAGATCCTCCAGCCGCTGAACAAGGCGGGCCTGGTCGAAACGGTGCGCGGTCGCAACGGCGGTGTGCGCTTGGGCAAACCGGCCGCCGACATTAGTCTTTTCGACGTCGTTCGGGTGACGGAAGACAACTTCGCCATGGCCGAATGCTTCGAGGACGACGGTGAGGTCGAATGCCCGCTGGTCGACAGCTGCGGTTTGAATTCGGCGTTGCGCAAGGCGCTCAACGCTTTCTTTGCCGTGCTTTCGGAATACTCCATTGACGACCTCGTCAAGGCGCGTCCGCAGATCAACTTCCTTCTCGGAATCACCGGCGAGCCGGCCTATCGCAAACCCGCGATCGTTGCCCCCGCCGCCTGATCAAAAGACCAGGATGAACTTCTGAACCGCGGTTGCCCCCAGCAACCGCGGTTTTTGTTTTGCGGGCATCTCACATAGCCTCCGGAACGGGGAAATGCCGGCTGCGTGTCGCGATGGGCGCGTTTTTATACCAAATACGACAAAATTTCGGTCTTTTTTGTGCGAATATTTCCGAATGAGGCTGATTTTTGACGGAAAATTTCTAAAATTGTCCAGCTGGAAAAATTTTCTGCGTAGCCCGTTGCTTTCAGTAAATAAATATCGTTCCATCGAGCGTCGACCGAGATGGCAATCTACGGCCTCCAAACATCAAAAAAGAACAACCGGGAAACAATATTATGAAAAAGATCTCTGTCCTGCTGGCAGCGACGGCCTTGATTTCCGTCATGGCGACGTCGGCCTGGTCCAAGACCCTTGTTTATTGCTCCGAGGGCTCGCCGGAAGGCTTCGACCCCAGCCTCTATACGGCAGGCACGACCTTCGACGCGTCGTCGCGCACAGTCTATAGCCGCCTCGTCGAATTCAAGCATGGCGGGACCGAGATCGAGCCGGGCCTGGCCGACAGCTGGAGCGTTTCGGCCGACGGCACGGAATACACCTTCAAGCTTCATCCTGGCGTCAAGTACCAGACCACCGACTTCTTCACCCCGACGCGTGACTTCAATGCCGACGACGTCATCTTCTCGTTCGAGCGTCAGCTCAAGGCTGACAATCCGTGGAACAAGTATGTCGAGGGTGGCTCTTACGAATACGCCGCCGGCATGGGCTTTCCCGAGCTGATTAAGTCGATCGAGAAGGTCGATGACCTCACCGTCAAGTTTGTCCTTAATCATCCCGAAGCGCCGTTCCTCGCCGACCTGGCCATGGACTTCGCCTCGATCGTCTCCAAGGAATATGCCGACAAGCTTGCCGCCGACGGCAAGATGGCGCAGCTCAACCAGCAGCCGCTCGGCACCGGACCGTTCACCTTCGTCGCCTACCAGCCGGATGCCGTCATCCGCTACAAGGCGAACGAAACCTATTTCAAGGGCAAGGAAAAGATCGACGATCTGGTTTTCGCGATCACCTCTGATGCTGCCGTCCGCGCGCAGAAGCTGAAGGCCGGCGAATGCCACCTCATTCCTTATCCGAATGCGGCCGACGTCTCCGAACTCAAGAAGGACGAGAACCTGACCGTGCTCGAGCAGGCCGGCCTGAACGTTTCGTATCTCGCCTACAACACCTTGATTGCTCCCTTCGACAAGGCCGAAGTCCGCAAGGCGCTGAACATGGCAATCAACAAGCAGGCGATCGTCGACGCCGTCTTCCAGGGTGCCGCGGCCGTTGCCAAGAACCCGATCCCGCCGACGATGTGGTCCTATAACGATGCCGTCGTAGACGACAAGTACGATCCCGATGCGTCGAAGAAGATGCTGGCAGATGCCGGCGTCAAGGATCTGAAGATGAAAATCTGGGCGATGCCGGTTTCGCGTCCGTACATGTTGAACGCGCGCCGCGCCGCAGAATTGATGCAGGCCGACTTGGCCAAGGTCGGTGTCGATGCGGAAATCGTCACCCATGAATGGGCCGAATATCTGAAGCTCTCGTCCGACAAGAATCGCGACGGTGCCGTCATCCTTGGCTGGACCGGCGACAACGGCGACCCCGACAACTTCATGGATACGTTGCTTGGCTGCGATGCTGTCGGCGGCAACAACCGCGCTCAGTGGTGCAACAAGGAATTCGACGATCTGATGACGAAGGCCAAGCTGACGGCCGACGTCGCCGAGCGCACGAAGGCCTATGAGCAGGCTCAGCTGATCTTCAAGAAGGAAGCTCCCTGGAATACGCTCGACCACTCATTGGTCTTCGTTCCGATGAGCAAGAAGGTCTCGGGCTTCCTCATGGACCCGCTCGGAATTCACCGCTTCGACGGTGTGGACATTTCCGAATAATAAAAAATCTGTAAACTGCCCGGTCAACGCCGGGTGCGGCCGGCGGTCAGGTTCCCCTGACCGCCGGAAACTATTGGAAAACCTGCTATGTTGCGTTTTTTCATCGGCCGCCTCGCGGTGCTGATCCCGACATTCCTTGGCGTTTCGCTGATAGCCTTCTCGTTCATCCGCATGATCCCCGGCGACCCCGTCATGCTTTTGTCGGGTGAACGTGTGATGGCGCCGGAACGTCACGCCCAGATCATGCACGATCTCGGTTTCGACCGGCCCATATATGTGCAGTATTTCGATTATCTCGGAAAAGTGCTGCAAGGCGATCTCGGCACGTCGATCGTCACCAAGCGGCCCGTTCTCGGCGAGTTCTTCACATTGTTCCCGGCAACGCTGGAGCTTTCGCTCTGTGCCATCATTATCGCCGTCTGTCTTGGCGTGCCCGCCGGCGTCTTTGCGGCCGTCAAGCGAGGCACGTGGTTCGATCAGAGCGTGATGGGTGTGGCGCTCATCGGTTATTCCATGCCGATTTTCTGGTGGGGTCTGCTGCTCATCATCTTCTTCTCCGGTTATCTCGGCTGGACGCCGGTTTCCGGCCGCATCTCGCTGATGTATTTCTTCAAGCCAGTCACCGGATTCATGCTCGTCGACAGCCTGCTGTCGGGCCAGAAGGGAGCCTTCGCCTCGGCCGTCAGCTACCTCATTCTGCCGACCATCGTGCTGGCAACCATCCCGCTCGCCGTCATCGCACGCCAGACGCGTTCGGCGATGCTCGAGGTGCTGGGTGAGGACTATGTCCGCACCGCGCGCTCCAAAGGCTTGAAGCCACTGCGTGTCGTCGGCGTGCACGCGCTGCGCAACGCGATGATCCCTGTCATCACCACGATCGGTCTTCAGATCGGCGTTCTTCTTGCCGGCGCCATCCTCACCGAAACGATCTTCTCCTGGCCGGGCATCGGCAAATGGATGGTCGATTCGGTCTTCAAGCGCGATTACGCCGTCGTCCAGGGCGGCCTTCTGCTGATCGCCGGCGTCATCATGCTGGTCAATTTGATTGTTGATGTTCTCTATGGCTTCATCAATCCGCGCATTCGTCACTAGGAGCGGTCCATGAGCACGGTCACCGTCAAAACCGGCCAGCCATCCGCTCTTGCGGAGTTCTGGCATTATTTCTCCCGCAACAAGGGCGCCGTCATCGGCCTCGTGGTGTTCAGCATCATCCTGGTCGTTGCAGTCCTTGCGCCGCTCTTTGCGCCGCATGCGCCGAACGAGCAGAACCGCCAGGTGCTTCTGGCCGTACCGTTCTGGATGGAGGCGGGCAGCGCCTCCTACCCGCTCGGAACGGATGCCGTTGGCCGCGATATCCTCTCGCGCCTGATTTACGGCGCGCGGTTCTCGCTCTTCATCGGCGTCGTCGTCGTCACGCTTTCGGTCATTTCGGGAGTCCTGATCGGGCTCGTTGCCGGATTTTTCCGCGGCAAGATCGATACGGCAATCATGCGCCTGATGGATATCATCCTGGCCTTCCCGTCACTGCTGCTCGCTCTCGTGCTGGTGGCCGTGCTCGGGCCGGGTCTCACCAATGCGATGATCGCGATTTCGCTGGTCAACCAGCCGCATTTCGTCCGGCTGACGCGGGCCTCGGTCATTTCAGAGCGCGAGAAGGAATATGTGATCGCCTCGCGGGTCGCCGGTGCGGGCACCTTCCGGTTGATGTTCAAGACGATCCTGCCAAACTGTCTTGGGCCACTGATCGTTCAGGCGACGCTCGCCTTTTCGGCGGCGATTCTCGATGCCGCTGCCCTCGGTTTTCTCGGCATGGGTGCCCAGCCGCCGACACCCGAATGGGGAACGATGCTGGCCGAATCCCGTGAGTTCATCTCGCGCGCCTGGTGGGTGGTGACATTCCCGGGTCTTGCCATCCTCATCACCGTTCTCGCCATCAACCTGATGGGTGACGGCCTGCGCGACGCGCTCGATCCCAAACTGAAGAGGTCGTGATGTCACTCCTCGAGATTGAAAATCTGACGGTCGAATTCCAGACCTCTTCCGGTCTATTCCGCGCCGTCGACGGCGTGTCGCTTGCCTGCGATAAGGGCGAGATCCTGTCGGTCGTCGGCGAATCCGGCTCGGGTAAATCCGTGGCCATGCTGGCCCTGATGGGGCTTCTGCCGTGGACGGCGAAGATCACCGCCGACCGGATGCAGTTCGACGGCAAGGATCTGCGCGGCATCTCCGCCCGCCAGCGCCGCAGGATCATCGGCAAGGATATGGCGATGATCTTCCAGGAGCCGATGTCGAGCCTCAATCCGTGCTTCACGGTCGGCTTCCAGCTCGGCGAGACCCTGCGCTTTCATATGGGCCTCAACCGGAAGGAGCGCCGCCAACGCTCTATCGAGCTCTTGAACCTCGTCGGCATTCCGGCGCCGGAAGACCGCCTGTCGAACTTTCCGCATCAGATGTCCGGTGGCATGAGCCAGCGCGTCATGATCGCCATGGCGCTCGCCTGCAATCCGAAGCTCCTGATCGCCGACGAGCCGACGACCGCGCTCGACGTGACGATCCAGGCGCAGATCCTCGATCTGCTCGTTCGCCTGCAGAAGGAGCAGGGCATGGCGCTGGTGCTGATCACCCACGACATGGGTGTCGTCGCCGAAACCGCCGAGCGCGTGCAGGTGCAATATGCCGGCCAGAAGGTCGAGGAACAGCCGGTGAGGGCACTGTTCCGCGATCCGCATCATCCCTATACCGCAGCTCTGCTGGCAGCCCTCCCCGAACGCGCCAAAGTCGGCCAGCGTCTTCCCTCGATCGCCGGCGTCGTTCCCGGCCAGCATGGTCGCCCGACAGGCTGTCTTTTCGCGCCGCGCTGCGGTTATGCCACGGTCGAATGCGATCGCGGCGTGGTGCGCCAGGGCCCGGAGCTCGGCCAGGCTTTGTGCAATTATCCATTGAAGGACGGCAAGCCGCTGGGGCATCCCGGTGTCATCGCCGTTGAAACTGCAGGAGACCTGGTATGACGGGCGCTGTTCTTGAGGGCAGGGATCTCGCCCGTTTCTACAAGGTCAACCGCGGTCTCTTCAAAGCCGACGCAACCGTCAAGGCGCTGAACGGCGTCAGCTTCAGCCTGCATTCCGGCAAGACGCTCGCCGTCGTCGGCGAATCCGGCTGCGGCAAGTCGACACTCGCCCGTCTGGTCACGATGATCGAGGATCCGACGGCCGGCGAATTGCTGATCGACGGCAAGCCGGCGCGCGTCGGCGACCGCAGCTTGCGCAGCCAAGTGCAGATCGTCTTCCAGAATCCTTACGGCTCGCTCAACCCGCGCCAGAAGGTCGGCGCGATTCTTGAAGAACCGCTGAAGATCAATACCGATCTCGATGCCGCCGCGCGCCGTCGCAAGGTGGAGGAGATGATGGCCCGCGTCGGTCTGCGTCCGGAGCATCATGGCCGTTACCCCCATATGTTCTCCGGCGGCCAGCGCCAGCGCATCGCCATTGCCCGCGCCCTGATGCTGCGGCCGAAGGTACTGGTGCTCGACGAACCGGTCTCGGCCCTCGATCTGTCGATCCAAGCGCAGGTGCTGAACCTGTTGATGGATCTGCAGAAGGAGATGGGGCTTGCCTATCTCTTCATCTCGCATGGTCTCTCGGTCGTCCATCACATCGCCGACGAGGTGATGGTGATGTATCTCGGCCGCCCGATCGAAACCGGTCCTGCCGCCGAAGTCTTCGCCCGGCCGCGCCATCCCTATACGGCCGCCTTGTTGTCGGCGACCCCGATCGCCGATCCCGAGCGCGAGAAGACCCGCATCCGCCTGCAGGGCGAACTGCCGTCGCCCTTGAAGCCGCCGTCGGGCTGCCACTTCAATCCGCGCTGCTGGAAGGCGCAGGACTATTGTCGCCAGGTTTCTCCCGAATTAAGTGGAGAAGGCGCACAACAATATGCCTGTCATTTCCCGCTCGACTGAGCGGGAAGATAAGCTGAGGAGCAAACATGCCGGATGGGCGGACGAACAAACCCCATGCGATCATCGTCATGGGTGTCAGCGGCTGCGGCAAATCCTCCGTCGGCGAAAAACTCGCCGAAGCGCTGCACTTGGCCTTCGTCGAAGGTGATGCGCTGCATCCCGCCGCCAATGTCGAGAAGATGTCGAAGGGCATTGCGCTGACCGATGACGACCGGATGCCCTGGCTCGACCGCATCGGCGACGACATGAAAGCCTCGCTGGAAAAGTGCGAGGGCATCATCGTTTCCTGCTCGGCGCTGAAGCGCCTTTATCGCGACAGGCTGAGGGCCGCTGCCGGCGGCAATCTGTTCTTCGTCTATCTCGAAGGTTCCAGGGCGCTGCTGGTGAAGCGTATGGGCGAGCGCAAGGGGCATTTCATGCCGGTCTCGCTGCTCGACAGCCAGCTGGCGACACTTGAGGTGCCGACAGGCGAGCAAGGCGTCGTCACTGTCGATATCGACGACACGGTGGACGGCATCGCGGCAACGGCGCTTAAGGGTCTCGCAGCTCTCGGTATTACGGGTTGAAACGCTGCGGCGAATAGGCCGCGATATCGATGAACGGCGTCTCGCCGGTGATGAGTTCGGCAAGCACGCGACCGGTCACCGGCCCGAGCGTCAGGCCGTGATGGGCATGGCCGAAGGCAAACCACAGGCCCTGATGGCGCGGCGCCTTGCCGATAACAGGCATCATATCCGGGGTGCAGGGGCGCGCGCCCATCCAGGGTTCGGGATCGAGCCTGCCTCCGAGCGGGAAGATGGTGCGCGCCACGGCCTCGGCGCGGTCGAGCTGGACCGGCGTCTTCGGCGCGTCAAGCGTTGCAAACTCCGCCCCTGTCGTCAGGCGGATGCCGCGGTTCATCGGCGCAAGGAGATAGCCGCGCTCGGCATCGAGCGTCCAATTGTGGAGCACGGCATTGCCCTCAGCGGCATAGTGCATGTGATAGCCGCGCTTGACGCCGAGCGGGAAGGAATAGCCGAGCCGCCGCGTTGCAATGGCCGCCCAGGGGCCGAGTGCCATCACCGCATCCTCGGCTTCGAGCGGACCTTCCGCCGTCATGATTTTCCAGCCGGACCCGAACGGACCGAGCGAGGCGGCATCTCCCGTGACGAACCGGCCACCGAGGCTCTCGAAATAGCGGCGATAGGCCGATGTCAGCGCATGCGGATCGAGCACCGACCAGGGATCGCGCCAGCGAATGCCGCCGGCGAAATCGCTGGTCATATCAGGTTCCATGCGGGCGATGTCGGCCGGAGTCAGGCTGTCATACTCGACGCCGAATTCATTCTGCCAAAGTGCTGCCTCCGCAAGCGCTTGGTCGCGCTTGGCTTCAGTGCGGAAAATCTTTATCCAGCCGTCCTTGCGGATCAGCCCTTCGGCCTGCGACGCCTCGATCAGGTCCTTGTGTTCGACAACCGAATTTTCGATCAGCGGTGCATAGGCCCGGGTAATGATCGCATGGCGCGGCGCATTGGAGTTCCACCAGTAGCGGCCGAGAAAGGCGATCTGGCTCGGCAGCGTGCGCAGGTGATAATGCGCGTCGATGCGGTTATTCAGCGCATAACGCAGCAAAAGCCCGAGCTGCTGGGGAAAGCCGTAAGGTGCCACACCTTCCCGCTGGATCAGGCCGGCATTGCCGAACGAGGTTTCATTGCCCGGATCCTTGCGGTCGATCAGCGTCACCTGCCGGCCGCGGCGCTGAAGATGGATGGCCGTGGAAACCCCGACGATGCCGGCGCCGAGCACGATTGCGTTTTTCGCCATTTCCGCTTGCATTCCGCTTTGTCTAACGCGGTGAAAATGCCCGTGCCGATACCGCGACGCAAACGGAAAATCGCATTCATTTCAAAATCATTGCGCTTTTCAGTGCGGCATTTTCAGCCTTCACGCGGACATGGAGGATAAGCGCGTTGAGAATAGAAAAAACGATCGCGTAAAGCGGCAGACCGAAGGCGAGGGGAAGGGCGGCGATCTCGCCGACGACGATCGCATAGTTCGGATGGCGGAGGAAGCGATAGGGCCCGGATCTGACGAGCGGCGCGCCGGGCAGGATGATGATGCGCGTCGTCCAGCGGCCTTTCAGCGTCGCCAGCACCCAGAGCCGCAGCGCCTGCAGCCCCATGAACATCAGAAACCAGAAGAGCGCGACAGGCCTGCCCGGTGCAATGAGCCAAAGGCCGATGATCCAGCCGGCATGCAGCGCCACCATGACGGGATAATGATCGGGTGCGACCTCTCTGGCGCCTCCGGCAAGAAGCGCCGCCGTATTGCGCCGGGCGAGCACAAGTTCCCCCAGCCGCTGCAGCGTCACGAAGGCAAGGAGCGCGACCGACGGCCACATCATGCGATCCTCCTGAGCGTCACGCAGCTGGCCGAAAAGCCCGGCCCCATGGCGATCATCGCGGAGCGCTCCGGCAACCCGGCGCGGATTGCCCGCTCCAGCACGAACAGGATGGTTGGCGAGGACATGTTGCCGTATTCGGCGAGCACGGCGCGCTCGTGATCCAGCGTGCCCGGGACCAGCGAAAGCGCGCTCTCCATCGCGGCCAGCACCTTCGTGCCGCCGGGATGGCAGATGAAGCGGTCGATATCCTCCACCCTCAGCCCGTTTCGCGCCAGAATGGCCGTTACCGCCGGGCCGAGCTCCTTTTCGGCAAAGGCCGGCAGCGATTGCGCCAGCACGATGCCGAAGCCGCCATCATCGATCTTCCAGCCCATGATATCGAGCGTGTCGGGAAAAAGATGTTCGCCGGTCGATTCCACTTCCGCCAGCCCGTCTTCGCCTGATCGCAGCACGCAGGCGGCTGCGCCGTCGCCGAAAAGCGCCGTCGCGATGATGTTCGGCCGCGTCAGCTCGTCCAGCCGAAAGGCAAGCGTGCAAAGCTCGATCGAGACGAAAAGCACCACAGTGCCCGGCCGGCTTTGCGCCAGCCGCGAGGCGATCGCAAAGCCCGACACGCCGGCGGCACAGCCGAGCCCGAAGACCGGCACGCGCTCGATGTCGGGTCTGAAACCCATCCGGCCGGCAAGCTGCGCATCGAGGCTCGGCGTCGTAAAACCGGTGGAGGAGACCGTCACGACACAGTCGACATCGCCGGCCTCAAGCCCTGCCTGGCGAAGGGCCGAGCTGGCAGCCTCGACGAAAAGCCCGCCTGCCACCTCTGCAAAGGCCTGCATCCGGTCGTGCCAGCCATGCGGCTCGTCGAACCAGGCAAGCGGCCGCGCCGCATGGCGCTTTTCGATGCCGGCGCTATCGAAGACGCGGGCAAGATGGCGGAAATCCTCGAAGCGGTCGGCAAACAGCCGGGCCGAGGCTTCGACCGCCTGCTTTTGGAAAATGACATGTTCGGGTGTGGCAACGGCGAGGCTGACGAGTTTGACGGTATCGGTCACAGAATTCTCCTTGTCCCTCCGGCGGAACGAAGGAAAACACGCGGACGCCCAAATTATTCAGCTCTGAAGCTTCACGAAAGGGTGAAGAAAGAAATGCAAGCGGCAGCCGAATAAAGCTGGATGCAGCGGTGTTCTTTCCTCGCAACGTCACTTTCGAGGAGTTCCCCATGACGATCATGACAGCCCGCATCGCTTCCATCATTCTCGGCGGCTGCCTTGCCGCTTCTGTTGTCTCCGGCCCGGTTTTTGCGATCGGCGATGATAGCAGCACGACACCCACCTGCAAAAAGGGCGAGATCTACGACCAGAAGACCAAGAAATGCGTCAAGCAGCAGAGCGCCAACGTCTCCGACGAGAACCGCGCCGACTATGCCTATTCGCTGGCCAAGGCCGGCCGCTACGAGGAGGCGCTTGCCATGCTCGACACGGTCAAGGATCAGAACACCGCCGAAGTGCTGAACTATCGCGGTTATGCCACCCGCAAGCTCGGCCGCACCGACGAGGGCATCTCCTATTATCTACAGTCTGTGAAGATGGACCCGCAATATGCCAAGGTCCGCGAATATCTCGGCGAAGCCTATGTCATCAAGGGTCAGCTCGATCTCGCCAAGGACCAGCTGAAGTCAATCAAGGCGATCTGCGGCACCGGCTGCGAGGAATATCAGGACCTGAACGCCGCAATCCTCGACCCGTCGAAGATCTGATCGGCAGGCAGGGCGGGAAGATTTGAACCGCGAAAGGGATGTAAGAATGTCGGTCGCGCGCAGCATATTTCCTGCCTATAGTCGCGCGAGAATGGAATCGCCGGTTCATCCGGCGGTTTCGAGGGATGCAGGATTGGCGGAGGCGGCCATCGCGAGCGAAGCGGATATCAGGAGCGGCCTGACGGAAAATCTGGCAAGGCTCTGGCGTTATGGTCTCGTTCTCTCGCATCAGCGCGATGTCGCCGACGACCTGGTGCAGGCGACCTGCCTTCGTGCGCTGGAGCGCGCCGATCAGTTCATCCCCGGCACCCGGCTCGACCGCTGGCTGTTTTCGATCCTGCATTCGATCTGGCTGAACGAGATCCGCTCCCGCCGGGTGCGCCAGGGCCAGGGTTTTGTCGATGCCGGGCAGACGCTGACCTTCGACGGCGCGCACGACACCGAAACCCATGTGATGGCGGGTCAGGTGCTGAAACAGGTAAATGCGCTGCCCGAGGCGCAGAGGACGGTGGTTTTCCTCGCCTATGTGGAAGGACTTTCCTATCGCGAGGTTGCAGGCATATTGGATATCCCGATCGGAACCGTGATGAGCCGGCTGGCGGCGGCCCGCGCCAAGCTCTCCGACGCTGGACCGGAAGGGGGACGGCAATGACGACGAAACAGACCATTCCCTCCGACGAGGAACTGACCGCCTTCATCGACGGCGAACTGACGGCCGAAGAGGCTGCGCGCATTGAAGCCATCGTGAACGAAGACGAGAGCACCGCTGAACGGCTGGAATTCCTGGCGCGCGCCAGCCTGCCGTTCAAGCAAGTCTTCGCTCCGCTGCTCGCCGAAGCCCCACGCGAGAAGCTGGAGGCGATCCTCGCCGCCATCCCCGTCCAGCAACGCGCAAAATCCGCCTCCGCACCCCTATTCGCCAGCCGCCGCCGCTTCCTCGGCGCGCTCGCCGCCTCGCTGGTCGCCGGCATCGCCATCGACCGCGCCGTCATCGGCATCGGAGCACGCTTTTCGGCAAAGGATGAAAACAGCGAGTGGCGCGCCGTGGTCGCCGACTATGTCTCGCTCTATACTCCGGAAAGTCTGGCCGGCCCCGTGCCAGCCAGGGAGGACCAGGCCGCCCAGCTCGCCGGTCTTGACGAGAAGCTCGGCCTCTCACTCTCCCCCGAGGCCATCTCGCTCCCGGGCATCGATTTCAAACGCGCCCTGTTGCTGCAATATGACGGTAAGGCGCTCGCCCAGATCGCCTATCTCGACCCCGAGACCGGGCCGATGGCGCTCTGCATCGTCAAGTCTGACGCGGGGCCGAAGGCGCCGGACCTCGAAAGCCGCAAAGGTATGAATGTCGTCTACTGGTCGAATGCGACGCATGCCTTCATGCTGATCGGCCGCATCCCGGTAGACCGGGTGCAGGAATTGGCGGAGAACGCCCGGAGCAGGCTTTCAAGCTGACCGGCTCAGCGGGACTTCAGCTTCGCCGGGTTTTCTTGGGGAGCGCGTTTGAGCTCGAAATTGACGCTTTCAAGAAGGACATCGGCTTCACCACGGTCGGACAGGACGCCGTCGTCAAGCTCGAAGTTTTCCCTTCACTCGCTATGGAACGATCACAGCCGCGTCACCGAATTGCGGCAGATGCGATCCTCGAACCCGACGCGGGCACGCCGGAGACGACCCCGCGGCACAACAGCCGGAGACGACGTTCGGCGGCGCCGAAACAATGCGGACCTCTCGCTTTCCCGATATCACCGAGCCTGAGACTTAATAAATTTCAGCATATGACTGTAATGTCAATTTAAGTGCCGTCGTGGCAGCAATTGCGAAGGTTCGAACGGGCGAGCACAGGATCCTGGAATATGTCTTCTGGCCTTCGGTAGAGGTTGCGGCGGAAGCGCTTCATGAGCGTTAGTTACTGAGGTCAAAAACTTTCCTTCTAAGAAATAAAGCTTTTAGTTGAATTTTCCCCTGAATTGGGGCAGAGGGAAACTGGCATTGGGCGCGGCTGTATGAGATGCGCAAACGGGGATTTTATGACGGACCTTA
This sequence comes from Rhizobium sp. 25PS6, assembly GCF_032464655.1. Classification (NCBI taxonomy): domain Bacteria; kingdom Pseudomonadati; phylum Pseudomonadota; class Alphaproteobacteria; order Hyphomicrobiales; family Rhizobiaceae; genus Rhizobium; species Rhizobium sp. 25PS6. Next base: position 298,904 of record NZ_JAWDIV010000006.1, read on the forward strand.
TTACTCCGACGAAGATCGTCAACTGGACTGGCGATAACAAAGTTGACGGGCTTCTTGATCTCTTTGCCTGGGACGGAACGATAACCTATGCGTTTCCCACGACTTCGTCATCGTATAGCTATGGCCCCGAAAAATACTATTCTTTCACTCCAATTTCGTCGCAGCAGCAGTCTCTCGCCTTATTCTTTATGGAGCAGTCCTATGGGAATGCTGCAAACGACGGCTTCTCCGTCGAGGGGTTCACGAACGCCAACTTTGAGGCCGGAAGCGCGGGTACCGCAACGGTGCGGTTCGCTCAATCGTCGGATCCCTCTCTTCCGACGGCAGGGGCCTATATGCCAGCTGCCTATGGACGGGGTGGCGACGTCTGGTTCGGGACGCGATATGCTGGCACCGAAGATGATTATCGTTTCCCAAGGTTCGGCAACTATGCGGGCCATACCCTGGCGCATGAGTTGGGTCACGCTCTCGGACTGAAACATGCTCACGAAGGGGGAACAGTCGTTCCGAGCGCCTACGACTCGCTCGAATATACGATCATGACCTACCACACATTCATCGGAGACGATGAGAGTGGGGCCAAGTATGAGCATGATGGCGCGCCACAAAGCTTCATGATGCTCGACATTGCCGCCCTGCAGGAAATGTATGGTGCGGACTATACGACGAACAGTGGCGATACCGTCTATAGGTGGAATCCCAACCAGGGCATCACCTATGTCAACGGGGTGGCGGCCATCACGCCCGCTGCCAACAGGATCTTCGCAACAATCTGGGACGGCGGCGGTACCGACACCTATGATTTGAGTGCCTATACGACCGGCCTTAAAATCGATTTGCGAGCAGGGGGGCACTCTGTTTTTTCCCAGGGCCAGCTGGCCGACCTGGGAGGAGGCCCAAATAATGGCTATGCCCGCGGCAACATTTTCAACGCCCTTCTTTATCACGGCAATGTTGCATCGTTGATTGAGAACGTTCAGGCCGGCTCCGGCAACGATTCGATTGTAGGCAATGAGGCGGACAATACGCTCTGGGGCAATGCCGGAAATGATTCGCTTTCCGGCGGTTCCGGCAATGACACACTGATCGGCGGAACAGGCAACGACACCTATAATGTCGACAGTCTGGCCGACGTGGTGACTGAGGCGCTGAATCAAGGGACCGATCTGATCAGGACGTCGCTTTCTTCCTTTGCCTTGACCAATATTGCCAATGTCGAAAACCTCACCTTCACCGGCACTGGCGCTTTTACCGGAACTGGAAGCGGCCTCGCCAACACGATCACCGGCGGCGCCGGCAATGACTTGCTGGATGGCGGTGCCGGCAATGACACACTGATCGGAGGTGCTGGCAACGATATCTACGTGGTCGACGCTGGCGTCGATTTTGTGGTCGAGAGTGCGAACAAGGGGACGGACACCGTCCGGACGGCGCTTTCAAGCTCTATTCTCAGCAACAATGTCGAGAATTTGATTTACACGGGATCCTCCAACTTCACCGGCACTGGCAATGCGCTGGCCAACACGATCACCGGCGGCGCCGGCAATGATGTGTTGGATGGTGGGGCCGGTGCCGATAGCTTGATCGGCGGAACGGGCGACGACACCTATATCGTCGACAATGCCGGCGACAGCGTTGCCGAGAACGCCGCCGCGGGAACCGACACGGTCAGGACCGTGCTGGCAAACTATACGCTTGGCGTCAATGTCGAGAACCTCACCTATATCGGCACGGCAGCCTTTGTCGGGACAGGCAATAGCCTCGCCAACACCATCACTGGTGGTGTCGGCAACGACACGCTGAATGGTGGGGCCGGCGCTGACACGCTGATCGGCGGAGCGGGCAACGACATCTATGTGGTCGACAGTGCGAGTGACGTCGTCACCGAGTTGGCCAGCGCCGGCACAGACGAAATCCGCACGTCGCTTGCGACCTACTCGATCGCGGCACTGACCAATGTCGAGAACCTGAGCTACACGGGATCGGCCAGCTTCACCGGCACCGGCAATGCGCTCGCCAACAGGATCACCGGCGGCGGTGGCAATGATCTGCTGGACGGTGGCGCCGGCAATGATACGCTGATCGGTGGTGCTGGCAACGACATCTATGTGGTCGACAGTGCGAGCGACGTCATCACCGAGGCGGTCAGTGCCGGCACCGACGAAATCCGCACGGCGCTTGCAGCCTACTCGATCGCTGCACTGATCAAT